>JBKHCS010000059.1:0-16660 GCA_046541715.1 Spirochaetaceae bacterium
CCCGACGAGCTGGGGCGGATTCTCCGGCGTCTGGTGAAGACGGAGCGGTCCCCACCGGGATTCGATCCCGATCGCCTCAACTGAAAAGGTCCTCCGCTACGCCCTTCGGGAGACATGCGTCTGTTCCACGTCATAATCGGTTCCTTGATAGCCCTGATCTGTCTGTTTCACGCGTCTACGGAGTCGAGTAGCCGGCAGGTGTGCCGCCAGCGCAATGCGAACCGCGACTGTTGCGGTGATTTGGGCGGAATCCTTTGCCGCACGGCCGATTCGCGCTTCCGGTCCGCGATAAGTTTTCCTACTATTAGAAGTGGACGAGCGCGGACTTCGAAGAGCTCACCCGGAAGGTCTGCCGGTTCGGCGAGCGCCACGACATACCCATCCTTTCAACGTGTGGCGGTGGTGGCTGCGGTGGTTCACGTAGACGCACTCGGATCGAAAAACAATTTAACCCGGAAATGAAGGTGCCTGAAGCCTTGCCAACGAGATTGAAATGGATACCGCAGAGGGGCTAAATTCTCAAGCCGTGAGTTTCGCCGACCACACTGCTTTTCAGAAAGCACAGACTATTCTCAGCCGGTACGAGAGCGAGCTCGTAAACATAAGTGTTCGCCCACTGGACGGCGACCCCGGGTTGCTGCACGTAAAACTTACCGGCGACCTTGAGACAGGGTTCAAATTCTGGCTCCACGTCCTTCGCGAGGTTTCCGGGACGGGCGCAACCGTTCTTCTGCTAGACACCGGCAGACATCCTCTCGGTACTCGCGCTGCCGAGTATCTCGGTTGGTGGCCGTCGGCAAATGGGAATCCAAATCGGATGGCGTTGACCATTTGCACACCAAAGACCGAGATCAGTGAAACACTGAGCGAACAGGTGTCGCAGAGGGGTGGAGCACTGGTTCATGATATGCAGACCGCCGTTCGCCTCGCCCGGCAGTTGGCCACGGAAAGCGATGCCGAGGTTTCGGCTACACCTCCGTCGCCGGAGCTTCAAGAGTACATCCGACGAACCAATCCCGGTTTTATATCCGACGACCTCGATTACAAAATGTCACAGTCAGCAGAGCGACCGGATGTCGCAACGGTCCGCCTAGGGGGGCGCATCGACAATAGCCTGCTGGGATCAATAATCGGCGTTGGCAGGCTCTTCTACGACACGGGGTTTCCTCTGTTGCACTTTGATCTCGCCGATGTGACAGATGCAACAAGCCTGGATTTCCTTGATCACAGCAACAAGCTGAAGAGGGTCTGGGGAACGAACTGGGCACATGGACCGACGCTCGTGGCGGTCACCGGGTACATGCACTGCCAGCGCCTCGCTATCTGTTTGCTGTCGGGCGATCAGACCCGGCCGGAACGCGCCGGCGCATCCTGGCGTTTTCTGCTTATGGACCCCAATGCCCTCGCAGCACGGCTCCCGCGCATCTCAGGGCAATTGCTGACATCCCAGTGGGCCAATGCCATAGAGGCATGGGAGCAACGCGTTTCCGAAGGTCTCACCCAGGATGGGCCGATCCGAATCGACTGGTCTGAACCTGAAGGCCCTCTGTACGTTTCTTCGGCCGAAGAGCAGAGCTGTCCAACCTGTCACGGCCCGGTCTGGGAGGGCATACGCGACCGAGTGCTCATGCGCGGATTCAGATCTACAAGAATCATTCCGCCGGCAACCGGGGCGGCGGGCTGCTACAGCTGTCCCTACTGCGGCTCGCCGGTGGTCGTTGCGTTCGATGGGACCGTCGCCCATTTTGACCCACCGGATCAGACGCGGTCTACCCGGCAGCCGCAGCGGCCACTACCACCGCTGCTCCTCGTCTCGCAGAAATAGACTATGAAGTCGGCGGCGGCTTCCCGGCAGCACCCAGCGAAGCGGGATCACCGCTCGATCTAACATTGACTAGTCGAACAGCTCGAGCCCGTCTATGTAGTCCGCTTCCCGATCCTCAGATTCCGCCTCTACCATGCCAAGCCGGATGAACGTTTGCTCCAACCGATACCGGTGGATCTTCGCCCTGTAAGGCTCGGGGTGGTCTTAAGCTCGTCACTATACGACCGTTTGTTCTGCTGCATCTATTCCTTGTTCCACATCCGGATTGTTCAACAACGTGTCTACGGAAGTCAGTGTAAGCCAAGAAGATATAAACCTCGCCGATTGCCGTAGGATAGTCGCGATGTCAGAAGGTCTTGCGGTCGGGATTCACGTCGACCAAGTTGAAGATGGCAGCTACCTGGCAACCTTTGATGAGCTTCCGGGGTTGGTTGCTCAAGGGCTTGCGATTCAGGAGACAATAGAAATCGTACAGGACGTCGCCAGGAAACTCATGGCGTAACCACAAGACACCCGGAGGCGCGTTCAGGAAGTGAAGCACGGTTTTCTTTGCCTCCGTAGTGATATACACTATCCGAAGACAGCATATGGCATTGACCGAAGGCGACCTCGAACAGGTCGGAAACTACGTACAGTCCCATCTCTTCGAGTGGCTCCCGGCACCGGTACTACAGCTGAACGAACGCATCATCCGCGTGGAAGAGGAGCTCAAGGCGCAGCGCGAGCTCATGAAGCAAGGATTCGAGCAGATGGAGAAGCGGTTCGAGCAGGTCGACAAACGCTTCGAGCAAGTCGATAAACGGTTCGAGCAAATCGATAAACGGTTCGAGCAAATCGACAAACGGTTCGAGCAAGTCGACAAACGGTTCGAGCAAGTCGACAAACGGTTCGACGACTTCAACCGACGGTTTACCGGCATGATGTGGCTGATCGGCACGGGGTTCGTGCTCTTGAGCACCCTGATGAGCCTGTACGCGTTTTTCGCGTAGCAGGCCGATAAGGATCTTATAGTTTCCGGAGGCGACAATCACCTCGCCTCGATCGCCCTCAGCGAAATCAGTCGGCTGATACTACCGCGGTCGATAAGGGCGGCGGAGGTACTTCGCTGCGGCGATCGCCAGACTTATGGCGAGGTGGGTCTTTCTACCTCCCGGAGGACCGAGCAGTGCGACGTTCTCCTTCCGTTCGAGGAACGCGGGGTTTGTCAGGCTTTGCTCGATGGTCGTCAACGCGGGCAGCCGGTTCTTCCTACCGGGGGAGCAGGAGTGTCACGCGACACCCTGTGGAGCGACATCTCCGCTTCTCGAGCCTCCGTAAGAGGCAATTCTGCTCTCCAGTGTCTGGATCTGGCCAAGCGCCATTAGGAAGGAGAGCGTTGCCTCCGCTCCCATATTTCGATTTACCCGGTCCACCATCAGCCCATCGTAGCACCCTCCGACGGATGGAACGTATAGAGCCTCTCCAAGGTCGTTACGGCCAAGATACCATTCGAAACACCGGTGCGCCTCGTCGCGCCAACCCGGCTCGCCGGTGGCATCGAATGCCGCCACCGCCGCACCCACCGCAGCTGCAGCCTCCAGGGGCTGCTGATCGTAGGCGGCACGCTTTCCGCCACGCCGGTAAAACCCGTGGTTACCGATCGCTCTAAAGTGCCCTTCCGGAGCGGAGTGAACGTTACGTAACCAGTGCAGGCTTTCGAGCCCAATTCCGACGGCGTCCTCTCGCTCCAGAGCGAGACCGAGACGGATGACTGCCTCCGCTATTCGCCCGTTGTCATAGGTCAACTCGTCTTCGTACCAGTTCCAACCCTCTTGGGTGGTTTCGCGGTATCTCCCAAGGAGGCGTTCGAGTAGAGTTTCCGCCGCCTGCCGAGCCTGTCGGTCCCCCCCGAACCGCTCCAGGAATGCAACGACTCCGAGGGACAGAAACGCCGACGTCCGCAACGGCGTCAAAGAAACCGCTTTTGTGAGCGCTCCGTCGAAGATCTCCGTCGCCCAGGAGACCATCTGTTCGTCCTCGGAGGCACTGATTACGCTTCCCAGGGCCCAAAGGGCGCGTCCTTGGCTGTCCGCAGAGCCCTCCCGCTCGAGCCATCGCCGGTCATAGGACATGAAGTTGCGAAAAGCCTTCGTTTCCCAGTCGAAGGCGTGGTCGATAAAGGCGGCACACCGGAGTCTCAAGCGGTCGAGCAACGCCGGCTCATCGGGACCGACTTCTCTAAGGACGGTCGTGAGAATGAGCCCCCGCGCGTTGTCATCGGTACAGTATCCCTCCAGCCGATTGCCCACCGAGTATCGGGCATGTTGAAGAATGCCGGTATCATCGGTGAGAGAGCTCAGATGCCGGAGGCGGAGCTGTGGCAAGTACCGGGCAGATTCGGCAAGGGTACGCACCGCGTATCGGCGGCTCGGCGAAGTCTCCGCCTGACGCAACCTCGCCTGCCTGAACAGCTCGTAATAGCGCTGCCCCACCTGTGGCCAGACCATGTCGCGACCGAGGATGTATGCGCGTTTTCTCATCGCGTGCCGACGGGGCTCGTCTTTTAGCAATGCGAGGATTGCATCCGAAATCGCCCGAGGGTCACCGAAGGGGACGAGGACACCGCGATTATCCGTTAGAAGCTCCTCGGCATGCCAGTACGGCGTCGAGACAACCGCCTTTCCGCACCCGAAAGCGTAAGCAAGGGTACCTGAGGTGATTTGAGCCTTGTTGAGGTAGGGCGTGACGTAGATGTCCGCCATACCGAGGAACTCCAAGAGCTCCTCGGAAGAAACGAACCGGTTGTAGAAAACCACATGCTCCTTAACGCTCAGATGCTCCGCCAAGCGTTCGAGCGAAAGCCTGTACGTCTCGCCTTCGGATTTAAGCAGGTTCGGATGGGTTGCTCCTACGACTATGTACACGACCTCCGGTACCGATCGGACTATGTTCGGAAGCGCTTTGATCATCACCTCGATGCCCTTATTCGGAGAAAGAAGGCCGAACGTCAGAATAACCTGTCTTCCCTCCACTCCGAATTTGTCCTTGTAGAAGTTCGGGTCCACGAATGGCATGTCCGGAATGCCATGGGGAATGACGGCTATTCGCTCCTCGTTTACACCGTAGATGGTCCGGAGCATCTGCGCGCCTCGTTGCGTCATCGTCACTAGATAGGTTGAGTGACTAGCGACCTCCATCAACACCCGCCTCTGCTCTTCCGTCGGTTCCTGCAGCACCGTGTGGAGTGTAGTAACGACCGGAACACGAAGAAGCTTCAGAAACGCCAGAACATGCCTTCCTGCGGGGCCGCCATAGATTCCGAACTCGTGCTGCAACGAAACCACGTCTACGTTGGTCGCGTGGAGGTACTCCGCAGCCTGCGTATATGCCACCGACTTTCGCTCCGGGATCTCGAACCGCACTTCCGGGGGATAGTCATAACCTTCCGGCTCGTCATTGACGGCTACAACCTGTAGCTCGGTCCCCGGGTGCGCTTTGACTATCCAGTGGGCAAGGTCACTGCTGAATTGTGCTATGCCACAGCGACGAGGGACGTAGTCGCCCACGATCGCCATCCGTCGTATCGCGTCCATTTGACATCCTCCCAAGTTGCTTTTCCACGCCCATTCACGACAATCCGGCCGTCCCCAGTGGGCCACCATTCCGGCCGGAGCGCAACAATTCTTCCACGAGTTCGTTCATGTCCATTACCGCAAACCGAGTGAAGTAGTCGCTTGCCGCGTAGGGGAGTATTACCGTTTCCCGGTGGATCATAGCGCCGCAACTATAGACGACATTCGGTACGTACCCTTCCCGCTCGGAAGCAGATGGTGTGAGCAACGGCTCAGTAAGACGACCAATGACTCGATGGGGGGCTTCAAGGTCTAAGAGAACCGCGCCAATGGAGTAGGTGCGCATTGGCCCCACGCCATGAGTGAACAGGAGCCATCCTGCATCCGTCTCCAGGGGGGCTCCGGAATTGCCGATCTGCACACACTCCCAGGGAAACGTCGGCCTCAGAAGAAGTCGCTTTTCCCGCCAAAACAGCGGTGTATCGCTGTACATCAAGTAAACATTCTCGTTATCCTGACGCCCCACCATCACGTAGGCCCCACCCACTTTCCGGGGAAAGAGAGCCATACCTTTGTTCTCGACTTCTTGGCCGCTGAGAGTGCTAACCGAAAACCTGACGAAGTCGTCTGTCTGCAGGAGTTGCGGCAACACGACCTTGCCGTCGAATGCGGTGTAGACAGCGTAGTACGTCGTGCTCCCGTCTTCACCGACGAAGCGGACAAAACGTGCGTCCTCTATTCCGGCTCGCTCCATCGGTCCAACAGGATAGACCGCCCGCTCCGAAAGATCGCCGGCTTCGGGAAAGACCAATTTGTAGTGGGAGTAGAGCAGGGACCTCACGCGCTCCAAGGTGGCGCCGGCCTGTTGCGGAAGATTGCGATTCCGTCGCTCGAAGTCTGCGAGGACGCTTTCGAGCTCGCGTTGAGAGAACTCCTGGCCAAACCCATCGAGAAGTCCTTGGGAGACTTCGTTACACTGGCCCAGCTCCACGAGTTTCTCCCGAAACAAGGCGGTATCGAAGGTCGGGTCTTCGTCGCGCTGTCCTTCGTACACGTAGGGCGACGCTGGATACACCGTCACATCACCCGTCGGCCCCACCTCTCCTTCCCGGAAAACGAGAGAAGAAACGTGCCCCTCCCCGGTAGCGCGTAAGCTCAAGACAAACCTTGCAGTCTCTTTCGGAAGGTTGGACTGATTGGGATGAGGTACCATCGACGGGTTGAAGAGGGCGGCAGCCTCAAGGGCGTACTCTTGCGCAAAAGCTGCACCGATGAGTATTCGGTGTGCCTCGCTCAAACGGTGATCCGTGGGAAGCTTGTCGGAAACGGAGGCAAACATTTCGGAAAGCCAACGTTCGAAGCCCCGATGCCTCGTTTCAAAACGACGCTGTAGGGCATCCGCCCTTCGCTTCGCCTCACTCTCAGACAGTGCAGCGAGACGAGCGACTATCCTGGTATGTCGGTCGTTACTCCCGGACTTGTGTGCACGGATTAGAACCCGACCGGCATCCGGTCGAAGGATCGTACTGACTCTTCGCAACGACTGGAGCTTCATGGAAGTGTCCTTACAAAAAGCTGCAGCCCAATGATACTTGTATCCCGGACCACGGGCAACCAACAGCCTCGACGTTGACCACACGCACAAGGTTGGATAGCCTTGATCACTGCCTGTAAGAATGGTGGGAACAGACGTGAGGATCGCAGTACTGTCACCGATAGCCTGGAGAACGCCGCCGCGGGCGTACGGCCCCTGGGAGCTGGTGGCCTCTCATCTAACCGAGGGACTTGTGGAAGCCGGCCACGATGTCACCCTATTCGCAACGGCCGACTCACAGACTCGGGCGCAGCTGCAAGCCGTAGCTCCCGCCCCTTACGAGGAAGAAAAGAGCCTTGATCCAAAGGTTTGGGAGTGCCTCCATATAGCAAACCTCATGGAGCAGGCCGATCGATTCGACCTGATTCACAACCACTTCGACTTCCTTCCGCTAAGCTATTCGAGGCTCATCAGCACCCCGATGGTAACCACGATACACGGCTTCTCCTCGCCGAAGATTCTGCCGGTTTATCGCCGTTACAACGATCGGGTGCACTATATCTCAATAAGCGACGCCGACCGATCCCCGGAGCTCGACTACCTGGCAACGGTCTATAACGGAGTGGACCCCGAAAAGTTCACGTTTGTCCCCCGGGCGAGTGACTACCTGTTGTTTCTCGGTCGGATTCACAACGACAAGGGGACCAGGGAGGCTATTCGGATAGCCAAGGCGGCGGGGCTCCCTTTGGTAATCGCTGGGATCGTCCAGGACCGGTCTTATTTCAACCGCTATGTAAAACCTGCCATCGATGGTACATCGATTCGATACCTGGGGCCGGCCGGACCGGAGCTTCGCGACCAGCTGTTGGGGAATGCTCTCGCGCTCCTTCATCCGATCAATTTTGACGAGCCCTTCGGTCTCACGGTGGTGGAATCGATGCTTACCGGGACCCCCGTCATCGCGGTAAGAAGGGGCTCGATGCAGGAGCTTATTCTTGACGGGGAAACCGGATTTCTCGTGGAAGACGCTCGGGACGCGGCCGACGCGGTCCTCAGGCTAAGTCGCGAGCCCGATATAATCGATCGTAGGCGCTGCCGTGACTGGGCGATGGAGCGGTTTACCGTCTCCAGAATGGTTCAGGGCTACCTCCGCGCTTACGAGGCCGTGCTGTAGACTGAGCGCGGTGCCCCACGATGATGCGGCGGGAGCTCCGGCCGTACTCATGGTATGAACGGGTCTGCGGATAAGCCGGAGCGTTTCGGTACGCCGGCACGGACGGCAGCCGGTCCGGTCATGCGCGGATTTCTTGCCGCTGAAAGGCCACGTACGCTCCCGCAAAGAACAGAAGTGTTGCCGCCGTGAGTCCGGTCACATGAGGCCAAATCAACAGGAGACTTACCCCCAAAGGAAGAGGCGTTCCCAAGATCGCCCGCTCGAGTTGGGCGAAGACGACAGGGCCTAAAGAGCGCGTCGCCGGATTCAAGAGCGCCAAGGTAGCCTCGCCGTAAATGGTGTTCGGGGAGAATCTGGCGAGGGCCGTCTCCCACCGGACCTGGGCCAAAGTCCCGGGATCCGCCAAACCGTTCGCAAGAGCCCCTGCGACGATGGGCCAGAAGATCGTAAGGAAGAGCCAAGCCCCCAGAGAGGCAAGGGCGCTGGTGGCCGGCTGCCGGAACAAGACCGAAAACACCATGGCGAGCACGATCCAAACGGCGGCGTAGAGAACGGTCACCACGTAGTGGGTCAGTGCCCGGGCCACCTGTTCTCCCGTGGGGGGAATACCGAAGAAGAGCATTCCTCCCCCGATTATCAAGAGCCAGAGCGCAAGGAGGGCCAGCGCCACGGCACCAATGGCCGCGAGGGCTTTGCCCACGATAAGTACGTCCCGGTAGATCGGCTGGGACAGTATTCTCGACAGCGTCCGTCTGCTGAACTCGCTGTTGATGGCGTCGAACCCCAGGGCTATCCCAGCTAAAGGGACAAGGAGCCCAAGGAAGGCGGTAAAGGAGGGCACAGGATCCCGTGATACGGTAAAGAGGCTTAAGAGCAAGAAAGGATCCTCGCCCACGAGGCTCCGGATTCGACGTGCCGCGCCATAGGTCGACGCGAGGGCGGTCAGAAGGATGAGAGCCATAAGGAGCTTCATACGGACGCTTCCGAGGTAATCCCGCATTTCCTTAAGCACTACGGTATTCAAACCGGTGAGGGCAGATCCTTTACGCGTTTGCATGTTGCCGCTCCTTTTCGAGATGTTGTCTATAGAGAGTATCAAGACTGTGACTCTCCAATCGCACCGCTTCCACCTCCGGATCCTCCTCGAGTCGTGCCCGGAGCGCCTGTTTGTCTGCGGGCTTTGCCACGATTTGGAGGGTTACCTGTTCCGAAGAGAGTTCTTGGGCAAGCTCCTCTACCGAGCCTTCCAGAATCAGTCTTCCTTCGTAGAAGAGTCCGACGCGGTCACATATCTGCTGAACCTGGTCCAGTAGATGGGAGGATAGCAGCACGGTGATACCATCCGTCCGCAACGACCGTATCAGTTGAAGAAACTCGTAGGCGGACTCGGGGTCCAGACCTTGGGTCGGCTCGTCCAGGATTGCGACCCGAGGCCGTTTCATCAGTACTTCGGCCAGCCCCAGGCGCTGCCTCATTCCACGGGAATAGGTCCCGACACGGTTGTGGGTCACGCCGGAGAGGCGCATGCGCTCCAGAGCCTGTGCTATCCGCTCCTTGCGTTCCTCCGGGGAAAGCCCCATCAACCGACCGGTGTAGTCCAAGTTGTCCACCGCCGTCAATTCGGGATAGAAGCCGACGGAGTCCGGCATATACGCCGCCAGCCTCTTTACCGCGAGAGGGTTGCGCAGCGGGTCGTGCCCCGCTACGGTCACAGACCCGCCGGTCGCTTCGGTTAGCCCCAGAAGCATCAGAATGGTAGTAGTCTTTCCCGCGCCGTTCGGCCCCAAGAGGCCGTACACCTCTCCTCGACGGATCCGAAGGTTCAATCCCTCCACGGCTACGGTCCCATTCGGATATCGCTTTGTAAGTCCCTCTGTCTCGATGATGTAATCGTTGGGTTGCACCGCCGACATCTCAGCCTCCTTTCGGTCCTACCGCCTTCCGTAGCGGTTCATCGCCAGCACCACGAATACCAACGCCAGAGCGATGATGACCACCGCGACGACACCCCAAATTGCCGAGGTCCTCACCGTAATACGGAACTCTTCGGATTCGCGAATCCCCTCGCCGTTGGCCCGGACCGTAACGGCGTAGTCTCCGGTTATCGCCTGGGAGCTTGGGGTAACGGAAGCTGTAACCTCCAAGGAATCCCCGGGGGCCAAACTCGCTAGCTCGGACGGCTCGAATTCGATCTCCCAGTTCCTCGGTCCGGTTCCCCGAAAGGAGATATTCCGGGCTTCTGCCGCTCCGGTGTTTTCTACGGTGAGGTTCAGGGCCCGGGTTCTTCCGGCCACGGCGGTTCCGCTGAGGCGGCCGTCGGGACCGGTTATGGACAAGGCCGGCTGACCCTGAATGCTTACGGTGAGCTCCGCAACGGCCTCTGCGTCCCCCGATTCCGCGTGGACGGCTATGCCATAGTCGCCCTCGGCGATATCCTGCGGCGGTTCGACCTCGACCTCGATATCTTCGTCCGCCCCCGCATCGAGGGGCAACGCCGTAACCTCTTGGTCTCCGAATCGCTTCTTAAAGGTAACCTGGAAGCCTTCCGGAGCTTCGGCTCTCAGATTTACCACGGCCTCTTGGGCGCTCCTGTTGGTAACGTTCGTCCGAAAGGTGAAGTCGGCTTCCGGCGAACCGGTCAAAACGGGAAGCTCGGGGCGAAGCGCCAGACGCCGGGGCAACCGGTCTCCGATCCGTACCGTCAAAGGTAGGTCGTATCGTCCCTGGCTGCCTTGACCTCGAACCACGAACCGGTACTCCCCGGGGGCGACATCGTCCGGCGGATCGAGCCAAAGCTGCGCCGAAGCCGATTCGTCCGGTGCTGCAAAGACGGCTTCGACTAATCCGCCGCCTCCGACGAAGGCGTATTCCCATCCCGGCTCCCGCTGAGGAAGGGATAGGTCGACCCGTTGGGGGGAAACGCCGTAGTTTGCGACGTTCAGGTCAAAGATAATCAAGTCGCGTGAAGCAGTAGTTATCGCGGGGTATTCCGAGGCCACGGAAATGCCTCGGTATTCCTGGGCGAACAAGCCGGCAGGTATCGTAACCAGCAAGACCAAGGCAAAGGCGGCACGAAGTGCCCTGCGACCTTTCCAGAAATCCCACATCATCTCTTGTTACCTCCTCTCAATTCCGAGTCTCAAACGGACTCCGTTTCGCAAGATCGTAAAGTAGGCGAGATCCCGGTTGCGGTTGATGGCGTCGTAGAACTCCGGCACCGACGAGACCTCTTCGTTTCCGACCGCCGGAATCACATCACCCGGGGCAATGCCGACAACCTCTGCGGCGCTGTCCTCCATTACGGCACGGACAACCACCCCGCGGACCCTACCCGGCAGGTTGAGCCGTTCGCGCAGTTCCTCCGTAAGCGGCGTAACGGTGAATCCCGGCCAGGGACGCCCATCCGGTTCTTCGGGCCGCTCACCCAGCTCGACCCTAGCGGTCTGTCTGCGCCCCTGACGTACCAGCTCGATCAAGACTCGGCGGTTGTCTTCGGCCATGCCGATAAGGCGAGAGAGCTCTCGAGCGTCATCGACGTCTCGGCCGTTGACCTTCGTGATAAAGTCTCCCGGTAGAATGCCGTGCTCCTCGGCGGGGGACCCTACGAACACGTTCGTGACGAAGGCTCCACCGGTGTCTTCCAGCCGTAGATCCTCCGCCAGGGGCGAGTCTTCCTCGATATCGGCGATGGTCACTCCGAGCCAACCGTAGCTGATCCGCCCCTTCTGGATGAACTCGTCTATGGCGCCTCGCGCGTTATTGATTGGTATGGCGAAGCCAAGCCCGACGCTTCCGCCGCTCCGGGAGGCAATCCAAGTGTTGATGCCGACGACCTCTCCTTGAAGGTTCACCAAGGCGCCTCCGGAGTTCCCCGGGTTGATCGCGGCGTCGGTCTGAATGTAGTCGGTATACTCCGCGATCCCCGAACCCGGCCGCGGATCCCGGCGGACCGCGCTCACGATGCCGGCCGTAACGGTGGACTCGAACCCGAAGGGGTTTCCCACCGCCAAGACCCAGTCCCCAATCTCCAGGCTGTCGGAGTCGCCGAGCCGTGCGATGGGGACCGTCTCCGAGGTCCGAAATTTCACGAGCGCGAGGTCCGTGCGGTCGTCGGTTCCAACGATTTCTCCCTCGAACTCCCGGCCGTCGTAGAGTCGAATGCTTATCTCGTTTGCATCACCTACGACGTGGTTGTTTGACAGCACATAGACGACATCCCCCTCACGGCGGACTATAACGCCGGAACCCAACCCCGGGCGCCGGAACTCCCGATCCTGAGGCTCCGTGTCGTCTCTCGGAACTCCGAAGAAGAAAGGCCAAGGAGAATGGAAGCGCGGCAGGTTCTGCCTGACCACCTCGATCACATTGATCTCTACTACAACCGGAAGAACATCCTCTGAGACGCGGTTGAAGGAGTGTTGCAGGGAGTAAGCGTAATCGTCCTCACTAAACGCCCCGCCGGCCGTCGGGGAGAGAATCAGCCCAATAGACATGATGGCGGCAAGGACGAACCGTCGTGCGTTCATAATCGCCTCCACGCTCATATTGTGATTTATCCGTGGACTGCTTTATCAAAAATTGTGCCAAGATAGGTCGGGCAATATCTTTAATTGCCGGAGGCATTTAGGGATCGTTGTACCGGCGAGATACCGGCGAGAATACTCCCGACGCATCTCCGATGGAGCCTTCTGACCCGAAATACGCAACAAAGGTGGTCGCGGGTGTGTCAATTTGGACCGACTCCTTGGGGAACCGAAGCAAATAGTGGGTGTGGAACACCCATTTCCGCCGGGAGAGACTTGCCGGGAGGAAGCGCCGGAGCTCCCTACAATGCGTTCTCGCGAACCGACGGCAGGTGCACGTTAGCCTACCGACCGAGCAACTGTTGATTGATCGGACCTGCTCGGTATACAAAAGCACCGTGCCACGCGAAACCGGCAATCGTTCGGTCGCCGTCGTGCTCTTTTCGGTCGGTCTTCTCGTGGCGGCGACCAACTTGCAGACTTCCGTTCTCTCACTCCGAGCCGGTCTCGAAGGCTTTCGCGAAGAGACCATCGGTTTAATGATGTCCGCCTATTTCCTCGGTTTTACCGGCGGCCCCATCCTGGCGCTTCGTTTTGTCGGTTCGGTGGGCTATATCCGTACCTTCGCCGCATTCGCGTCGGTCGCTTCGGGCGTTGCCCTGCTGCACGGGCTCGTCATCAGTGCGGCTTTGTGGGCGCTATTTCGCTTCGTCTACGGGCTGTGTTACGCCGGACTGGTGCTCGTTGTGGAAAGCTGGCTCACGCAGGAAATCAGGCCGGAGTCTCGGGGCCGGGCGCTTAGTATCTACGGTTTGGTCTTTATGCTAGGCGCCGGCGTCGGCCAACTCGCTCTTACTTCGGCATCGGTTGACGGCCTCGCGCTTTTCGCGGTCGTCTCGGTCGTACTCTCTCTCTCCTTGGTCCCCCCGAGCCTTGTGCGCATCGAAGAACCTCCGGTGCCCGGCTACGCCCGATTTCGCATCATGGTGGTGTTTCGGCATTCTCCCGTCGGTGCGTCGGCAGTCATCGCCGCCGGGCTTATCGTAAGCGTCTATTGGTCGCTGATGCCCCGAGCCCTTCAGCTTCTTGGCCTGGGAACCCGCTGGATTGCCGTGACGATGAGCGCAGGCGTACTGGGCGCCTTGGTTCTTCAGGTGCCGCTTGGACGCCTCTCGGACCTTCTAGATCGACGGGTGGTCATTCTGTGGGCGGCGGCGCTCGGAGCAGCCAGTGCGGCAATTCTCGCGACGCCGCCGGTGAGCGGAGAGCACGGGGTAACCGTGCTTTGGCTTCTCGTCGGAATCCTCGGCGGTTTTACTCTACCTTTATACTCCCTGGCCCTCGCGCATATAAACGATCGTCTGCCGCGGGAGGATCTTGCGCCCGCTGCGGCTACCAACATTCTGCTCTTTGGGCTCGCCTCTGCGGCGGGCCCTACCATGGCAAGCGTTATGCTTCGAATAATGGGCCCTTCGGCAGTCTTTGCGTACATCGCGGTGGTTCTCGTTTTGTTCATACTCTTTGCAACTGCCCGGCTGCAAAGGCGCCCGGCCCTCCGGCACCCGGCCAAGCGGTTGTTCCAGGCCCTTCCCCGAACGACGTTTCTCGCTACGCGACTCATTCAACATCGTCACGCCGAGCGCTATCATCACAAGAGTCCACACGAAGAATAGGGTCAAAACGATACAACTTGATCGCCGAATCGCCCCGAGGTAGTACCCTTCCGGAACAATACGCCTTCCTACCGGGGACACGCGCATCTGAGATGCTTCTAAGTATCCATTAGCAAAGGATTTACGTAGAGCCCGTTAGGTACGTTTTTTGCTGAGAATTCGTGAAGAATGTCGACCAGGAGGCATGAGTGAATACCAAGAATGATTCGTCGTGGAATACGCCGATGGGCACCATCAATCGGGGCCAGTTCCGGTTCTCATTGTGGTTCTCCTTCGTCGCGATCACCGCGGTTCTAGCGGCAAACGCATGGTGGACGACACAGCGAACGTACAACGATATCGAGTACAGCACGTTTCGAGACCTTATTGAAACCGGCGTAATTGAACGTGTCGAAATCGGTCCGAGCTTCTATCGAGGCTTCGTGGATTCGTCTCGCGATTTTGTTGATGCTCCGGATGTCGGCGGCGAAGCCGCTCCTGCCGCAAGGACCTCCGGCGGCCACCGAGGAGATCGGCCGATTGTCTATCGGACGGTGGTCGTGGAGGACCCGGGGCTCATTCCACTGCTCGAAGAAAAGGACGTAGCGTACTACGCCGTGCCCCAACAAGAAAGCCCGCTCTTAACCTTCCTCGCGAGCTGGTTGTTTCCCTTTATTATCTTGATGGGCATCTGGCGCCTTGTCTTCAACCGAATCGGCCGCATGGGACCGGACGTCCTCTCACTTGGGCGAAATCGAGGGTTGATCGTATCCGAGGGGGAAACCGGTGTACGGTTCGACGACGTCGCCGGCTCCGAAGAAGCCAAAGTCGAGCTCGCCGAGGTGGTCGAGTTTCTCCGAACACCGGAGCGTTACACCGCGGTCGGCGGTCGGGTCCCGAAGGGCGTGCTCATGGTCGGAGCACCCGGGACGGGCAAGACACTACTCGCCCGAGCCGTCGCCGGAGAGGCGGAAGTACCCTTCTTTCGAATGAGCGGTGCCGACTTTGTGGAGATGTTCGTTGGGGTAGGCGCGGCACGGGTGCGGGACCTCTTCCACCAGGCCCGGCAGAAAGCGCCGTGCATCATTTTCATCGATGAGCTCGACGCGATCGGAAAGAGCCGTGCCCAGCACTTCGGTGGAAACGACGAGCGCGAGCAAACTCTGAATCAGCTCCTTGTGGAAATGGACGGCTTCGACGCCCGAAGCGGAGTCATCGTCCTCGCTGCAACGAATCGTCCCGAGGTTCTTGACCCGGCACTGATGCGGCCGGGACGCTTCGACCGTCAGGTTCTTATCGACAAGCCCGATATCCGGGAGCGGGAAGCTATCCTGAGAAAACACGCCGAGACGGTGAATCTCGACGACAGCGTCGATTTGGGAGTCATTGCCGCCGCTACGCCCGGGCTCGTGGGCGCGGACCTTGCCAACATCGTAAACGAAGCGGCCCTGCTCGCGGTTCGCCAGGGGCGCGACCGGGTTCGGCAGGTCGACTTCGAAGAGGCCATCGAGAAGGCGGTCGCCGGTCTCAAGAAAAAGAACCGGCTTATGAACCCGGAAGAGCGTCGTCGCGTGGCCTATCACGAGGCCGGACACGCCCTCGTGTCACTCCTAACGCCCGGTACGGATCCCGTGCGGAAGGTCTCGATCGTTCCCCGAGGGTTCGGTGCCCTTGGGTACACCTTGCAGCTTCCAACCGAGGATCGATACTTGCTAACCGAGGACGACCTTCTATCGCGGGTCGACGTGCTTCTCGCCGGTCGGGCCGCCGAGGAGGTGACCTTCGGTTCGATCTCCACCGGCGCCGCGGACGATATCACCAAGGCTACCGACATTATCCGCCGGATGTTCACCGAATTCGGCATGAGCAACGCGTTTCGAAACGTGTACCTTCCTTTCCGAAAGGATGGGCAGTTTCTCAACCACGGGTTTAGCCTCTCGCAAAGGGAGTTTGCCGAGGAGACACAGCGCTATATTGATACGGAGACGGCGCGGCTCGTCTCGGAGCGTTATAGTCGGGTTCTTTCGGTTCTTCGTGAACATCGCGACAAACTCGAGCGAGTGGCTCGTGCACTGTTAGACCGAGAGGTTATCGACCGAGAGGAGCTCGAGCGAGTCGCCGGTCCGGCCGCGAACGCATCCCCCGGAAACTACGTCGGGAGCGAGGTGCAGCATGCAGAGAACAAATCGACCGTCGATGGCGTTGTTCGGAGTTAATAAGCTAAGCTTAATGAGGCGGGGAGGGCGATGTTCCCCCTCCGCTGTCTGGGAGCCTGGTTGATCGCGGTTTCCGAACCCAGAAGAGCGCGGAGGCGGAGAGTTGCGGCGCTGCGCGTCTCGCGCCGCGCGTTTCAAGTCCTCTCTGAGACGGGTACTGCTGTCGGTTGACTGGTTATTGGAAA
>JBKHCS010000202.1:0-2906 GCA_046541715.1 Spirochaetaceae bacterium
GGTGACCTACCTGGTCTCCGAGGCGGGAGAGCTCTCGATGACCTGGAGGGCCGAAGCCGACGGGTCCAATACCCGCAATTCCCGGAGCGCCTTCCCAACCCCGGTTTCCATTACCAACCACGCCTACTGGAACCTCTCGGGTGACCCCACGCGGACGGTCCTGGACCACGTCGTGACCCTTCCCGGACCCGGGATACTCCCGGTAGACGAAGAGAGCATTCCCACCGGGGAGATAGCCGATGTGGCCGCCTTCGCCGGGGGCCGGTACGACCTGCGGTCCGGGGTGCGTCTCTCGGACCGGGTCCGGGGGAGCGACGACGGCTACGACATCTGCTACATCGTCCCGGGGGCCGGGGACCTCCAGGCGGCGAAGCCCGCCTCCGGCCCGCGAACCCTGCCCCTCGCCGCCCGGGCAACCTGCGAGGAATCGGGCATCACTCTGGAGCTCTCAACCGATATGCCCGGGGTGCAGTTCTACACCGGCAACAAGCTCGCCGGAAGGGATGAGGCCCGGAGCGCTTCCCTGCCCCAATACGCCGGCTTCTGTTTCGAGCCGCAGTACTTCCCCGACGCCCCGAACCATGACGACTTCGCCACGCCCCTCGTCGAACCGGGAAAGCCCCTCGAGCACCGGGCGGTGTTTCGGCTTTCGGTGGAATAGAACGACGACTACTGAAGCGAGCCGGCGATCCGCTCCACGTCCTTGTGGGCCACACCTCCGACCCGGACCATCTGCTTTGCGCGCTCGGCGTGAGAATCCACCAGGGAGTAGGCGAACTCCTCGAAAATCTTCCTGTCGTAGAGACCCTTGTCCACGTCGTTCTTCAGTTGAGACAGGGCGTCGATGGGTCGCATTGCCGAGCGGTACACCCGGTCGTCGTTGGTCATGACTTCGTAGGAGTCGATGATGGCCAGAATGCGACCGGCCTCGGAGATCTTTCTTCCCCTAAGTGTTTCGGGGTAGCCGGACCCGTCGCAGCGCAGGTGATGATGAAGCGTACCGGGAATGGCTATGCTAAAGAGATCCCCGTACTCGGCGAGAATATCGGCTCCGAGGAGGGGGTGCTTTTGGATCTCCTTAAACTCCTCCTCCGTCAGGCGCCGAGGAGCCGTAAGAATGTGCGGATCGATCTCCAGCTTTCCCACGTCGTGGAGCAGCGCGGTTATGCCGAGCCGTCGCGTCTCTTCGACGCTCCGTTTCGTGTAGAAGCAGTAGCCAACCGTCAGGGCCATCACATTGATGGAGTGGATGGCGGTCGTGTAGTCGGTGTGTGAGATTCTCGCAAGGTACTTTATCAGCTCAGGCTTTGAGGTGTAGCCGTCCACAATGGTGGAGACATACTCCGGCACGACCTTGAGATGGCCGCTCCGAGGCTCCGAGAGAGTTTCGTCAACGATAACGGTCAGGTCCCGCTTTATTTCGGCCAGATCCTCCAAGCCACCCTTCATGATGCGGTCGGTCAGCTCGGTGCTGAATCCGCGCTGGGCGCTCCGGAGCGCCTTGATCTTATCATCCGGCCGGATGTAGAGCGTCCCGAGGTACGGCTTCGCCTCCAGGGACTTGTCGGTAAAGGTCATACCCGCCGGCTTGTAGAGCATGATCTTCCCCGCGGGATTGCGGTAGAAGAGCTCGACGTCGTCGTAGTATTTGAGGTTGGACTTGCGTACCGGGATCCACTCTTTACCGTCGAGTTGTCTCATCTGGTAACAAGGTATCTCTCGTTGCGAGTTCACGCAAGTTGATCCCGAGGAATCAGTACGCATCATGCCACAGCCGGGGTTCTGCTTCCAGGTTTAGACATTCCGACGATTCTTCGACACAATGATCTGCGTGAAGACGCAGGACGCCGCATACCCGATGCCGGATCGGTTCCCTATCGAGGGCCAGCACGTCTCTCTCCGACTCCTTTCTGTCTCTCACGCACTTCCGTTGTGGCGGGTACTTCGAGAGCAGCCGCCGGAGCTCTTTCACCATCTCTTCTTCGGCCCCTTCGGGACTCAAGAGGAGGTAGAAGCGTGGATCCGGCGGGCAAATCAAAATCCCGGAACCGTACCGCTGGCGATCTTCAGCAAGCGGTTGGAGACCTACGTGGGAACCTGCTCTCTTATCAACCTCGATCTGCAGAACGGGGCGGCGGAAATCGGCGGTATCTGGTGCAGTGTGGCGGCACAAGGTACCGAGGCAGTGTCCGCGACGACGTATTTTCTTCTCGAGTACCTGCTGCAGGGTCTCGGCTACCGACGAGTCGTCTGGAAGTGCGACCAGACCAACGACGCAAGCCGGCGGGCCGCGGAGCAGATGGGGTTTACCTACGAAGGCACCTTCCGAAACCACCTGTTCATTCGGGGGCGCTCCCGGGATACCGCGTGGTATTCGGTTATCGACTCCGAATGGCCCGAGGTTCGGGCCCGGCTATCAGAGAGGATAGAAAAGAAACTCCGCCGGAGGAGCCCCTAGATACGCCGGCAGGACTCCCGCGACAAGCGCTAAGGGTGCTTCCGCGAAATGGGCTACGACCGGCCCGAACACCAGGAGGCCGGCAACTTTAGCCAGAGCCACGCCTGCCACCTTGTTCTCCCCAAAGGCCACGATAAACAGAGCGACGAGGGGCGTTTCGAGGGCCAACAGAAAGGCGACCGCGAGAAACTCGGGCCACCGGACCGCCACGATTCCATTGACCCCGCCGAGGAGAAGCGAAAAGCCGAAGACGAAAACCGTCGGCATAAGAATCTTCTGAATAAGGTATCCCGCCCGCCCCGTCGGGGTTACCGCGACGAAGCTCAAGATTCTCTGGTCCATCTCGTCGAGAAGAAGGAAGCCCGATACCATCCCGAAGACGAGGGGTACTAGGGTCGCGAAAAACAGATAGATGAGTGGATAGTATCGCGCTACCGCGACACCGAAG
>JBKHCS010000060.1:0-16460 GCA_046541715.1 Spirochaetaceae bacterium
CGGTTTTCCCCACCGGCGCCCGTCCCGCCGCCGGTGATACGAACAAGTGGCCGTCAACAGGCAATTGGCCGTCAACAGGGTTGTTGATACCGGTGCGCAAAACCGCTACCATTTGAACTGACCAACGGTCATAAAATGAGCAAGGGTCAATACTCAAAGCCCAAGGGCGAGAGACACGAAAGGTGGCCTGAGGTGGGAACAGGTGAGCGGCGGACCCGAGAGCGGGCTCGACGGAAGGACGAAATAGTAGACACAGCCCGCAGACTCTTCTTCGCCCAGGGGTACGAAGGCACGACGATGGGGGAGATCGCCGAGAGCCTCGAGCTTGCGAAGGGGACGGTCTACCTCTCATTCCCTAGCAAAGAGCATCTGGCGCACGAGATATTTCTACGCAGCTTCGACGTTCTTATCGGGCTTGTCCGAGACGCTGCCGCGGCGGAAGAGGGCGGGGTTGGAAAGCTCCGTGCCATGGCGGGAGCCTACGTCCAATACTACCGGGAACACTACGAGGACTTCTTCTTCCTGCAGACCTTCGAGGGCTTTCTCTACGAGAACATGGCCCGGGGCGAATTCGGTCCGGCGTTTCGACGGCGCTTCGACGAGGTTACGGCCCTGGTTCGCGGGGCGATAGAAGCCGGCCTTGCGGACGGCTCCCTGCGAAAAGACATCCGGCCGGAGCTGTCGTCGGTTACCTACATGTTTGCCGTCGACGGGGTCATGCGGCAGTTGATTACCCGGTCGCTGCTCTTCCAAGAGCTTCTCGGTTTCTCCGAAGAGGAGCTTATCGAAGAGCTCTTTCGAATACTCATTCATTCTTTGGAGTAAGGCTCGATGCATCGACTTCTTCGGTTTCCCCGGCTTATCGTTACCGCGATTCTCGCCGTTACTGTCTTCTTTGCCTTCCACCTGCCGGACGCGGAGCTCGACAACAATGTCTTTTCCTTCGTCCCCGACGATCATCCGGACAACCTGGCCATGGACGAGGTCGAGGAGGTCTTCGGTACAACCGTGCCGATGGCCGTCGGTATCGAGTTTCCCCGGGGCAGCATCTTCGACCCGGCGGCGGTACGGCTGGTGAGCGAGCTTACCGAGGTCTTCGAGGAGCTCGACAACGTAGGAGAGGTCACCTCTCTGTCCAACATGGACTACATCGAGGGAAGCGACGAGGGAATGGAAGTGATGCCGCTCCTCTCCGGTTTCCAAGGGACCGAAGAGGAGATACGAGAGGTCAAGAACCGCCTCCTCTCCTGGGAGATCTACGACAACTTTCTCTACTCCGACGACTTCCGGGCCTCGCAAATACTCATCGGCGTGGATCTTGATATCGGGGCGGATCGTCGGGAGCAACTCTATTTCGACGTAAAGGACGTCCTCGCCGACTACGAAGCCCCCGACGTCAACTTCTACCTCGCCGGAGAGCCGGTGATAAGCGTCCTCTTGAGTACCAACATGCGGAGCGATCTCGCGACGCTCATACCCCTGGTGCTGCTGGTGGTGCTCGTCGTGCTCTACGCTTTCTTCCGTCGGCTCGGAGGGGTGCTCTTGCCGACTATTACCGTCGTAGTCAGCGCGGTCTGGACCATCGGAGCCATGGCGCTCCTCGGCGTGTCACTCTCCCTCGTGGCCACGGTAATTCCGGTGCTCTTGGTTGCCGTCGGAAGCGCCTACGGCATCCACGTCGTCAACCACTTCTACGAAGAGCTCCCATCCCAGGAGCCCCGGGAAGCGGTCTCTCGGTCCCTCAAGGCCGTGGGAAGGCCCGTCCTTCTCGCCGGGGTGACTACGATCATCGGCTTCGGTGCCCTGGCGACGAGCGAGGTGGAGCCGATGCGCAGCTTCGGTGTCTTTACCGCCATCGGGGTTGCCGTGGCCCTCCTCGTTGCCTTGACGCTGATACCCGCTCTTCTGATTCTCCGGCCTCCCAAAATCGGTGGAATGCCGAAGAAGCCGTCGGGGTTCCCGGAAGAACGAGCCCGGCGCTTCGCGGCTCTTCTGACTCGTCGGCGAGGGACCATCCTTGCCGCTACTCTCCTGGTGGCCGTTGTCGCTGCTTGGGGGGCCTCGAGGCTGGTGGTGGACAACGAGCTTATCGGCTATTTCACGCCGGAGAGCGAAATACAGGTCTCCGATCGCTTTCTCCGGGAGCGCTTCGGCGGCACCCGCACCTTCGACATCGAGGTGGCCGGCGATAAAGACGGAGCCTTGACCGACCCGGAGGTCCTTCTCGCGATGGACCGCATGGCGCGTTACTTAACCGATCGCTACCCCCTAGAGATTGCCCGGATCGTCGGCTACCCGACCTTCGTAAAGCGGATGAACCAGGTGATGCACGTCGGTGCTCCGCCCCCGGCGACCGGCCGGGAAGACACTGCGTCGGCGGCGGCCGGCCGACGAACGGCGGCCCCGACTGCCCCCTCGTCGCCCGATTCGTCCCCGGGTGCGTCATCCGATACCACATCATCCGGGGAGCTACCGAGTTTCTTTTCCGGCGTTAACGAGCCGGGCGCTGAGGAACCCGGGACCGAGGAGGCCCCGGCCCCGGAACTGCCCCCGGACGTCGACACGGCTCCCCGGGACGGAGTTGCCGCCCTTCTTTCCGAGGCCCTCGGAGGCGCCGACCGGGCGGACCTTTCGGCGAGAGAGCTGGTCTCCTTGGTCCACCGGGAGACGAACTACCAGGGTGCCGCCTACTACGAGATTCCCTCGGATCCCCGGCGCTACCGTCTCGAAACCGCCGACGAGCTCTCCAATCTCGTCAGCCAATACCTGCTGGTCTACTCCGGTAGCTTGGAGGAGTGGGCGGACGACCCCCTGGAGCCCCGTAAGGGGCGGATGCTCGTCCAGCTCGGCACGACCGGCAACCTCTTTACCGAGGAGCTCGTGAAGGAGATCGACGACTACGCCGAGGCGGAGTTTCCCCCGGGTTACCGGGTGCGATCCGCCGGTTTCTCGATCGTCGAGATGGCGATTACCCGACTTATCTCCCGGGCTCAGGTCCACAGCATCGTCGTCTCTCTCACCCTGGTGTTCTTCGTCGTGGCGCTTACCTTTCGCTCCCTCGTGGCCGGTTTCTTCGGAATCGTTCCCATCGGTATCACCATCCTCATCAATTTTGGGGTGATGGGGTTTGCCGGCATCAATCTGGACGTCAGCACGGCGATGGTGGCGTCCATAGCCATCGGTATCGGCATCGACTACACGATCCATTTTCTCTCGTCGTATCACCGGGAGCGAAAGGGAAGCGCCGACGCCGAGGAGACGGCCGTTCGGGTCCTGTCGACTACCGGGAAGGCGATCTTCTTTAACGCCGGTTCCGTCGCCGCCGGATTCGCGGTACTTCTCCTGTCGAACTTCGTACCCCTTCGGTACCTCGGCCTGCTCATAGCCCTGACCATGGTCGTTTCCAGCGTTGCGGCGGTAACCATCCTCCCGGTGCTTTTGGAGGTGATCAACCCACGTTTTATGAAGAGTGATTCCTAAAAGGAGGTAGCACGATGATAGGAAACAACACCCGATTAGTAACCCTGGTTGCGGTTCTCGTTCTCCTCGGCCTTGCGCCGGCCGGCGCGCTTACGGGCCGCGAGGTGGCCGAAAACGTCGAAAACCGGGAGGCCGGGGACACGACGCATGCTCTCGTCGAGATGGTCTTGGTCGACGCCGACGGCGACACCAAGTCCCGGATTATCGAGCAGTACGGGCGAGATGCCGAGGGCCTTTCGAGCAACGTCATCGTCTTTCATCGGCCGGCCTCGGTCGAGGGAACCCGGTTCCTTACGATCGAGCGCGACGACCGGGACGACGATCAGTGGATCTATCTTCCGGCTCTCGGGCGCGTCCGACGGATCGCCGGAAGCGAAGGAGGAAACTCCTTTATGGGGACCGACTTTAGCTACGACGATCTCAAAGGATGGGATATCGACGACTTCTCCTACGAGCTTCTCCGGCGAGAGGAGGTCGGCAGGTGGAACACCCACGTGGTCGAGGCGACGCCGCTTCCCGAGGCCGACGTCGCCTACTCCCGGATCGTCCATTTCGTCGACCCCGAAAGCTGGATTCCGGTCCGCATCGAGCTCTACGGGGAAGACGGCGAGCTCTCCAAGGTAAACCGCGTCGGCCGAATCGAAACGGTACAGGGCTACCCGACCATCATCGAAAACACGATGGAAAACGTCCGTACCGGACATCGAACCGAGCTTCGGGTAACCAACTTCGCTTACAACGAGAACCTGCCCGAGGGCCTCTTCTCGGTGCGCTTTCTCGAAACCGGACGCCCCTAGGAGCGTCGACCGTGGAGGAAGAACGATGAAAAGATTACTGCTCTTCTTGATGCTTGCTCCGATGCTGATGTTACCGCAGCCACCCGGGGTGCTCGCCGAGAGCGAAGACGAAGCCTTCGGCGGCGATTTCTCCTCCGGGTTCGGCTCCGAGGTGGACCTCGGGGGTGTCTTGCGTTTCGACACCCGGGTAACCGCGGACTACGTCCATCCGGAGAAAAGCCCCGTCGAGTCGCATCCCGAGCTCTACCTGGATCTCGACTACCAAGGGGAATCGAGCGACGTCGTAGCCAACCTCGAGATACGCCCCGATTATCTAGAGGCCGGCACCACCGCGAGGGACTTTGCCGAAGCGCTGGTGGACGAGACCTACGTCAGCCTCTACTACGACCGCCTTACCCTGTCCGCAGGATACCTCAAGAGGGTCTGGGGCACCGGGGACCAGATCCACGTCGTCGACGTCCTCAACTCCACCGACTTTCGCGACTTCGTGAACCCTGACTATCTCGAGCGACGCCTCGCACGGCCGATGCTCCACCTTGCCTTCGACCTCGGTCCGCAGGGCAGGCTTGAGACGGCCTACCTTCCCGTCTTCCAGGGCGACACCATTCCCCAAGACGGGCGCTGGGTCCCATCGGACGTCCGGGAGCTTTTGGCCCTCGTCGGGGAAACCCCGGTCCTGGAGCCGGAGACCTCCACCCTGGAATGGGGGCAGTTCGGGGCGCGCTACCGAAACAGTTTCGGCCGGGTGGACCTCGGCGTTATCTATTACCACGGCTTTTTGAAGCAGCCGAGCGTCGTCTTCGACACGCCAACCGGAGGTCCCGAATCCTTTACCGAGGACGACCAGGTTTTGCTCGACTACGACCGCGTCAACGTCTTCGGGATGGAGTACGCCGCGGTCCTCGGCGGGTTCAACACCCGGGGGGAGCTCGCGTACTCCCTAACCAAGGATATATCCGGGGACGACCCCCAGGTGACCAACCCGAGCCTCGGATACCTCGCCGGCGTCGACCGGGACCTGCCGGTCTCTAGTCTGAACGTCAACCTTCAGCTTGTCGGCGAGATCGTTCTGGGCTCCGGGGAGATCGAGTCGAACGTCGAGGAGCAGAGCACCTTCGATTTTCAATACGACGAAGACGGCGAGTACACCTCCCACATCGTCTCCCTGGCCCTTACCGACTCCTACGCGAATAACCGGATCCGGCCGGAGGCGGCGCTCTCCTACGGTATCGAGGACCGGGACTACTATCTAAACCCCAGCCTCGAGTTCTCGCTTGTCGACGACGCCCTTCTTCGGCTCGAAGCCGCCTTCTTTCTGGGGGAGGAGGGTTACTTCGGACAGTTCGAAGACAACGATTACCTCGAGCTCCGCTTCGAATACGCCTTCTGAGCCGGGGGGAAGTGGAGACGCTCGGGATGCTCTCCTCCAGGGAGCGGTCCCGGACGTACTCTCGAGGGGCTGTATTCACCGGCGACTGGTAGCGGAAGTGGCATCTTGCCGATTTCGTCGAGAAACAGGAAGAGCTCGCTCGCCGGCAGGTTCACCGGAATCCCCCCGACGATCATCGCAAATCCTAGTGCTATGCGCTTTGTCTCTTTCCCCCTGCTGAAGCTGTTTGGTACCGTCAAGGCGGTAAACATGCCAACTCCGCCTCTCGGGGGGCGTGATCGCGAGGAGTTTTCCCGAACATGTACGCAAACGACACGTAACGGTTCCGCTAACCCTCGTGCTTCGTCGCGAGCTCGGCCTCGTATCGAATCGCGAACTGCTTCCAGATCACGATAAAGAGCGAGACGAGAACCGGCCCGAGGAGGAATCCGATGACACCCAGCCAGGCGATTCCCCCGATTGTCGCTAAGAGTATCAGGGCGGGGTGGAGCCCGGTGCTCTCGCCGAGAAGCTTGGGCTTTATGACGTTCTGAGTGACGGCGACCCCAAGGAGGCCGAGAAGCGCGACCGCGACGCCCGCCCAGAGGCGCCCCTGGAGCATCAATATAATTCCCGCCGGAACGATTATCAGGTTCGTCCCGATCAATGGAATCATCGAAAGGACGGTTATCACGACCCCCCAGAGAAAGGGCGAGGAAATACCGAAGGCAGCGAAAAGGACGACGCCGAGAGCGCCCTCCATCAACCCGATGATGATGGTACTCTTGAGGGTAGCGCTGGTGGTCCCGAGACTCTCCATGGCTATCTGGTCGATCTCGCTCTTTCTCATCGGTAAAAGCTCGTACACCTTCCGCACAAGACGATCGCCGTCGACGAAGAGAAAGAAGAGCAGGAGAAAGACCACGGCGGCGTGTCCCAAGGTGCTTCCCACCAGAACGAGAGAGCGCCGGGAGAACCGGAGAACCGCGTTGGAAACCACGGTCGCACTCCGCCGGACGCTCGCCGCGATCTGCTCGGAGGATATTTCTTCGAGGTACGGCTCGAGAAATGGCAGCCGCCGACCGAGCTCCTCGGTGGCCGACTCGCTCAAGAAACGGGCAATTCTGGGCCACTCCCGGATAAGCGTTTCGACCGCGGCGACGACTTCGCCGTAGACGATGGTCCCGATAATCGCGACCGGAAGCGCGACGGTAACGATAACAATAGCCAGGGCGAGAAAGCCGGCGAGGAGGCGCCGGTCGCCGATTCGATGCCGGATACGCCGGTAGGTGCCGTGGAACACCGTCGCTAAGACCGCCGCGACCACGGCATCCAGGATAAAGGGCTGTAGAATGCGGTAGAATGCCATGGTCAGGGCAATCAATACCAGGAGAAAAAAGAGCTCCAACACACGGACTCGGGGCTGTTCCATTGTGTTATAGTGGGGAGATTGTGTCCGACCGTCCAGTAATCTCGCTCCATTCGGTGTCCCTTCCTCTGCCGGCCAAACAGACCTTATACCGTCGTTACCTCGACCTCTTACCCCGGATGGATACCGACTTGCAGCAGAACGTCGTCCACCTAAAACGGATTCTCGCGGATCTCGGAATCCGGGCGAATACAAAGCAGCGGGTAAAGGGTTTCGAGAGCTACTACGCAAAGCTCCTCCGGCGGGCCCGGTCGGGCAGCACCAACGGAACTATCTTCGTCCCGGATCTTCTCGGGCTTCGTGTCATTGTCCCCTTCTTGGAGGACCTCAAGCGTCTGGAGGAGGCGGTGGGCTCCGCTTTCTCGGTGGAGGAAATCGACCGGAAGGGTTCGAGCTACTCCTCCCGGGAGTTCGGCTACGAATCGACGCACCTCTTGCTCCGCCTCGAGGAAGACGAGCCGACGCCCTACCTCGAGCTCCAGCTCCGGACTCTTCTCCAGGACGCCTGGGCCGAGGTGGAGCACGACCTCGTCTACAAGACCGAGTACAGCCTTCTCGACGAGCCGCTTCGGCGTAAGCTGGCGGCAATCAACGCCAGTCTTACCCTGGCGGACACCATCTTTCAGGAGATCCGGGACTATCAGCGGCGCCTGGCCTCCGAGCTACAGGTCCGGCGCACCCAATTCTGGGAGGGGGCCGTTGATTCGGAGGTGCCCTCGGCGTCCCAAAGCGACCTCGAAGAGCTCGAGTTCTTGACCACCGGAAGCGGTACGGTCGACGCGATGCTCCTCGAAGGGCTCCTGGCGCACAACCGACACAACTACGACCGCGCCGTGGAGATATACTCCAAGATTCTCGCGGAGGAACCGAGAGAAAGCGTCCGGTCGGTGGTGCTTATTCACCGGGGGATGGCGCGGTTTGCCTCGCAAGACCATCCCGGAGCCCTCGCGGACTTTACCGAAGCGGTGACATCGGACCCGGGAAACGCCCGGGGTTATTTCTACCGCGGTATTACCCACCGACAGTTGGGGAACCGATCCGAGGCGCTTTCGGATCTGGACCGGAGCCTGGAAATCGATCCCTACAACGTCGAGGCGCTCCGGAGCAGGGGAGAACTGCTCCTGGCCCTGGGGCGGGAGCAAGAAGCCGACGACGATATTCGGCGCCTCCGGGAGATCGACCCCTCGGTGGCCCTTGGGGCCGCCCTGTCCGCCCGGCGAAAACTGCTCGAGAATAATTGACTTTATAATTTTTATAAATACAATGGAGTCAATGGTACAATCAGAGTACGACGTTCATGCATTGGTCGATGCCTACAGCGATTCCCTCGACATCCTCGACGAAATCCTGTCCATCTTCCTGGAAGAGACCCCTCAACGAATCGAGGCCCTGAAAACGGCGGCGGAGGCGAAAGATTTTTCGTCGGTGCATCGGATAGCCCACGGGCTGGCGAACACCACGGGAACCCTGAAGGCCGACCACGCCCTAAAGACGTCCCGAGAAATCGAGAGTCTCGCGAGAGAAGAGCAGGGCGATGGATTAATGCCCCTCGTCGAGAGGCTGTCGTCGCAGGTCGGTGAGGTTATAGAACAGATCGAAGGATACAGAGCCCAAGCCTGAGCCCGGCGCCGTCCTACCTACCCCTCGATTCGCCGCTCGGGAATCGGTTCCGGCTCCTTGCCGGAGTTGTAGAAATCCTCCGTCAGAAAGAGTCCGCAGAAACAGTGTCCGTATTCCTTCTGGTCCGGTTCGTTGTAGATGCAGGGACAAATGATGTCTTCGTCCGCTTCCCGGACGCCGTCGCCGTCTCGGCAGGGGCAGAGGTAGTAACCGTAGCGGTTGTAGTTTACCTTTAGTCCCTTCGCCAGATCTTTTACGAACTCTTCGTCGCGGTTTACCTTCCACCCTTGGAAATCCGCCACCTGGTAGATAAAGCGGAGTGCGTCCGCGTCGGTCTTTTCTTTTCGTGCCATGCGCTACGCTAGATCGAGGGTGCTTTTCCAGCGGGCCTCGTTGAAGCCGGAAATCGCTTCCTTGTCGTCGATAACCAGAATGGGAAACACCGGAAGGTTGTCGTACTTGCTCCGGAGCTCCGACTTAACCGTCTGCTTTACCAGCGGGTTAATGGTGTCGAGTTGGATATACCGGAAGGCCACGTCCTGATCCTTGAGAAAGTCGATCGCCTTCTTGCAAAAGGCGCAGGTAGACAGGGAGTAGAGCGTAAGCTTGTGGTCCGAATGGCTCCCCGGTTCCTCGGTATAGTCCAGCTTTTCAATCATACTTGCCATTTGACCACATCGTAGCCCGCGGGGGACCGGGGAATCAAGGGGAGACTTCGCCGAGCTCTTCGAGGCGCCGGTCGATGGCCACGAGGCGTTTCGAGAGGCTGTCGATGGTTTTCCGGATCCGCTGCTTCTCCTTGACCAATTGGTCCGCCGGGTCCCGCTCGTCCTCATCATCTTCGCTGTGGCGCACAAGATGCTTGACGGTGTCGGCGCTCTTTCCCGCTTGAAAAGCTTCGATGGCCACCTTCCGCCGTTCCGGATCCCGTATGTTTGCTACCTGCCCCATGTTCTCGTAGCCGAGCTCCGAGGGGACGTCGTGTTCCCGAATCCGGATGATGGTGTTCGCCACCCGCTTTTCCATTCTTAAGACCCTCTCGAGGTAGTCGTCGAACCGGGTATGGTACCGTTTGCAGAGGGTTTCCGCCTCCAGCAGGGCTTCGGCGAGCTCCTTTACGATGTCGCCGTGTTTCTTCAGGTAGCGGGTCCGTATCCGGAAAGTCAGGGCGATAAACTCGGCGTTGGAATGGAAGATGTTGCGGTAAATGCCGATGTCCTCGGCGCGCTCGAGCAGCTGGTGGAGAATTCGGCGGAACTCGATGGTATGCGGCCGGGGGCCCACGGGCACCGGTGACCGGGTAAAATGAACGTGGTGGGCGTATTCGTGGATCGCGGTGTAGAGAAGACTGTTGTCGTCTTCGAAGTTCCGGTTGTGAATGATTATTTCCCGGCGATCCGGATAGTAGAGCCCGTTGGCTTTTTGGCTCGTCTTGCCCGAGAATATGACACTGAATTCCTCCACCTCTCCGTCGAGGCGAAGGAGTAGCTCTTTAACTTGATCTTGATTCACGCTGTCCTCTTGTGACGGCGAATATAGCCCGGGGCCCGCGGGTTGGCAACCTGCGGCCGGCGCCGTACAATTCGAGAAGGATATGAGGCACGACAGCACCTTGGAAGTCAAGCGGCTCTTGAACGAGTTGCTCAACGATCGCTACCGAGAAATCCCCCTCGAGCAGGTAAACGACGAGGACGAGCGGGAGCTCGTCCGGACGATCAACAGTCTCTATCAGCAGCGGCAGGCCAGCATCTCGGTTTACCAAGACAACCTGAAGAAGAGCGAGCAGCGTCTCCGGGAGATCGTCGAAACGACACCGGTGGGCATCTGCATTACCAACTCCGAAGGAATCTACGAGTACGTAAACAAACCGTATTGCCGTCTCTATCAGTACGAGCCGGAGGAGCTCCTCGGAACGCACTTTACAAAGGTGGTACCTGAACACGATCGGACGCGCCTGACCAACCTCCACGAGGAGTTCATGGGACGGCGCTGGGAGCTTCGGGGCGAATGGTCGGTAATGCGGAAGGACGGCGAAGAGATAAACATTCTTGCCGACGCGGCTTACATCGTCGACGTCGACGGCCGTCCGAAGAAGGTTACCTTTGTCGTCGACATAACCGACCGGAAACGGGCCGAGGAGCAGCTTCGGGAGATGGTGGATCGCCTGAACCAGGAGATCGAGGAACGCAAACGGGTAGAGCGGATCAAGCGGGAGGTCGAGCGGCTTATCCAGCACGACCTGCGAAACCCGCTGAACGGCATCCTGAACGCCGCGGAACTGCTCCTCCGGGACAACCCAACCGAAAGCCAGCGGGAGCTTTTGGTAATGATCAAAGAATCCGGCAACAAACTTAACACGATGATCTCGAGCTCTATGGACTTGGTTCGCATGGAAGAAGGGACCTACGAGCTCGACGTGCAGCAGCTCAACGTCTCGGACTTGCTCCGGGCCGTCGACGCACAGCTCAGTTTTCTCGCCGAATCTCGGGGAGTCCGGCTGACCTACACCATAGACGGCGGGCCCCTCGATTGGGACCGGGACTACCCGATCTTCGGAGAGGCCATCTACCTCGAAGAGCTCCTCGTCAACCTGGTGAGAAACGCCGTCGAAGCCTCCCCCCGGGAGGGAACGGTTTCGATCTCGATTACCCGAAACGGTTCCTACCTTTTCGACATCCACAATCAGGGAGTCGTTCCGGAGCAGATCCGGGACCGGTTCTTCGAGCGCTACGCGACCTACGGAAAGAAAGGGGGCAACGGCCTCGGAACCTACGTCGCGGCGCTTATCGCCAAGACCCACGGGGGCTCGGTAAGGTTTACCACCAGCGAAGAAGAAGGAACCCGACTCTTGGTCGAGCTACCGAAGATGCCTTCCGTTTCGCCGGGCCGCTTTATCGGTGTCGGCCGAAGGAGCGGGTAATGGAGCGAGTCGGATGGATCGGAACCGGGATCATGGGAAGCAGCATGTGCCGGCATCTGCAGGAGGCCGGTTACCCGGTGACGGTGTATAACAGAACCAAGGCGAAGGCCGGAGCGATCATCGATGCCGGCGCTACCTGGGTCGACGATCCTGCCGCCGTCGCCGCTCAGAGTGACGTGGTCTTTACCATTCTGGGATATCCCCGGGATGTCGAAGAGGTCTACCTCGGCGAGGGGGGCCTTCTTTTCGCCTCCGAGGCCGGCACGATCTTTGTCGACATGACGACCTCCGAACCCTCTCTGGCGCAGCGAATAGCCGAAGCGGCGGCGGAGCGGGGGTGCAGCTCCCTCGACGCTCCGGTCTCCGGAGGCGACGTCGGCGCCCGGAACGGAACCCTCGCGATTATGGTAGGGGGCCCCGAGGAAGCCTTCGACGCAGTCCGGCCGATGCTCGACCATCTCGGGGAGAATATCTCGCTCCTCGGCCCTCCGGGAGCCGGCCAGCACACCAAGTGCTGCAACCAAACGCTGGTGGCGGGGAACACCATCGGGATGGTCGAGTCGCTCCTCTACGGCTACAAGGCCGGGCTCGATCTGGATCAGCTGATCGACGTTATCGGGAAGGGGGCCGCATCCTCCTGGGTGATGAACAATATGGGCCGCCGTATAGCGAAGGGAGACTTCGACCCTGGATTTATGATTAAACACTTCGTAAAGGATATGGGGATCGTCTTGCGCGAGGCCGAGGCGATGAACCTGGCCCTACCGGGGCTGTCACTGGTAAATCAGTTCTATCTCTCGGCGATGGCCCTCGGTTGGGAAAACTTGGGTCACCAAGGGCTCTACCGGATTCTTGCCCGGATGAACGGGATGGAATCGCACTAGAAACGGACTGTCTCCGAAAGCAGTTCCAACAGCCCCGGCTGACAGGCGACGACCATCGGCCCGAGATCCGTTGTCGGGTTCTCCAGGGGGAAGGGGGTTAGCTCTCCTCCCGCTTCCGCGACCACCAAGCGGGCCGCCGCGACGTCCCAGGGGTACATGCCGGGCTCGACATACCCCTGAATCTGGCCGGTGGCGACCTGGGCGAGCCCCAGGGCCCCGGAGCCGCACCGGCGGTACTCGAAGCCGGCCTCCAAGAGCCGGCGAATTACTTCCAGATGCTCCTCTACCGGGAGGACCGACCCCCGGCCGGTCATTATCAACGCCTGGGACACCGGAACCCCGCCGTCTATCCGCAAGGGGTCGTCGTTCAAGTGGGAGCCCCGGCCCCTAACGGCCGTGTAGAGCTCTTGTCGATCCGGGGCGAAGACAACCCCGATCTCCGGTATCCCTTTTCGGACATACGCCAAGGAGACGCACCACGCGTCGATTCCGGCGGCAAAGTTGCTGGTTCCGTCGATCGGGTCGAGGATCCAAAGCCCTTCTGCGTCCATCGGGGTCGCCGCGCCTTCGGGCAACTCGAGACCCCGCTCTTCTCCGAGGAAACCGGTTCGGGGAAAGCGCCGCCGTAGCTCGTCCCGGATCGTCGCCTCGGTCTCCCGGTCCGCTTCGGTCACGAAGTCCTGAAGCGCCTTAGCCTCCCGGACAAGCCCGGCGCTCCGCCTTCTCCGGGCCCGGAGTCCGGCCTCTGTCATTAGTTCCTTGGCTATTTCGAAATGATGGTTCAACGCGGATCCTCGTCGGTCTGTTACTGGTTACCGAGTCTACCCCGAGTTCCACGACCCTTTGTAGCTCCTCCGGCTCATTCACCGTCCACACGGCGACGCTCAAGAAGCGTTTTCGAGCGGCCGTAAGGAGTTCCGGGGTTATCAGGGAGTGCTCGATGTTGATTCCCTGGGCACCGAGGTGAACGATTTGGTCGAGGGCCATTTCCGAATCGACGTTGACCAACAGGCTGACCTCCGGAATCGGTCGCCCGAGGTTGGCCAGGGCGTCGAGGCCACACCCGGTAACAAACGTCCGTTCGGCGTACCGGGCCCTCCGGAGTGCCTGCCGGATCGCCGGGAAGGCCCGAGTATCCTTTACATCGAGGTTTAGAAGAAGCCCCGCGGCGTGACAGCCGTCGATTACCTCGAGAAGCGCCGGCGGGGCGTCGGGGATCCCGGGGACCATAAAGGCCCCGGCCCCAATGGCAGTGGAGGACAGGGCGGAGATATTGCGCTCGAGGCCCGCTGAGGAAACCACCCGAGGGTCGTGGGACAGGACCGGGGCTCCTTCGGCGCTGCACTGAACGTCGAACTCCACGCCGTCGGCTCCGGCCGTCTTCGCCGCCTCGATGGTGGCCAAGGAATTAGGGGGCGTGTCCGCGAAGCCGCTGTGGGCAATAAGAAGGGGACGCCTCATCCTGTCACCTCACTTCAGGGTCGCCGTGAATCCCTCGGAGAGCCGTCGGTAGACAAAGCTCGTCAGAAGCAGCAGAGGGATGGACGCGAGGACGCCGATGGCCATAAGCGGTCCCCACAGCGTCTCGTATTCCGTGATGTAGTTGACGATGCGCAGCGGGAGCGTCAAAAGCCGAGGCCGCCGGAGAAAGAGGAGGGCAAAGAGAAACTCGTCCCAGGCCATAATCGCGCTAAAGATGCTCGTCGCGGCGATTCCCCCGGCGGAGAGGGGCAGCATAATCCTGAGGAGGGTCGTCCCGGGGCCCGCACCGTCCATCTCCGCCGCCTCCTCCAGCTCTCTCGGAATGCCCCGGACGAATCCGACCAGGATCCAGAGCGCGTAGGGAAGCGTGTAGACCTGGTAAACCAGGGCGAGGCCCACCAGGCTATTGAGAAAGCCTGCCCCGGCGAAGAACTCGTAAAGCGGCACCGAGAGAACCATCGGCGGCAAAATCTTGACCACCAGAACCCACACCAAAAAGACGTTGTTGAACCGCAACGGAAAACGGTACCGGACCAAGGCGTAGGCGGCGGTAAACCCGAGGGTTATGGAGATTGCGGTCGAGAGGCCGGCGACGAAGAGGGTGTTCCCGAAGTTCCGCAAGACCCCGTCCTCGATAACCTCCCGAAAGTTTGCCAGGGTGATTGTCTGCGGGAAAAAGGTCGGGTTCGGAAGGATTACTTCCCGGGGTGTCTTGAGGCTCGTAATGAGGACCCAATAGAGAGGCAAGACCGTCAGAACCAAGAAGATGATGATGGCGGCGGTGCGGATAACGCGATCCGGCTGAAGGCGGCGGGTCATGCTCCTTCCTCCTTCAGCAGGCGGGGAATGTAGACCGCCGCCACGAGAGCGATAACCACGAACGCCATTACCGAGGCGGCACCGGCTCGCCCAAGATTGAAGTAGCGGTACGCTTCCCGGTAGATGTAGTAGGAGATAGTTTCCGTAGCGTTTCCCGGGCCTCCACCGGTAAGGGCAAAGACCTTGGCAAAGAGCCGGAAGGTGTCGATGGTCCGCAGAAGGGCGACCATCAACAGGTGGGGACGCATAAGCGGGATGACGACGTGGAGGATAACCCCCGAGGACCCGCAGCCGTCGATCCGGGCCGCCTCGAGATACTCCCTGGGGATGGTCTGGAGCGCCGCCTGGAGAATGATGAAGGCAAAGGGAGTCCACTGCCATACATCGACGATGACGACCGACAAGAGTGCGATATCCGGGTTTATGAGCCACCCGACGGGTTGCGCGCCGAGAGTGCGCAGCAGCGAGTTGATCGGCCCGATGTTGAAATCGAAGAGCGTCCGCCAGGTTGCGCTTACCACCATCGTGGAGAGCATCATGGGAAAGACGGTAACCGTCGCCACGGTTCTCCGCCCCCGGAATGGCTCGTAGTAGAGAAGCGCCAGAAGGAATCCAAGCGCCGTTTCGAGGGTCGCCGCCAGGGCCACGAAGACGGTGGTGTTGACCACCGATTGGCGAAACTGGGAGTCGGCAAGAATCGACCGGTAGTTGTCCAGTCCGTTGAAGACCCGGGTGCCGGCGATGTAGTCGTACTCGAAAAGAGAATTGGAGAAGACCGCGAGGCTCGGGTAGACCGTAAGAAAAAAAACGACGAGGACCGTCGGTGCGGCGAGAAGGTAGTAGAACTCGGGGTGACGACGTTGAAGAGTGCTCATGTTGATACGCCCATGCAAAAAACGGACGGCGGGTCAGCCGATGACCCCCGTCCGTCCGGAAAAAATGGAATCCGTCGCTTAGTTTACGATGTCCTGGATGCGGGCGTCTGCCTCCCGGAGGGCGCGGCCGGCCGACAGGTCGCCGATAAGCGCGCCCTGGAGGTAGTCTCCCAAGGCGGCTTCGATCTCGGCCCACTGGTTGGTCCGGGGCCGGGCTACCCCGTTTTGGAGACCGTCGAGCTGAGCCGGATACCAGAAGTACTTCTCCTGGAGCGCGGCGATCTGATGGACGCTTACCCGCGTCGGCGGTACGCCGGTTTCCATGGCGATGCGTTCCTGCATCTCTTCGCTGGTCAGGAAGGTCAGAAAGTCGAAGGCCGCATCCTTGTTCTCCGAGGACTCCGGAATGGCGGCGAGCCAGATGCCGATCATCGGTGAGGAGCCCCGGACCTGTCCCGGATGGGCCCTAATCTCCATGTCTCCCACCACCGCGGACTCTTCAGGATTGTTGATGTCGGCGATCCATCCCGGCCAGACCTCGATGGCGATGGCACCACTTCCATTGTAGAGGGCGTCCCGGACCTGGGCGCTCTGATAGTTGGCAACACCCTCCGGAGCGTACTCGCTCAGGTCCAGAAAGAACTCCAGGGCCGCGAGGGATTCGGGGGAGTCGAGAATGACGTTTCCGTCTTCGTCGAGGACATCTCCACCGAAAGCCCAGAGGATAGGCAGAAAGCCGGTCACGATCGGGTTGCCCTTCGAACCGCGAAAGAGGACCGGGGTTA
>JBKHCS010000009.1:0-49880 GCA_046541715.1 Spirochaetaceae bacterium
CGGCGGCCCGGTCGGGGCCTCCGGAAGAGCAGCGCAAAAAGCCTTCGGCAGTCGCCGCCGGGAGATCGAGGACACCGGGATAGACCTCCGGAGGCCGGCGAGAAACGGCTTTCTCGGCCTCTACGCCCCGGTCTTCCCCGGCGGCCCCACACCCGGCCAAGGCCGCCGCAATAACCGAGAGCAAAAAAAGGGCTATCCCGAAGGATAGCCCGTTAGAGACGTTCCGTGTCCGGTCGATGAGTCTTTGAATCACCTACCGAGTATACAACGGCCGCGCAGTGTAGTGGGTATGCAAGTATTGGTGCGACTTTTCCGAGAGGGGCTTCTCGAGGAAGTCCTGATAGAGCTTCTGTACCGCCGGGTTGTGGTGCGAGGCGCGCAAGGTCTGGTTCTCGTCGTCCTGGTAGAGCCCGGCTGACCGCCGCGCTCGAACCGTATCGTCTCCTCCGTAGGGTTGTCCGCCCCCGGCGATACAGCCGCCGCGGCATGCCATGACCTCGATAAAGTGGTACGGCGGCTCCTTCCCGGCATCCTTCGCGGCCTTTACCTCGTCGAGAACCTTGGCGACGTTGGAAATCGAGTGGGCTACCGCGACCCGGACCTTGGTACCTTCGATATCGATCTCCGCCGCCTTGACCCCTTCGAGGCCCCGGACGGCTTCGAACTCGACCTTCATCAGGTCGCGGTTGGTCACCAGGTAATGCGCCGTCCGGAGGGCCGCCTCCATGACGCCCCCGGTGGCACCGAAGATGGTTCCCGCGCCGGTGTAGATGCCGAGGGCCTCGTCGGCCTCTTCGTCCGGAAGGCTCAGGTAGTCGATGCCGGAGGACTTGATCATCCGGGCGAGCTCCCGGGTCGTAATCGAAACGTCGATATCTTGGCACCCGGAGGAGTACATGTCGGTTCCCCGGGAAATCTCGTACTTCTTCGACGTGCACGGCATTACCGAGACGTGGAAGATGTCGCAGGCATCTTTGCCGATCTGCTTGGCGTAGTAGGTCTTGGACATGGCCGCCAGCATCATCTGGGGCGACTTCGCCGTCGAAAAGTGGGGGATCATCTCCGGGTAGAACTTTTCCATGTAGTCGACCCAGGAGGGGCAACAGGTCGTGATCAGGGGGATCTCGCCCTTCTTGTTGACGAAGCGCTCCACGAACTCGGAGCCCTCTTCCATAATGGTCAGGTCGGCGCCGAAGTTGGTGTCGAAGACGGTGTCAAAACCGAGCCGCCGGAGGGCCGCGTAAAGCTTCCCGGTGGTGATTGTTCCCGGCTCCAAACCGAAGGCTTCGCCGATAGCAACCCGGACCGCCGGGGCCACCTGAACCACGGTGTGGAGCTTCGGATCCCGGATGCCATCCCAGACCTTTCGGGTCTCATCCTTCTCGAAGATAGCGCCGACGGGGCAGTGGGCCGAGCATTGACCGCACTTGATGCAGGGGCTGTCGTCGAGGAGCACGTCCCCGGCGGGAGCCATCCGCACCTGGTCGCCGCGGTCGAGGAACTCCAGGGCGAAGACGTTCTGTACGTTCTGACAGACGTTTACGCAGCGTCCGCACTTGATGCACTTCTCCGGGTTCAAGATGATCGAGGGGGTCGATGTGTCCTGGGGAATCTCCTGGACGTTCATCTCGAAGGGCATTTCCCGAATACCGAACTCGGCGGCGAGGCTCTGGAGCTCGCAGGTACCGTTTCGGCCACAGGTCAGGCAGCTATTCGGGTGCGTCGAGAGAATCATCTCGATCACCGTCCGGCGAACCTGGTGGAGCTCCGGATCGTGGGTGATGACCTCCATCCCCTCTTCCACCGCGGTGGCGCAGGCCCGCATCATCTTTTTCGAACCGGCGGCTTTGACGACGCAGATGCCGCAGGCCGCCCAGGCCGGGAGGTCGGGATGGTAACAAAGAACGGGAATGTTTATCTGCGCCTCTTTCGCGGCCTGATAGATGGAGGTACCCGCTTCGACCTCCATCGGCATGCCGTTTATCTTGCAGTTAATCGTGCTCATCTAGATCTCCTACCTTACTGCTTTACGACCGCGTCGAACTTACACGCGTTGTAGCACTCGCCGCACTTGATGCAGATCGACTGGTCGATAACGTGGGTCTGCTTGCGCTCCCCACTTATGCAATTGACCGGACAGCGTCGGGCGCAGAGGGTGCACCCGATACACTTATCCGGAAGGATGTAGTACTTAACCAGCTCCTTACAGACACCGGCGGGACAACTCTGTTCTTGGATATGCGAGAGGTATTCCTCCCGGAAGTACCTCAGGGAGGAGAGAACCGGGTTCGGCGCCGTCTGCCCGAGACCACAGAGAGAGGCGCGCTGCATGCTGTAGCCGATCGCCTCGATGCGGTCGATGTCCTCCATGGTGCCCGTGCCCTTTGTTATCCGGTCGAGGATGTTGTAGAGCTTCCGCCCTCCGACCCGACAGGGGGCGCACTTGCCGCAGGACTCCTCGACGGTAAAGTCCAGGTAGAACTTTGCGACGTCGACGATACAGTCGTCTTCGTCCATGACGATCATTCCCCCGGACCCCATGATCGAGCCGAGCTCCTGCAGGTGCTCGTAGTCGATCGGTGTGTCGATAAAATCAGCGGTAATGACACCTCCGGAGGGCCCGCCGGTCTGCACCGCCTTAAAGGCTTTGCCGTCGGGAATGCCGCCGCCGATCGAGTAGATGATGTCCCGCAGGGGGGTCCCCATCGGCACCTCGATAAGCCCGGAGTTGTTGATTTTTCCCGTCAGGGCGAAGACCTTGGTTCCCTTGGACTTCTCGGTGCCGATCTTCGAGAACCATTCGCCGCCTCTCGAGAGAATAACAGGTATGTTGGCCAGGGTTTCGACGTTGTTGATAACCGTCGGCTCTCCCCAGAGGCCCTTTACGGACGGAAACGGCGGTCGCGGCTTCGGCATGCCCCGTTCCCCCTCGATGGAGGCGAGTAGGGCCGTTTCTTCCCCGCAGACAAAGGCTCCGGCTCCCAAGCGAATTTCGATGTGGAAGGAGAAGTCGGTGCCGAGGATGTTGTCCCCCAGGAGTCCCGCCTCGGTAGCCTGCTCGATGGCCACCTCCAGGCGGTGAATCGCCAAGGGGTACTCGGCCCGGACGTAGATGTAGCCTTGGTTGGCGCCGATGGTCTTTCCGGCTATGGTCATCGCTTCGAGAACCGAATGGGGGTCCCCTTCGAGGACGCTTCGGTCCATGTAGGCCCCGGGATCCCCCTCGTCGGCGTTACAGACGACGTACTTCTGATCGCTCTCGACTTCCCGGGTAAAGTCCCACTTCATCCAGGTCGGAAACCCCGCGCCCCCACGACCACGGAGCCCGGAAATCTTTAGCTCTTCGATCGTCTCTTCGGGGCTGAACTCGAAGAGTACCCGCTCGAGGGCGACGTAGCCGTCCCGGGCGATGTACTCGTCCATGTTCTCCGGGTTGATGAACCCGCAGTTTCTCAAGACGACCCGGAACTGCTTCTGGTAGAAGCTCATCTCGTCGATCCGGGCATACTCTTTGCTGTCTGCTTCGTGATAGAGGAGTCGCTGGACCGGGCGGCCCTTGACGACCTGCTCGGAGATAATCTCCTTCGCGTCCTCCGGCTTCACCTCGACGTAGAAGGACTCCTCCGGGAGTACCTTCACGATGGGGCCCTTTTCGCAAAAACCGAAACAGCCGGTCTTCACGATCTGGACGTCGTGGTCGACTCCCTGGGTCTCTGCTTCCCGGATAAGATTCTTAAAGATGTCGTCCGCGGAGCTGGAGACACAGCCGGTCCCGCCGCAGACCAGAATGTATTGCTTGAACGCCATGTATTACTCCTACTTCTCGCCGGTGCCTTCGACGATGTCCGCCGCGGGCCGGTCGAAGATGTGATCACTCAGCAGCTCTTTCGAGAGAATGTGCTTCCGAACGATCTTCCGGGCGACCTCGGGGTCGACCTTCCCGTAGATGACGGTCGGCATGTCCTGCATCTGAACTTCTACCGTCGGCTCCGCGTGGTCGAGCCCTAAGCTCCCGGTCTGCCGTACCGCGACCGTCGTGAGACCGTGGTTTTCCAGCTCGTCGAGAAAGGCCGCGAGGGTTTCCTTGGCGCCGGCGGCGATCCCGCTGGTGCCCATTCCGACAATGACCTGAATCGTCTTGTTGTCGACGTCTCTCATATCGAGTTCTTGGCGCTTCTCCGCGCGCATCTTCTTAAGCTCGGCAAGGGTCATTCGTGCCACATCACACCTCCAGTGCAAAAAGTGATGATTCCTCGCCCCGGAGAAACTCCTTCAGGAGCCCGAGGGAGGCCACGCTATCCAGATCGCCGAGGGCTTCTTTGAGCTCCGAACGGCGAACCGTATAGTCGCGGGTCTGTTCCCGAACCAGCGTCCGGGAAAAGACCAGTTCGTAGTCTCCGGGGTAGCACATCAGCGAGAAGGCTAATCCCGGCACGTCTCCAACGGGGGGACAGTCCAAATGGTCCGTAGGAACGACGAACCGCACCGACGTGCCCTGCCCGGATATCGAAGCGATATCGAGGCGTCCGCCGGTCTGCTCCACCAATTGGTGGAGAAACGAGAGTCCCAAGCCGACGGAACGGCTCGGGTGCTTCTCCGGCGCGGTTACAAAGGGGTCCCGGGCCGCCTCGAGCTCCTCCTTATCCATTCCTCGCCCCTCGTCGTCCACGGAAGCGTCAAACTCGGTTTCGCTTTCGTGGATCCGTACCGTCGTAACCGGCGACGCGGCCTCGATGGCATTCAGGGCGATATCCTGGACGAAGTCGCAGAGCGTCGCGTGCACCGTTACCTGCCCCGATACTTCGCGAGAATCTCCGGCAACTTCTCTTTCGTCAGCTTTCCGTAGACGTCACCGTTCACGGTCACGACCGGTGCAAGACCGCAACACCCGACACACCGGACCGACTCCATCGAGAACTCATCGTCCTCCGTGGTGCCGCCGACTCCGATACCGATCAGGTTCTCGATCTCCTGGATAAGGTCGTTGCCGCCTTTGAGGTAGCAGGCAGTCCCCATGCAGACCGATACCTTGTTCTTTCCCGGCTTTGTCAGCTTAAAAAAATGGTAAAAGGTCAGGACGCCGTAGATTTTCGCCAATGGTGTCCCAATGAGCTTCGAGAGCTCCAAGGCGGCCTCTCTGGGGACAAAGCCGTAGTACTCCTGAATCCGGTGAAGGATCATAATGAGATTTCCGGGCTTGTCGCGCCATTCTTCGACGAAGGAGACAATCTCCTCCGGCAGGCCTACTTCGTGCGCAGTAACGCCAGCCATAATACCCCCCGAATAAGCTATGAGCGATTGCGCGTAATGTACCATAATATCGACGTATTAACAAGGCACGGGCGCATCTATTGGAACAATCACTCTTATTTAACTCATAAAAGATGTTTGGCTTGACTAACTTCACATTAAAGTGGAATAATCGGTTATTATTGTGATATAAGGTGCATATGACTTGGTCCAAGCCTTTGATCTCTCGCTTGACCCGCTACCTGAGGGTTCTCCGGCAGTTGCGGTCCCTCGGATTCGCGAAGGTATTCTCGAACAACCTCGGAGATGCCGTCGGTGTCAGCGCAGCGGTGGTCCGGAAGGATTTCTCGGCAATTAGCATCGGCGGGAATAAGCGCGGTGGGTACGACATCGACTATCTCATCAGAGAGATCACCGAGATGCTTGGGAAGCGGGAACCCCAGGAGGCGGTTCTTGTCGGCTGCGGCCGAATGGGAAGCGCGATTCTGCGGAATAGAGCTCTCGAAAAAGAGGATATCCGGATCGTCGCCGGGTTCGACGTGGAAAAGGAGAAGGTCGATCACACCGCTGCGGTACCGATCTACCATGTCTCGGAGCTCAAGAAGATCGTCCGGGCCCAGAGTGTCGAAGTCGCGGTTCTCACGGTTCCGGACGACAACGCCCAGGAAGTCTTCGAACGCCTCCTCGACGCCGGGGTCCGGGGCTACCTTAACTTTACCTCGGTCCCACTGAAGTGCCCCGATCCGCAACTTTCCGACGGCTGCGTCGTTCACCACGTGAATATCGGACTGGAGCTCGAGATTCTCTTCTATCTGGTCCGGGCGGCCAAAGAAGGTACCCTAACCTGATGTCCGGACCCGCCATTCCCATCAATGCCGAAGACTCGCCGTCGTACGTCGTGGAATTGATCTACCGGCTTCGCGTCCGGGACGTCATGACCACTCCGGTGCAGACCGCGGGCCGCAAGAGCCCCCTTCGGGACTTGCAGAAAACGATGAAGGAGAAGTCGATAACCGGGGTGCCGATCGCCGAGGGCAAGAGGCTCTTCGGGATCATCAGCATGGACGACATCATACGGGCGATGGAAGCGGGGTACATGGACGATACCGCGGAAGAACATATGTCCCGGAACCTTATCGTCTTGGAAGACGATATGCCCCTCAGCTTCGCCATTTCCTACCTCGAGAAGTACCGCTTCGGCCGGTTCCCGGTTTTGAATAGGGACAAGGAGCTCGTCGGAATTCTCACCAGCCGGGACGTCATCACCGCCCTCTTGGTGGAGATCAACAAACAGGTGGAGCGTCTCGAGGAGCAGACGAAAACGGAGAAAGACGGGGCCGCCCCGGGGGATATTCACCTCGAGTTCACCACCTGGAAGTTTGATTTCGAGAACGCCGGGAAGCCGTCGGCGGAGATAAAGCGGATCCTCAAGGAGCGCGGGTGCGACACCAAGACCATCCGACGGATTGCCGTGGCCACCTACGAGCTCGAGATGAACCAGGTGGTTCATTCCGAAGGAGGGCGCATCATCTTCTCCCTCGAAGGGGAGATCGCCCGGGTTACCGCTAAGGACACGGGACCCGGAATTCCCGACGTGGAAGAGGCGATGGTCGAAGGTTTCTCGACGGCAAACGATTGGGTCCGCTCCCTCGGGTTCGGCGCGGGAATGGGCCTTCCGAACGCCCGGAGAGTGTCCGACGAGTTCTCGATAGAGAGCTCCCCGGAAGGTACGGTGGTACGAGTCGCCGTCTACCTTCATTGCCGGGACAAAAAAGATACAGGAGAACAAACGTGAGAATCAGCGAGCTTGCAGGCGTCCTCGGCTACGAGCTTATCCAAGATAGCTTCGATGACCGAGAAATAACCAACGGTTACACATCCGACCTCCTGAGCGACGTGATGGCGAACGCCCCGGACGGAGCGGTACTGATTACCATCCAGGCGCACAAGAACAGCGTTGCGGTCGCTTCGATGACCAATCTCGCTGCCATGGTCATTTGCAACGGCCGCCCCCTCCCCGAAGAGATGATCCAAGCGGCCGAGAAGGAGCGTATAGCGGTTCTCTTGACCGACAAGAACCAGTTCCAGGTTTCCGGGGAGATCTACACCGCTCTAAAGGCATCAGAATAGGTGCCGCTCTAGGTGATGGACGGCTTTCGCGCCGATCTCCACATCCATTCCTGCCTGAGCCCCTGCGGAGACTGGGACAACTCGCCCTCGGCGATAGCTCGGAGAGCCCGGGAAGTCGGTTTGGATATGGTCGCGTTGACGGACCACAACAGCGCCTTGAACTGCCCCGCCTTCGAGGGGGCGTGCCGCCGGGAGGGAATCGCCTCCTGCTACGGCCTGGAGATAACCACCCGGGAAGAGGTCCACGTTCTCGCCCTCTTCGGCGAGGTCGCCACCGCCTTAACGATGGGGAGCTTCATAGCTGAACACTTTCCTTCGGTACGAAACGACCCGAAGCGGTTCGGAGACCAGGTCGTCGTCGACGAAGAGGACTACGTTGTAGAGGAAGTAGATTTCTTTCTCTTGAGCGCGTCGTTCCTGAGTATCGAGGAGATTGTTGATAAGACCCTCGAGCTCGGCGGCCTCTCGATCCCGGCCCACATCGACCGAACCGCCTTTAGTCTCGGATCGCAGCTGGGATTCGTACCCGATCTACCCTTTAGCGCCGTCGAGGCGACCCGCCTCCCGGTGACCCCCGACCCCGGAGACCGGGCCGTAATCGCCGATTCCGACGCCCACTACCTCTCCGATATCGGAAACCGCTACACTCTCTACCGAGGATACGCGCCATCATTCGAAGCTATTCGCACCGCCCTAAGAGAAAAAGCCATTACCACCAGCCTCGCCCTCGATTGAAGTCCGTCCGGGTCGTCGGCATCCTGCTCTTCTTTTCTCTCCTCTCGGGGGTTTCTGCCGGCGCTGCAGCCGAGCCGCCGGAGTGGGCCCGTTTCTTTCGAATCGAGGACCTACCGGAGGGCCGACGGGCTATCGTCGGAAACGCCGCCCTCGGCGTCCCGGAGGAACAATACCTTCTCGGCCGGGATGTTTCGATTCCCGTCCGGCGAGTCGTTATCCTTTCGAGCAGCTACGCCCCGGCGTTCGAAGCCCTCGGTTCCCTCGACGCCGTCGCGGCTATCTCCCGGGGCCACTGGTTTTACTCCCGGAAGGTAGAGCAGCGTCTCGACGACGGCACCCTGAGAGCCGTCGGTTCCGGCGATGCCGTCGACCTCGAGGCTATCGTAGCCACCGCCGCGGACCTGGTTATCGCGTACCCCGACGCCCTTCCGCCGGTCGCCCGGCGGCGACTGGAGCGCACCTTCGGCATCCCGGTTATTTACAGTTGGGACTACCTCGAAGAGCATCCCCTCGGCCGGGCGGAGTGGGTTCTCTTGGTTGGAGACCTCCTGGGGAAGCGTCCTCTTGCCGAGGAGGTTTTCGCCGGTATCCGCCGGGACTACCTCGAAATAGCGGAACGGGTGTCCCGTGCTCCCGCACCGGGCCCCGAAGCCGAAGGCCGGCCGACCATCCTTCTGAACGCCCCCGTCGGAGATGTCTGGCCGGTTCCCCGGCTCGGGAGCCACGCGGTCCGGTTCGTTCGGGATGCCGGGGGTACTTCGCTTCTTTCCTCGGAGGGGATCGGCGTATCGCTTCTAGACCCGGAGGTCGTCCTCCGGGAGGCACCCCGGGCGGAGATCTGGCTGAATCCGGGAAGCGCCGTATCGATGGAGAGCCTCCGCCGTACCGTCCGTTTTGCGCCCCAGATAGCGGCGTTCCGAAGCGGGAGGGTGTACGCCCCCATCCGCCGCATCTCCCCGGAAGGAGCCTGGGATATCTTCGAGTCGGGATACCTCTATCCGAACCGCGTTCTCCGGGACCTCGTCGCCATCCTCCATCCCGAGATTCTCCCGGACCGGGATCTCTACTACTACCGGCGCTTGGAGTAAGAGCAGGTGCACGGAAGCCTCTTATCCCGAGCGGCGATCGTCGCCGCAGCCGTTCTCGTCCTCTTCGCTCTGGTCGTGTTGACCGGCTCGGCTGATATCTCGATCCTCGACTCGGCGAGGGGCATTCTCGACCTTGCCGGGGAGACACCGGCCGGCCGCATCGTCCTCCAGAGTCGCCTCCCCCGGGCCGTTACGGCCCTCTTGGCCGGGGGTGCCCTGGCGGTGGCGGGCCTCGGGATGCAGACCCTTCTCGGTAATCCCCTCGCGGGGCCCTTTGTTCTCGGGGTAAATGCGGCTGCAACCGCCGGGGTCGCAGTCCTGGGGCTGCTGCTCCCGGCGTTCGCCTTGTCGCCCCTCGGCGCGAGCGTCGCGGCATCCGCCGGCTCCGGGGTGGCCCTCCTACTCTTGCTTTTGCTTGCCGCCCGAGTCGGGAGCATCCTGAAGCTGACGATCTTCGGGGTGCTTATGGGCTACGGTTTTGCCGCCGTCGTAACCCTCGTGCTGCAGGTCGCGGGACCCCGGGAGCTTTCCGCCTTTGTCGGCTGGACCTTCGGGAGCTTCGGTCGGAGCGACTACCGGGATATTCTGGTTCTCTCCGGCATAACCGCCGTTGGGGTCGTCGTCTCTTTTCTGAACGCGAAGCGCCTGGACGCCCTCTACCTCGGTCCGGACGAGGCAAGCCTTCTCGGCGTATCCCTTAGGGGGCTCCGGATTACGGCGTTCTTCGCCGCAGCCCTTCTCGTAGGCGGGGTAACCGCGTTCTGCGGTCCCCTGGCGTTTATCGGAATCGCCGCCCCCCACCTGGCGAGGTGGACGGCCCAAAGCTCCCGGCACCGGGTTCTCCTGGTCTACTGTCTGCTCTTCGGCGCCGCCTTGGCTCTTCTGGCCGAAGTCGTCTCCTCGGTCCCCGGGAGGGACGGAAGGCTCCCCCTTAACGCCGTGCTCTCGCTGATGGGTACCCCGATTATCGCTTCGATTCTCTTCGGACTCGGGGGTAACGAAGGATGACGCCGCTTCTTCGGGTCCGGGATGCGGAGATTGCAGTTCCCCGGGGGCCTCTTCTGTTTTCCTGCGGCGGTCTGGAGCTTCTCCCGGGGCAATTTGCCTGCCTCTTGGGACCCAACGGTGCGGGAAAGAGTACCTTCCTCCGGACGGTATCGGGTCTGGTCCCGCCGCGAAAGGGTCGAGTCTTTCTGGGAGATACCTCCCTCGATAGCCTTCCGGTCGGTCTCCGGGGGCACCACCTGTCGGCACTCTTCGCCGCATCCCCCCTTTCGCCCTTGGTAAGTGTCTACGACCTTGTTGCTCTCGGGCGCTACCCCTACACCGGGCGCCGGGGGCGCCTCTCCTCTAACGATCGGGAGGTCGTCGAAGAAGAGCTTACCCGACTCGATCTGTCCGGGCTGCGTCACCGACCCATCGGCCGGTTAAGCGACGGCGAGCGACGCCGGGCGCACCTCGCCCGGGGTCTCGCCCAGCGAGCGCCCCTTCTCGTTCTCGACGAGGCCCTGGCCTTTCTCGACGCCCGGTGGAAGCAGCGGATTCTCGCAGATCTCAAGAGACGCTGCCTCGGGGGCATGGGGGTAGTGCTCGCGACGCAGGACATCCCCGAAGCCTTGGACACGGCCGATACGCTCTGGTTGATCGACCGCCCTGCAAAAACGCTCCACACCGGCGGTCCCGAGGATGTGGCCCTGGAAGGCATCGTCGGCCGGGTCTTCTCAGAGGCTTCCTACCGCTTCGACCCGACAACCAATCGCTTCGAAGCCGTCGAAACGGCGGACTTCGGCTACCGGCTTTCGGGCGATCCCGAGGCCGTCGCCTGGACCCGCAGGGGTCTTCGGAGAATCGGCGGCCGGGAAGTTGCTTCCGGCGACGAGGGGCTTCCTTTCGTGGCAGTGTCCGTTAACGGGCACCCCGGGAGGGCAGGTGAGTCGAGATATCGGTGGCGATTCGAGGTGCAGTTCCGGCGCGCCGCCCCGGTGGAGGACGCGACCACGCTATCCGGCGAGGCGTCGAGCATTTCGGAGCTGGTGGAGGCGCTCAAGCGCCTCCGGCGTGACCGATGACTTCCCGGGGCTTGCTCCCGTTCTGGGGTCCCACGATGCCGAGACGTTCCATCTCTTCGACCATCCGGGCCGCCCGGTTGTAGCCGACCTTGAGGCGCCGCTGAAGGTAGGACGCCGACGCCTTCCGGCTTGCAACCACAACCTCGATCGCCTCCTCCATCAAGGGATCCTCCAACTCGCCCTGGAGCTCCGGGTCGTCTTCGTCGAGGTCGAAGATCTCCTCGTCGATGTAATCCGGCTCCCCAAGGGTGCGGACATGCGCCACGATCCGCTCGACTTCCTCCTCCGAGAGAAAGGCACCCTGGAGTCGCAGGGGAAAGGGATCCGTGGCCGAGATAAAGAGCATGTCTCCTTGCCCGAGGAGCTTCTCCGCCCCGACGGTATCGATAATGATCCGGGAATCGACCTTGCTGGAGACCATAAAGGCGATCCGGGAGGGAATGTTCGCCTTGATAAGCCCGGTGATGACGTCCGTCGACGGGCGCTGGGTTGCCAGAACAAGGTGGATGCCGACGGCCCGGGACATCGCCGCGAGGCGGGCCAGGGTCGTCTCGAGCTCCTTCCCCGAGGTGGCCATGAGATCGGCGAACTCGTCCACGACGACCACCAAGTAGGGTAGCGGCTCGGTCGCCATGCGTTCCCGTTCTATCTTGGCGTTGTAGGACCGGATGTCCCGGGCCCCGAGGGCGTCGAGAAGATTGTACCGCCGTTCCATCTCGTAGATACAGTACTGGATGGCCTGGAACGCCCGCTTCGGGTCGGTGATTACCGGCGTCAGAAGGTGGGGAATATCGTTGTAGAACTTCAGCTCCACGATCTTGGGGTCTATCAAGATCATCTTTACCTGCTCCGGGGTACACCGGTAGAGAATGGAGCAGATAATCGAATTGACGCAGACGGATTTTCCCGAGCCGGTTGCACCGGCGATAAGAAGGTGGGGCATCTTGGTCAAATCGACCATCCGGCTATCCCCGGGGATCTCTTTCCCGAGAGCCAGAGGGATACCCGCCGTCGATTTGGTAAATGCCTGTTCTCGGACCAACTCTCCGAAGGCGACGATATGCCGGGTCTTGTTGGGTATTTCGATGCCGACGGCGTGCTTTCCCGGAATAGGCGCAACGATCCGGACCGACGAGGCAGCGAGCCTCAGGGCGATGTTGTCCGCAAGGTTCGTAATCTTGGCAAGCTTTACCCCCGGAGCCGGGAGTAGCTCGAACATTGTGATAACCGGCCCTTTGCGTATTCCGGTAACCTCCGCCTGTATCTGGAATTCTTCGAGGGTGATTCGAAGCACCTCGGCGGCGTGACGTGTCTCGTCGTCTATCTCCCAGTAGGGTAATGCGCCGTAGTCACTCAGAATGCCGTCGATCGGGACGTTGTACCCCCGGCGCCGGGAAGAGCGCGCCGGGGGCGCCGGAGGGCTCCGTAGGTCCTCGAAGCCGTCGTCCGTATCGCTGAAGAACCGTCCCTTACGGAACCGAACGACCAGGGGGACCTCCTCCGAACTGTCTTCAACCGGTTCCTCGGTGTACGAAAAGTCGAGCTCCAAGGGACCGGCCGAATCCGGTTCTTCCAACTCCTCTTCGAGGTCGTCGGGCCACGACGTGCCTTCGTCCCGGCTCTCTTCCGGCAAGAGCTCGAGAAGATCTACCGAATCGCCGGCGGTCTGGGCTCCGGGCGCCGGATCTGAGGCGGCCGGATCTGAGGCGGCCGGTGCCGGGAGCGCGAGGGCCGTCGTCGGCCGCCGCCGGGCAAACAGAAGCGGCGCTAGGGCGACGACGATGCCCATGGTCGCCGCGAGTAAGGCTCCACCGATACGGGAAAAATGGAAGGCGACCCATTCGAGGAGGGGGGCTCCGGCCAACTCCGAGGGATTCTCACCCGCCGCGAAGAGTCGGAGCGCCACCGCCCAGAGGAGGAAGGGCAGAATCAACAGCTGGAGATAGCCGAAACGCCGCCAGGGAAAGGGCTTCTGCCTCGAATGGAAACCGGCGGTGATAAAGTACACCGGCACGAAGAGCGAAGCCAGGTGGAAGGTCGTCGTCAAGAAGCGCCCGGGAATCGAGAAAACTGCGAGAACGAAGGAGGAGGTTCCGGGTCGAAAGGCGGCGGCACCGAGGGACAATAGGATAAACGTCCCGAAAACAAAAAGCACGGGTGGCAGTGGTGAGGTTCTTTCCGAGGTAGTTGTCATCACTATTAGGTGTATCGGCGGAACAACGGCGCCGCTGTAACCTAGCCGAGCAGGAGAATGACGGCCATCCCGAGGGGAAGGAGGTAGAGGGCAAAGAGGTACAACCGGCCCGACCGGACAATCCTCAACAGAAGCGTCAGCGCCGAGAACCCGGACACCAGGGCGACGAAGAAGCCGACGGTAAGCGGTAGAAGGCCCACCGACCGGCCGAGATCCCCGAGGTCCCGGAGTGTCAGAACCAGCGCCCCGAAAATGGCCGGAATCGATATTAGGAACGCAAACTCCCCGGCGTCACCCCGGGAGAGCCCGACGTGTCGCCCGGCGGAAATGGTAATCCCGGACCGGGAAACCCCGGGAAACACCCCGAGACCTTGGGCAAGGCCGACGATAACGGCCTGATGGGGCCCCATATCGGCAATGCGCCCGCCCTCCGGCGCCTTTACCGCACTGAGGAGAACGACCGCCGTAAAGAGAAAGAAGACCCCGACCAACCGCGGCCGGGTTCCGGCGTCGAGCTCGGCCACGGGCAACGCAACTATTATCGTCACGACCGTCGCCAGAAGAACCCATACGACCAGCCGGAGCTGCTCCGCGTCCGTCTCCCTTCGAGGCCTCCGGGCGACAAGCCGCCAAAGAGCCCCGAGAATCAAGGCGATCCGCCGTCGAAACACGTAAAAGACTACTACCAGGGTCGCGATGTGGAGCAGGACGTCGAAGAGAATAGGAACGCCCTCTAAGCCGAAGAGGAGTTTGCCGACCGCAAGGTGCCCCGAGCTCGATACGGGGAGAAACTCCGTAAGGCCTTGGACCAGCCCCAATACCGCCGCTTGAAAAACCGTCATGAATCCCGCCCGGTCGCCCTGACTTCCGGAAACAGGCTCCCCAGAGTATCCCGGGGGCTCCGGTCGTCGTAGAGAAGGGCATAACCTGCCGCCGTAAGGGCGACCTTCCGGAGGTAGTGTCTGGTTTCATAGACCGGAATCGCCTCGTGAAAGAGGAGCACCGACGATTGATTCGATTCGGCGAGCCATCGACGCATACGCCCCTGCCCACCGTTATACGCCATGATCGCGTAGGCCGGCTCGTCGAAACGGTCGAAGAGGCGTGAGAGGTAAGAAGCCCCGAGACGGAGGTTGGTTTCCGGGTTGGTAAGGTCGGGCGACTGGATCCCCTCCCACTCGGCAACTTCCGCGGCGGTAGCCGGCATCAGCTGGGCCAACCCGACGGCGCCGGCGTAGGATTCGATCGCCGGGGAGAAATAACTCTCTTCCCGGACGAGGGCGTACCAGAACCAGATCGGTAGTCCGTAGTCCCGGGAGACCCCTTCGAGAACCGGAGCGAAGGCCCGGGGATACCGCAACCTTTGAATAGCGTCGGCCGCCGTCGACGCCCCGTCTCTCCGGAGCCGTTCGGCGATCCGCATTGACTCGTAATAACGCCCCTCCCGGGCAAGGTGACGGGCTATCATCGCGGCGTCCTCGGAGGCGATCGAGTCCCAGTGCTCCCCGAGAGCCTCGAAGGCCCCTTCGACCAACCCGTAGTCGAGATAGCCGGTGACGTAGGCCAAAGCCGGCGACCGGGACACCTCCTTGGAGTCGGTTCCGGCGGCCGGCGGGGGCGGGGCCAATTCCTCCCGCCCGTCGTTCCCGAGCAGGAGGGAGGCCATCATTTGATAGTAAGGGTCCGTAGTTTGAGCTCGCGCCGCCTCGAGACGGCGCCGCGCGGTGTCGCTGTGCCCGTCGGGCCCTCGCGAGAGAATAACCGCAATCCGCGCCGCCACGGCGTCGTACTGGTTGGCCCGGGCAACGGCGTAGAGGCGCTCGAGCTCCTGCCATCCCTCCCGGCGAAGCAGCTCCGTGATAAGCTCCTCGAGGGCCCGCCGGAGAAACCAGGAATCCGGCTCCGGGCCGGCGTAGGTCTCCAGCAGCTTCAGAGCGTCCTCGGGGCTTCGGTCGGTCATCCCGGCAATACGGCTCCCGAGCAAGCTGTTTCTCCGGGCGAGGGGAGTTTCGGCGATCAGGAGGGAGAACTGTTCCATCGCCCCCCGGTCGTCTCCAAGGCGGTCCGCCGTCTCGATAATCCCTTGGCGGAGCACCGGCAGGTCCTGCACCCGTCCCGCCGCCGAAAAGGCGTCGAGCCCCTCGGAGAGGAGCTTCGAAAGCAATTGGATATCACCGCCCCCGGATAGGCTCCGAGCCAGATAGTCCTCCACCGCCGTCGCCTCCCCGAGAAAACCCAACCGCTCTTCCTCGTCCAAGGCGGACACCAAGGTTTCCATCAACAGCCGATCCTCGACGGCGGCAGCCATTCGGTACTCGAGCCAGAATCGCTGCTCCGGATCGAATGAAGATTCGAGGAGACCTCGGTATTCCAGGTAGCGGTAGACCCGGATGTGATGCGACGAAGCACGGAACTCCCTAAAGAGGCGGAGAAACGGTGTGACGAAGGTGGGATCGTCGAGTTGATGCCGGGACACTCCGTCCCAGAGGAGCAGATCCTGCCGGGGATTCGGGAAATCCATGCCCGGTTCGGGGTTACCGAACAAATCTTGCGAAACCGCGTCACGAAAGTCCTGGTAACGCTCCTCTTCGTAGAGGGCCTCGAGGTGGTAGAGCTTCAGGGCGTCCCACTCGGGGTAGTCGTCCAGAAGCGATTCGGATAGCTCTCCCTGCCGGCGGTACATTCCTCGTCCCCGGTAGTAGGCAAGGAGGCGGGCTGCGGCCTCCCGACGCCAGGGGTCCTCTTCGAGACGAATCGAGGCTTCCAAGAAGCGTCGCCGGCTTTCGGGTAAATCGAGGACGGAATACACCTCCGAGATGTAGAACAGCGCCCCGTCTCCGAGACGTTTCGCGTGGGAAACTTCCAGCTCGTCGAAGTCCAGATGCTGCAGGAGCTCGTAGTTGCCGTTGCGAAGGCGCTCCGCCAACAGCTCCGTCTCCATCCCCCAGAGCTGCCCCCGGGCGCAACCGGTGGTCGCGACGATGAGAAGGAGGCTGAACTTAAAGACTACCGTAGGCTTGATCGCCTTAACCAACCGGCGGCCCCAAGCAGAAGGTGCCCTCTGAGAAACCCTTCCGGCGCGAGAACCCGAGCCTCGAGGGTAGGAAGCGCCGGGCCCCTCAAGGCGCGGAAGACAAAGTACGTCAGAAGGGCCAGAGCGGCAAGGGAAAGGAGGATAAAACCGGCGAAGAGCAGCCCGTGAAGTTTCCGGCGGCCGGGCTCTTGCTCCTCCGGCGTCTCGCCTTCGGCAAACGATTCGTCGAGAGACTCGGCAATATCCGAATCAAAGTCGCTTCCGAAGCCCTCTTCCTCCTGCGGTTCCTCGCCGAAGGGGCTCTCTTCGTCGAAGGGGCTCTCCTCTTCGAAGGAACTCTCCTCGTCGAAGGACGCTTCGTCACCGTAGGATTCGTCCGCCCCCGCAGCTTCTTCTTCGGCTTCGGAAAAGTCGAAGTCGAAATCGTCGTCGATTACCGGCTCTTCGAGGGCAAAGTCCGGAAGGTCGCCCTTCCCGGCGTCCAGTGAGGCGAGACTAACCGAAAGGCTCTGGTACTCGCCGCTGGAAGAATCGGTAGCGGTGGCATTCAGATTTCCGGCATCGTCTATTCCTACCAACAGGTTTACCTCGGGCGAACCCTTCGGTGCCGGTGTAATGTTCTCGACCACCAGGCTTCCGATATACTCCGGGCCTTCGAGCCCCTCGCCGGTACCCTGGTAGAGATCGATTTGAACGCTTTCCTGATTGTCCCGAACCGTCGTCAGTACGAGCCGGCGCTTACCCCGAAACTCTCGGTCGAACACCGGTACAAAACTGCCGTCGGCTATCTTTATTCCAATAGTGGTCTCTTCCACTGGCACGTCCCTCGCAGAGGAAGCGTAGTGCCTTCCCGAGATTGTGTCAACGGAGGCAGTTCACAAATTAGGCATTATTGACTTTGCTGGAATACGGCGTGATAATGTTGCATGCCCTTTGGCCCTATAACTGCTATCGTGCTCTTGGTTCTCGGCGTCGCGGTTCTCGGTGGTATTGTCCTTCTTCTCTCCCGAGGAAAGAACACCGAAAAGAGAAAGACCGCCCAATCGAGCAAATCACGAGAACAGCTCAAGAAAGAAGCGAACCGCACCCTCGCCCAGAACCCGAAGGACCACCGTGCCTTACGGATCCTTGCCGATGCGTATTTCGACGAAAAGGCCTGGGAGAAGGCGCTCCGGACCTACGGTGTTCTGGTCAACCTCTGCGCGACCAATCCGGAAATCGACGAGTACACGGTAAACCTCCGGTACGGACTCGCGGCCATCCAACTCAACCAATTCGACGAGGCCTACAAGGCCCTCGCGGTATCCCGGTCGAAGAACCCCGAAGGTTTCGAGCTGAACTACAACCTCGGTTTTCTCGAGTTCAAGCGAAAGAGTTTCGATAAGGCAATCACCTACCTCCGGACCGCGAGAGAATTGGCGCCGGAGCACCTTCCGACCATGAAATACCTCGCCCACTGCCTCTATCGCGTAAAGAAATTCAGCGACGCCTTGGCCCTCCTCCGGCGCTACATAGACGTCCAGCCGGACGACAAAGAGGCTGTCTTTGTGATGGCCCAGGCATACTACGAGTTGGGACAAAACGATCAAGCGACAAAGATATTCGCCCATCTTCGGGCCGATCCGGTCTTCGGTCCCCGGGCTACCCTCATGTCCGGGTCGATCCACCTGAAGAATCACCAATACGAAAAGGCGCTATCGGACTTGGAGTTGGGCCTTCGGCACGAGAACGTACCCGCGGATATCGCGATAGAGCTTCGCTACCGGCTGGCGGCGGCCTACGCGAAGACGCAGCAAATCGCCAAGGCACTCCCCCTCCTCGAGCAGATTCAGCAGGCCCGGCCCAACTACAAGGACGTAACCCAGCAGATTCACCGATTCCGGGAACTGAACACCAACAAGAACCTCCAGATCTACCTGATATCCCCCCCATCGGAGTTCGTCTCCCTCTGCCGCCGGGTGACCATGAACTTCTTTAAGGGTGCACGGATCAAGATCGTGGATATCTCCCTCGGGAAGAACGAGTACGCGGATGTCCTCGCGGAGGTCGAGACCAGCCAGTGGATAGACACCATCCTTTTCCGGTACATCCGAACCACCGGGCAAGTCGGCGAGCTCTTGCTCCGGGAATTTCACGGACGCGTTAAGGATCTCAAGGCCGGCCGCGGTTTCTGCATCAGCGCCGGGGAGTTCTCCGAAGGCGCCCATCAGTTCGTCGAGGCTCGCCTTATCGACTTGATCGACAAGAACGAGCTTGTAAAGGTTCTCAACCGAGCGGCCTAGTTCGCGGTCGGCCTAATCCTCGATCGGGTCTGCCAACAACACGAGGTGCCGCGGCGCGTCGAGAAAGGGAACCGAAACGGATTCGATCGACGTCGAGGCGAAAAGCCCCTCGGCGGCCACCCCCCACCCCTCCGCCGATTCCCTCGTTCCGGCGTAGACGATTCCGCGCCCACCTCGGTCGGTCAGCCGGCGGACGCGCCGAAGCCCTTCCCGTCCGCCGGGGGAGAGGGCCCGGGCGACCACCATCGGAAACCGCTCCGGAATAACCGACGCATCGCCCCGGAGCACCCTGCACCCCTCGAGTCGAAGCCGTGCGACGGCAGCCCGGAGAAAGGTAGTGGCCCGCTCCGATCGGTCGAGGAGCGTTACCCGCAGTCCGCCGGCGATAGACAGGGGAACGCCGGGGAAACCGGCGCCGGTTCCAAGGTCGACGATCGGCGTGCCCGGCGGAGAGCCGGCGGCGCTCGCTGCCTCGGCGACACCCTCGAGCTCCCGGCGGATCGACGCGATCGGCCCGAGGCTGTCGAGGAGGTGGCGAACCACCAACTCCTCCTCGGTCGCCCGGATCAAACTGTACCGGCGGTTCCAGAGCGTCAATTCGGCGAGAAAGTCCAGGAGCTTCGAGACGGTCTCTCCGGAGGCGTCGAGGCCCAGTTGCAGCAGTCCTTCCCGGAGCTTGGGCTCGAGAGGCTCAAAGCCCCGTCGGTCTCCTGCCACGGCTTACCCCCTGCGCTTGGAAAGGGCGACCATCAATACCGCGGCGTCCGCGTTCCGAATGCCGGAGATTCGCGAGGCTTGCCCCAGGGAGATCGGACGGACCTGCTTGAGCTTCTCCTTGGCCTCGTTCGAAAGCCCGAGAATCCGGTCGTAGTCGATGTCCTTCGGAATCCGCAACTCGTCGAGCTTTTCGTACTGCCGAACCCGGCGCTCCTGCCGGGCGATGTAGCCCTCGTACTTCGCCGTCAACTCGACCGACCGGAGCCACTCCCGGGGTGCCGGTTCCGCCAGATCCGGAGCAACCCGCAGGATATCCTCCAGGGTGACTCCGGGGTTCTTCAGAATCTGAAGAAAGGTCCTCCCGCCGAACTCCGCCGGTGCCCGTTCCAGAGCCGCCGAGAGCTCTTCCCTCTGCCGCCCATCCGGACGCCGTTTTTCCAGTTCGGCGGCCAGGGTCTCGGTCCAGGCGGTCTTTTCGGCGAAGCGCCGATACTTTGCCTCGTCGTGAAGACCGAGCTCGTAGCCCTTCTCGAAGAGGCGAACGTCGGCGTTGTCGTGTCGCAGGGAGAGTCGGTGCTCCGCCCGGGAGGTAAACATCCGGTACGGCTCTTCCGCCCCCTTGGTTACCAGGTCGTCGATCAAGACCCCGATGTAGGCATCCGCCCGGGAAAGAATAAGGGGCTCCCGGTTTCCTACCGACAACGCTGCGTTTATCCCCGCGAGGAGTCCCTGCCCGGCGGCTTCCTCGTATCCCGAAGTTCCGTTGATCTGCCCTGCGAGATAGAGCCCGGGCATTTTCTTTGTCTCGAGACTCGGGTAGAGCTGCAGGGGGTTCACGTAATCGTACTCGACGGCATAACCCGGCCGGAGGATAACCGCCTCCTCGAGACCGGGTATCGAGTGGATGTAGGCCTCCTGCACCTCCTCCGGCAGCGAGGAGGAGATACCGTTCAGGTAGTATTCGTCGGTTCCGAGCCCCTCGGGCTCGACAAAGACCTGGTGCCGCTCGCGCTCGGGAAACTTGACCACCTTGTCCTCGATCGACGGGCAGTAGCGGGGACCCCGGCCGACGATAGCACCGGCAAAGAGGGGGGAGCGGTCCAAGTTTCGGGTGATGATGGCATGGGTCTCGGCGGTCGTGTAGGTGACGTAACAATCGACGCTCGGCCGGAAGGGGGGCTCGTCGAAGAAAGAGAAGGTCTCCGTCTCCGGATCTCCGGGTTGCGGCTCCATTGCGGCAAAATCGATGCTTCGGCCGAGGACCCGGGCCGGTGTCCCGGTCTTGAGGCGGCCGACCTCGATGCCGGCGCGTCGGAGCGCCCGGTCGACCCCGTAGGACGGCGGCTCCCCGAGACGCCCTCCGGGACTCTGGAAGCTCCCGATGTGCAGGAGGCCGTTCAGAAAGGTTCCCGTCGTCAAAACGAGAGCCCGGCACTCCACCCGGCGCCCCCGTTCGGTCACCCCGGCCTGTACCGCCCCCGTCGAGCCGTCGACCTCGATGTCGACCACCATGTCCTGGAGTAACCGCAACCCCTCCTGGGCTTCGAGGGCCTGTTTTGCGGCAACCTGGTAGCCGAGCTTATCCGCCTGGGCCCGGGGGGCCTGAACGGCGGGTCCCCGGGAGCGGTTCAGGGTCCGGTACTGAATTTGGGTGGCGTCGATCAGCCGCGCCATCTCCCCGCCGAGGGCGTCTATCTCCCGGACCATATTGCCCTTGGCCAGGCCGCCGACCGCCGGATTGCAGGACATCTTTCCGATGGCGTCGAGACTCTGGGTAATAAGAAGGGTCGAGGCGCCCATTCGAGCGGCGGCGAGGGCCGCCTCGATGCCGGCATGGCCGCCGCCGACGACAAGGATGTCGCATTTCGAGCTCAGGGTACTGACTCCCACGGTCCGAGTATTATCAGGCGCCCCGGCGCGTCGGTCAACGGCTGCGGATGTCCCCGGGGGCGCCCCTACTTCCCCAGACAGAAACTCGAGAACATGCGCTCCAAGAGATCGGCGGTGGTTACTTCGCCGGTTATCTGCCCCAGGGCGGAGAGCGCCACCTGGAGGTCCTCGGCGACGAGATCGATGGTGGCTCCTGCCGAGAGCCCCCGGCGTGCTTCTTCTAAGGCATCGGCGGCCTCTTCGAGAAGTGCCTTCTGCCGGGGGGAATCGATCACGGTGCCGGCGGTCTGATCCGCTCCGAGAAGCGCCGACGCCAAGACATCTTCGAGAGCGTCGATACCCTCGTGTGTCGTCGCGCTCAAAAGAAGCGCGCCGTCGGTCTTCGCCAGGGCCAAGGCAAGGACCTCAGAGTCCGCCGAAGAAAGCAGGTCCGCCTTGTTGTATACGATAACCTCTGTCGCGCGTGACTGCATTTCCCCGGACGCCGCCGGAGCCGTCGGCGCATCAAGTTCAGCCTTCCTGGCATCGAGTACACGGATTACCAGATCGGCACCGTGCACCAGGCGGTTGGTGTGCTCGATGCCCCTCTGCTCGACCCCTTCATCACTTTCCCTCAAGCCCGCAGTATCGAAGAGACGCACGGGTATTCCCCGGATATCCAGGGCCACCTCGAGGTAGTCCCTGGTGGTACCGGGAGTGGGATCCGTGAGGGCCCGCTCCTCCCGGAGAAGGGCATTGAAGAGCGATGATTTGCCGACGTTCGGTGGCCCCGCGAGGACGACGGTAGCACCCTCCTGGTAGAGGCGCCCCCGGCGATAGCCGGCCAAGAGCTCCTGAATAGTCGTTAGAACGGACTCGAGACGGGAACCTTCGATCGGGAGCTCCTCAACTTCGTCCTCGCCGTAGTCCAACTGGACGTTCACCTGGACCATCAACGCGGCCAACTCGTCCTTGATTGCTTCGATGCGGCGTCGGACGCTGCCCTCCAATCGCTCCAAGGCCAGACTCCGTCCCTTGTCGGTTCTTGCCATTACCAACTCGTGGACGGCTTCGGCTTGGGTTAGATCCATTTTTCCGGCAAGAAAGGCGCGGAGGGTAAACTCACCGGGTTCGGCCATCCGAAACCCGGCCCGAATCAGAGCCTCGAGAATGCGCTGCACCCCGCCGGGGTTACCGTGCGACCCTATCTCGAAAGAGTCTTCCCCGGTGTAGCTCTTCGGCCCCCGGTAGACGGTGATAGTCACCTGATCCAACGTCGCCGCCGGGTCGCCGTCATGGAAATGACCTACCAACACCGAGTGGCCCGCCGCAGCGGCAATCGCCTGCGGGCGACTAAACCGGCTCGCGAGCAAATAGAGACATCCGGCCCCGGAACCGCGAATCAACGCGATGGCGCTGCGCCCCGGAGGGGTCGCGAGGGCAACGATCGGATCATCCTTCGCACTCTGTATCATACCCGAGAAGGTACTCCGGGCCCCCGAGGAGGGGCCATCCCCGGGACCAAGAAGCCGCTTGTCGCCCCGGGGCGTGTCTCCTGCGGGGGTTGATTCGCCGGTGGCTTTGCTCCACCATTAACCATCCTCAACGTACCGGCGGACCACATCCTGGCGAGTGTCAGCTACCCTCTTCTCTTCGCGCACCGGGGCTGCTCCGCCCAGGCACCGGAAAACACCCTGGCGGCGTTCCGCCTGGTACTGGAACAACGGATTCCCGGCGTCGAGTTCGACATCCGCGCGACAAAGGACGGCGAGCCGGTTGTGGTCCACGACGCGACCCTGGCCCGGTTAGCCGACAACAACATCGCCGTCTCGGACCTTCGGTACACGGATCTCCGGGATCTGGACGTGGGGTCCTGGTTCGGCCGTGAATACCGGGGCGAGCGAATACCCCACCTCTCGGAGGTCCTAGCCCTTATGGGAGATGCCGTCTACTACGATATCGAGTTGAAGGCTGTTTCAGCAAAGATCGTCAACAAGGTCGCGATTGCCCTGGAGAAATACGGCCTTACCCGCCGGGCGGTCTTGTCCTCTTTTTCTCCCCGGGTTACCGACCACCGCCGCGTCTTCGCGTCGATGGCACCGATTCTGACACCGAGCTACCCACTGCGCTACTTCAGCTGGCGGACGCTTCACCGACGAAGCATCGCCCCGGCCTACTTGAAGCCGGACATCGCCTTCTTTCAGAGACGCCGGGGCTTTCGGGGCCTCGTCCGGGAACTCCAACGCCAGGCGATTTCCTGGATTCCCTGGACCATAAACGACCCGGAGGTGGGCCGCTTCTGTCTGGAGAACGGAGCGGCGGGCCTGATCAGTGACGATCCGGTACGCCTTGCCCGGGAGCTTGGGCTACCGCTCGCTTAATACGTCCCGCCTCGGGGCCCCTCACGGAAGGTTGTTTGCCATCTCCTCTCCGACCTTCAGGCCCATGCTGCGAAACGCCGCAGAGATGGCGCTATTGGCCGAGTTTCCCCGGCTTCGTTGGAAGGTGGAGGTCGAGTAGAGAACCGTCTCGGTGTCCAGGTCCACGGCGGAGACGCTTCCGGAGACTTTGACCAGAACGCCGTCGGCCTCTTCGAACTCCTCGATGCCGACGACTCCCAGGATTACGCGATCGACCGAGCCGCCTACCTCGCTCCGTATCCGCCGGACGACCTCGGATATCTCTCCGGACAGGAGAAGCCGGGAATCCACGGGGAGGAGTTGAACGTTAAAATCGGCGTCGGTGAGGAATTGTACGACCCCTGCGGCGGTCGTATTGGAACCGAGAATGTTTCCGGCAATGTCGGTGTCGGCGACCAGAACACCCGTCGGAACGCTCCGTGATCGGGAGAGAACCTGATAGCTAAAGACCGTCCTCTGGGACGCGATGCTGTCCCTTAGGTCGTCGACGAACCGCGCATCCTCACCCCGGACCGCATCGAGGGGCGAAAGCTGGTCGGTTAGATCGAGGGACATGGTAAGGCTCCACTCCCCCACGGCCCTCGGAGGCGCCGGGGCGAAGCTGACGTAGCCGTCGGCGTCGGTCCGTAACGAGGCAGTGCGAATTCCCATCCGGCCGTTTTGGAGGCGCTCCCGATAGCTCGCCACGATCCTCGCGTTGGGCACCGGCCGTCCGTTGTCACTCCGCCGCAGCTGCGCGACAAAGCGATCGGTAAAAGGCTCGGCGACAAAGGTAGACAGATCGTCGTTCTGCTTCACGAACTCGAAGGACGACACGACCTCCCGGGCCGACCGGATGTTCTCGGTAAACTTGACGTCCGCGTTCCTGATATTCGACGAGGCCGCCGCCGCCGCGGCGTCGAGATACTTCTGGGCGGCTTGGAAGTAGTCTCCGGCGGAAAGGAGGCGCCGGGCCTCATCGGCCGGCTCCTCTACCAGGGCGATCTGCTCTTCGAAGAGTCCCCGGAGGCGTCTCCGTTCCGCCTCGAGAACTCGCTCCTCGTAGCGGCCTAGGAGGTAGACGGTCACGCTTTCTCCCCGTCGGTCAACGAACCGGTCGACGAGTTGGAACCCTTCAAGACGGGCCTCGCTCTCCTGACGGATCTGTTGATTCACCTCCGCTTCGAAATCGTCCAAGGTTGCCCGGGCTTCGGCGGTCGACTGAGAGGTCACCTCCACACCGAGATAGCGTACGATCGAGTCGATCATGCTCAAGGAAGCGCTCTCTTCGGCGGAGACGACCCGTCCCTCGTCGTCCGTTCCTGCGCCGACAAAAAAGGCATAACCGGCCTCCTGCGGGGGGGCGCCAAGGACCCAGTCCGGTACCTCGGTGGGCCCGGTGCTCTCGGGACCGGAAGCACATCCGAAAAGAAGAATGGCAAGAACGATGCTTCCTAGGGCGATCCTCTGCTTCAACTGCGCTCTCCTCAAACAAAATGCGGTGTCACCGCGTCGAGACAGTGACACCGCGAAACTCTTGCCTTCACGTTGGGAATGCTCCGGGGCACTCCGGGTCTATTCGAGGCCGTTTTCGAAAGCTTCCCGAACACGCTGCCGGGCTGTCTCTTCCTCTTCGGTAGCGGGCTCGTCGCCGGCCTCGTCCAAGGCGTCCTGTATCATTCGGTCCAGGGTCGTCTTGGGAATAGTGTACATGACCAGATAGGTGTAGGCGTCCTCCTCCACCGAGCCGTCGGGGGTGTAGTAACGCATCTGAATCCAGTAATCCGCCTCCGGTTGATATCCGGAGAACTCCGCATCCGAGAGACTCTGGACCACCTGCTCCATGTAGCTCTCGACCATATCCATGTCGCCCACGGCGGCCCCGGCAAACTTGACCTGCACCCGGTTACGGACGGTCTGGGCAATCTGGGAGGCTGCGGTAAAGTTGCGGGTCCATAGCTCGGCGCCCTGGAGGTTCTGGGCCCGGGGAGACTCGAACTTAAAGACGTAGACGTCCTCGTACTCATCCATCTCCTCGATTTCCGTCGCGTCCATCACCACCCATTCCGGCACTTCCCGACCGAACTTATAGTTCTTGTGGTCCAAAAGGTCCGGACGCCGGAGAATCGGCTCGGGGACGTTTGCATTGACCGGCTCTTCTTCCTCATCGGGCCCGCCGGCACAACCAACCAACATGATGATCAGCAGGACAATCAAGCCTGCCAGAGTCGAAACTCTTCTTTTCACTCTGTTCCTCCTGTAGCTCGTCCTCTAGAGCCCGGTATTGAAAGTAAGGCTTTTACCACGGGTAAGCACCAGGTAAAGTCCCTCGAATCCGGGCACCCTGTCGGAGACGACGTATATCTGATCTTCCAATTCGTCGATCCGTCCGAAGAAATAGACTTCGTAGACGGTTTCCTCGGCACTCTGGGAGACGGTAACCAGGTCCGAGACGTTTCTTCGCATCTGTCGGCGAAAATCACTCATCAACCGGGCGTCCGGTGTGCTCTGGAGAACCAGCTCGTACCGGATGCCCCGGGAGAAATAGCTCGCCATCTGGTTTCGCGCCTGGTCGATAACGGTTGGCATAGCCTGGTAGACCGTCGACTGCAGGGCGTTCAGAACCGCGTCCTGCTGAGACGCCCGGCTTACGGTCCTTGGGCTTGCACGGTTGACCGAGCCCAAGAGCTGCCCCGTCGATGTTTCGAACATCCGCATGGTGACGTTGGCCGATCCGTAGTGGGTCCCCCCCTGGGTTTCCCCGGAAGTGACGGCGTCGATCTCGATGTAGACATCGGCGTTGAGACGCTGGGCGACCCACTGGATAATGCCCACCTCGCGCCCTACCTCTTGCTCGTAGACGAGCTGCTGGTCCTGCCGGACGGCCTCAATCTGAGCGGCGTCGATTGCCACGACGCCTGCACCGGCGAGATAGCTGTTGGCCTGGGCGACGGCGCTCCGCATCAAGAAGGGATCCGCCGGGGATTCCTCGTTAAAGTAGACCATGTAGGTCATGGTGTCGACGTAACGCCGTATGAAGCGCTGCTCCTCCTCCGTGGCGCCTTCCCAGTCGCCCTCTTGAGGCGCCAGGGCCGCCGTGCCCGTCCCGGATCCGGTACCGCCGGAGTCGGCCGTCTCGGGTGCCGGCTCCTGAGAGCCAACCGTTCCCGGCGGCTCTGCGGCTTCTTCGGCGTCCGCTTCGGCGACCAGATCCTGGGCCCGCTGCTCTCTATCCGCGGTGGTCGAGGCGAGGCCGGTCCCGCCACCGAGGACGCCGCTGTTCTGAAGCGCTTGCTCGATCGCCGGGCGGTTAACCCGGATCTGTATTTCGTAGACCATATCCATCTGATCGATGGTCCCGCGGTTCTCCCGCCGGAGGGTTTCCATGGTCTCGTTGTAGACGTAGGCGTTGGGGTTTCGGGTGGTGTACAGGGTCTCCTCGAGCTGCCGTCGGTTCTGCTCTTCCGCCGAGGGGCCGGCGATGTCGATTACCGCTTTGCGAATAGCGTCTATCTTGGCGTTGTAGATCGCGACGCCGAGGCTCTCTCCCCGGCCGCTGCCGGTAAACACTTCCTGAGGTCCCGGTGAGGCGACCCGTTGGTCCGACGAGGAGCTTCCGGAACTGCATCCGGTATAAAACGCGAGGAGAAGAAGAAAGAACACCAGTATCCGAATAAACTTCATGAGCTTCCGTTACCTATTTGAATGTTACCCCCGCCCCGATGAGAATTCCACCGTACCCATCGAAAAAGCGGCGCACAACCGCCGAGTTGAAGTAGCGGTCGTAGAGCCCGATCCAGCGCGCGTAGCCCAACTGCACGTTAACCATGGTGTCCCGGCTTACCAAGTAGCTCAAGCCGACCTTCGCGGTACCGCCTACGTGTGAGAGATAGAAGTCCTGGCCGAACAGATCGTCGACCAAGGGCACACCTCCGCCGAGCCCTCCGGTAATACTCGGATTGACCTTGATGCGGCCGAGGTACCAGTTTGCGTCACCCCCAATATACACATTCATGGGAAATAGCAGGCCGATAAGGGTGCTGGTAAAGGGAATTTCGATGCCGCCGAGGGGACGAAAGCGGTAGAAACCCCGGCTCGCGGTGGCCCTGAGCCCCAAAACAAAGATCGAGTTATCTACTTCCAAGTCGCTAAAGAGCTCGGCGTAGGGGGTAATCTCGATACCGATCCGGGGGATCTCTTCGAGCTGGTCCCCGATGATAGGATTCGGTCGGGAGTAGAGCACCTGCGCAATGGAGAACTGCTCTCGGACCTCTTTGATCAAGAGAACGCCCGACTCGTCCTCGGTCTCGTAGCCGAGGTTGGTAAGCCGGGGCTGGATGATTGCGTACTCGTCCCCCCGTTGGATACCCATGTTCCGGCCAAGCTCGAGAATGACTTCTTGACCCCGGACGTCGACGATGCCGGTTCGAATGCGGAAGATCTCCAGCTCCCGGAGGCGAAACTCCAGTTGCAGGGGAATGCCGTCTACGGCTGATTTCATCGCGTCCGCGGCGTCGTCGTCGGAGCCGGAGGTCTCGATAAAGAACTGCCCCTCGGTCTGCATCGTGTCCACGTTGATAAAGGTAAACGAGGTCTCGATAGTGGCGTCGTACTCGCCGTCGTCGTCCCGGGAGACGTTGTAGTACGACACCGACGGAATAACCACGATAAACCCGCCGACGATCTGCTCGAAGTCCGCCTCGGTAAAGGCCTCCTGCCCCAAGAGCACCGTTTCGGGAATCTCGACCTGCTGTTCCCGGTAGTTCTGAAGGGTGCGGACAAAGGCGTCGACGTTCTCGGTCTGGAGCCGTTTGTCCAAGCCGATAACGTTAAAGCGGCCCATATTGATAAAGACGCTTCGAATCCGCTCGTCGACGGCTCCGACGGCCCGCTGGAAGATCTCCGTCGTATCCCGTTCGACGGTCCGTTCGAAGCGGAAGACGTTGCCGAGCTGTACCGTCGTAGAGCGCTCGGGAACCGGATCCCGGGGAGCCCCGTAGTAGTTTAGACGGAAGATCGCGACATCCCGTCGCTCGGAAAACTGCTGCGCCTCCCCGGGTACCGAGAGAGCAGAAAGCAGGATAATCGTGACCAGGTATAATGCCGGCCTTTTCACACTTGCACTCCTTGTGAGGCACATAATAGCACGTCCTATCGCGGCCTTGTAGCGAATTCGCCCGGCGCGTAGTATGGCCCGAGATGCGCGCTTCCAGGGCTATCATCCGCCTAGACCACCTCCGCTCCAATATTCGGGCGATCAAGGCCCACCTCGCCGCTGGGGCCCCCACTCCCCCGATCATCTGCTGCTCGGTAAAGGCCCAGGCCTATGGCCACGGCATGCTCCCTGTCGCCCGAACGGCCCTCGAAGAAGGGGTGGCGGCCCTCGCCGTCGCCACCGTCGAGGAGGGCAGGGACCTCCGGACCGCGGAGCCGGAAGCCGAGATTATCATGTACGGTCATCCGGTGGTATCGGAGGTGCCGGAGATTGTGGCCTCCGAGATCTCGACCTTTGTTTCGGAGGCCGAGGTTGTACGTGCCCTCGACGCCGAGGCCCGGAACCGTGGCATCCACCTTCGGGTGCACCTGATTATCGACACCGGGATGGGGCGGGTAGGCTGCCGTCCGGAGGATGCTCTGTCCCGGGCGCGTCTTATCGACTCCAGCGAGAACCTCGTCCTACGAGGCATCGTCACCCATTTTCCCGCGGCCGACGGTGTTTCCCCGGATTTTACCCGGAAACAGGTAAGGCATTACAACCGGGCCGTCGCCGAGATTCGCGAAGCCGGGATCGCCTTTGACCTTCTCCACACTGCCAACTCCGGGGCGACCCTCGCCCACCCGGAGAGCTGGTTCGATATGGTCCGTCCGGGTATTCTCCTCTACGGCTACTACCCGAGCGATCAGCAGGAGCGGATCCTCCCGTTAAAGCCGGTCATGTCTCTCGAGTCCAACTTGAGCTTCGTAAAACGGGTCCCTGAGAACACCCCGATCTCCTACGGCATGAGCTACCGGACACCCGGAGAGACGGTTATCGGAACGGTACCCCTAGGCTACGCCGACGGCTACCTGCGCCTCTTCTCGAACAAAAGCGATGTTCTCGTATACGAGGGGCCCGGGCAGCCTCCGGGCGAGGGGGGCAGGAGGGTCCCGGTGGTCGGTGTCGTCTGTATGGACCAGTTTATGGTGGACCTCGGCCCCGGCAGCCCGGCGGTTCCGGGGGACCGGGTGGTGGTCTTCGGACCCGAGGAGGGGGCCCCGACGGCGGAGAGCCTGGCGACCCTCGTCGGAACCATCCCCTACGAGATCCTGACGCGCATCTCGCCGAGGGTGCCCCGGATCTACGTCGACGAGGCGCCCGGCGAGTAATGACCCCGGGCCTCGGCAACGGCCGGCGGATCGGCCCAGAGGCGACAGAGATTTACGAGGGTCTGCGTCGCGCGCACCATCGCCGGCAGGGCTACCCACTCCGTCGGGCTGTGCATGTTCTGGGCTCCGCTAAAGAGGTTCGGCGTCGGAATCCCCTGCTCGCTCAGACGAGCGCCGTCGGTGCCCCCTCTTATGGCGTGGAACTCCGGCTCGATTCCGGTTTCTCGGATCGCCCGGGCGAGGAGTCCTACCGACTCCGGACGGGTCTCGATAATCTCCCGCATGTTCAGGTACTGCTTTCGCGTTGTCACGGTAACCCGGCCTTCGGGAAAGGCGCGCTCGACAACTCTGGCCGCCTCCTCGATAAGGGCCAGGCGGCGTTCCATGCCCTCGGTCTCGAAATCCCGGAGCAACATTTCCACCTCGGCATGCCCGACGTCACCGTGTATAGCCATCGGATAGAAGAAGCCGTAACGGCCGTCCGTCGACTCGGGTCGCTCGGCACCGGGAATCATCGCGAGAAATCGCTCGGCCATGGTAATCGCGTTGACCAAACGGCCCCGAGCCTGGCCGGGATGAATAACCACGCCGTCGAACCGGACCTGGGCCCCGTATGCGGTAAAGCATTCCGCCTCGACGGCGCCCTCGTCTCCACCGTCGACGGTGTAGCAGACCGAGGATTTGAGGAGCTCCTTCGGAAAGCGATCCATCCCTTTTCCGGTCTCTTCGTCCGGCGTAAAGATTATCTCGACGTTACAACGTGGTTCCCGGGATGTGGCTGTTAGATGGGCCGCTAAGGACATTACCGCGGCGACCCCGGCCTTATCGTCGGCCCCTAAGAGGGTGTCCCCGCTGCTGGTAACGATGGTCTCCCCGACGTACCGCCGGAGCATCGGGCTGGTTTCCGGGGAAATCGTCAGCCCTGCCGGGAGCACGATCTCTCCGCCGTCGTAGTTTTTGTGGACCAGCGGTTTGACGTTTTCCCCGGGACACTCCTCGGTCGTGTCGACGTGGGCCATCAATCCGATCCAGGGCGCCTCGGGGTCCGTCCCGGGGATGCGGGCGATCAAGTAGCACTGATCGGTCAGAACGACGTCTTGGATACCGAGCTCCTTGAGCTCCCCCTCGAGAAGGCGAGCCAGATCCCATTGCCCCGGGGTGCTCGGGGTCTGTTCGCTGTTTCGGGTGCTCGTCGTATAAATACGAACATACTTTAGAAACCGATCCAAGATCGTTTGTGGAAGAGTGGGAGATGTGTCCATTCAGTTGAAAGATAGTATACTCAAGACGCACATGAACATACCCTCGTTCCCCGATAGCGCGCCGATCAGCTTGGAGATGCGCTCGGAGCTTCACCCGAGCCTCGTGGTCATTCCCGACGGAATCTCCGAGTTTACCTTTGCCAACCTCTACCTTTTCCGGGAGCAGTACGACTATCACCTCTCGTGGCTCCCGCACCAGGTTATTCTGATTTCCGGGAAGCAGCACGGGAAGAGCTTCGCGATGCTGCCGTGCGGGTTTCCCGAGGACAACGGGTTAACGGAGGAGATTCTCCGGCGTCACGACTCCGTAAAGGGATTGGCGGAGTCCCACGCCGACGCGGAACGCATCCGCCTCGAGCGATTCGGCTACATGGTTTTCGAGGACCGGGACAACTTCGACTACCTCTATCTAAAGAAGGACCTCGCGGCGCTCCAGGGTAAGAAGTACCACAAGAAACGGAACCTCGTGAACGCCTTTATAAACAACTACAACTACGAGGAATGCCCCTTGAACGAGGAGAATATCGACGCGACCTTCGAGATCCTCGAGGAGTGGCGCCGGGAAAAGGGGGAAGAGGGGGACTACAAGGCCGCCCGGGAGGCCTTGGAAAGGATGAACGAGCTGGAGTTGACCGGTTACCTGATCTGCGTCGACGGAAAACCGGCGGCCTACACCCTGGGAGAGCCTTTGGCGAAAGGCCGAAGCTTCGCCGTCCATTTCGAAAAGGCAATCGGCAACTACAAAGGCATCTATCAGTTTATCAACAGGGCCTTTGCCTCGGTGCTCCCGCGTCACTATCACTACATCAATCGGGAGCAGGACCTTGGAGACGAAGGCCTTCGTCAGGCAAAGATGACCTACCGCCCCTGTGGCTTCGTAAAAAAGTACAAGGTCGTACCGAAAGAGGATTAATCCTACATTCTTGTAGGTACGGCACCGTGTTACCTACCACATTGTAGGCATCACAGAGGTTCCTTCAGGAAGATGCGGAACACATATCTTTTTATTATAACAAGTTAGAGGAGACCGAACTATTGGCACGTTCTTTGCTTAGTAACGGCAACAACGTGAAACGAAAGGGTAAGCGTTTCCGACACCAACGAACAAGGAGATGTTCATGAGCGAATTAAAGACACCCAAGGACGTCCTTTCTCTGATCGAAAAGGAGAAAGTTGAAATCGTCGACCTGAGATTCATGGATTTTCCCGGAATCTCCCAGCACTTCTCGATCCCCGCCGGGGAGCTCGAGGAAGATTCCTTTACCGAAGGAATCGGATTCGACGGCTCCAGTATCCGGGGATGGCAGACCATCAACGAGTCGGACATGCTGGTAAAGCCCGTTCCCGAAACCGGCTTTATCGACCCCTTCTCGGTCCACAAGACCTTGGTAATGATTTGTAATATCTGCGACCCGATTACTGGAGAGGATTACACCCGGGACCCGCGGAATATTACCCGGAAGGCGGACGCCTACCTCAAGAGCCTCGGCATAGCCGATATCGCCTACTTCGGCCCCGAAGCGGAGTTTTTTGTCTTCGACGACATCCGTTTTGACCAGAACGAGCACGCGGGCTACTACTTCCTCGATTCTGCAGAGGGTCGATGGAACAGCGGCCGGGACGAGGGACCGAATCTCGGTTACAAGCCGCGGTACAAGGAGGGCTACTTTCCGGTACCTCCTTCGGACACCCTTCAGGATCTCCGGAGCGAGATGGTCCTCTACATGCACGACCTCGGTATTCCCGTCGAGGCGCATCACCACGAGGTGGCGACCGGCGGGCAGTGCGAAATAGACATGCGTTTTGACGACATGCTCAAGATGGCGGATAACATGGTGAAGTACAAATACATCATCAAGAACACCGCCAAGAAGCACGGCAAAACCGTAACCTTTATGCCGAAGCCGATCTGGAACGACAACGGAAGCGGCATGCACACCCACGTCTCCCTCTGGAAGGGCGGCAAGAACCTCTTCTACGGGGACGGTTACGCCGGCCTCTCGGAGACGGCGATGTACGCCATCGGCGGTATCCTCAAGCACGCGCCGTCGATCCTCGCGTTCACCAACCCGACAACCAACAGCTACAAGCGGCTGGTTCCCGGCTTCGAAGCGCCGGTCAACCTGGCCTATTCCCGACGGAACCGCAGCGCCGCGGTCCGGATTCCGATGTATTCCACCTCGGAGAAGGCGAAGCGCTTCGAGTTCCGGTGCCCCGACCCGTCGAGCAACCCCTATCTGGCCTTCTCGGCCCTTCTGATGGCGGCAATCGACGGAATTCAGAACAAGATCGATCCCGGCGAGCCGCTGGACAAGGATATTTACGACCTTCCGCCCCAGGAAGCCGCCAAGGTGGAGAAGACGCCCGGTTCCCTGCGAGCCGCCCTCGAGGCGCTGGAAAGGGATCACGAGTACCTCCTGAAAGGTGATGTCTTTACCGAAGACGTTATCGAGACCTGGATCGATTACAAGATGTCGAATGAGGTGTTGGCCCTGGACCTTCGGCCCCACCCCTGGGAGTTCGCTCTCTACTACGACATCTAAGCTACGGCACCACTGGCCCCGACGCTGCCCACGGCGGGGTCTTGGTCATAGAACGGCTGCCGCGTCGGCCACGCCACGCTACTTGTCGCCGCGGTCAGCCTGCTTACCCTCTTGTGCCCCGGTTCTCTCCTGCCGGGGCCTTTTTTTGTCCGGAAGCTCTCTCGACCACAAGGGACATTTTTATCTCCATTTTCTGTGGTGAATGGTGGAATTATGCTCCTGCGTGGTATGCTCTGTAGGCGGAGGTGCCTATGCCGGTTAAAACGATACGTAAAACGTTGATGATTATCGCGCTCCTCCTGGTAGTCGGTCTCTCAGTAGGCGCCCCGGTCTTCGGTCAGATCGCCTATGAGGACTTCGAAACCGGATTCAAGGACTTTGCCTCGGATCTGGCCTCGGGTTTGCCACTGAACGCCACCATCGGAAACAGCTGGTCCGACGCATACATCGGACAGCTCCTCGGGGGTGTACCCCACTTCGGCGTCGGAATAACCGTCGGGGCATCCACGCTACCCTACGACACGGTCAATCAGGTCTTTGCCGACCTGGGTCTCTCAATGCCGAGTGATATCGAAGATTTCTCCTCCTACGGGGTTCCCTTCCCGGCGTACACAGCGGACCTGCGCATCGGGGGCTTCGCCCTGCCCTTCGATTTCGGGGTCAAGCTCGGCGGCCTCAATTCCGGTATGTTCGAGTCGATGCCTTTCGACTTCGAATACCTCCTCGCCGGGGCCGACATCCGTTTTGCCCTGATGGAAGAGAAGGGCCCAAAACCCGACATTTCGGTGGGCATTGGGTACAATTTCCTCTACAGCGGAATTTCGGTTCCGAGTGTTGCAAGCGGATACGAAGTTGAGCTTCCGAATACGGAGAGGCTCGAGTTCGCGGATCCCGACCTCTCGATGAACTGGGGAGCCTCGGTCTTCGACCTGAAGGCCCAAGTCAGCAAGAAGATCCTGATCCTGCGCCCCTTCGGCGGGGTCGGTCTCTCCTACGCCGTCTCCCAGGTAGGGGGCGGCCTGAGCTCGGACGTCACTTATACCGGTGGATCGATAGAAGATGCAAAGCAGGACCTGATAGACGCCGGATTCCCGGTTCCCGAGGAGCTCGACCAGACCGGAATCAACATCTCCAGCGCCGTGAACGGTTGGGGATTCCGGGTCTTCGGCGGTCTCGGGTTCAAGATTCTCCTTTTGAACCTCGACGTCGGCCTCGGGTACGACATTCTCGGGGAGAACGTCCAGGCGGCCCTCGGCGCCCGGATGCAACTCTAAGCAAACACGAGACTTCGGGAACCCGGGTTGACCCCGAACCCTCGCGGGGTCCTCGAACGAGAACCCGGCTCCCCGGTCGCTTCCCTTTCGGAAGCGATGCTACTCTTCTCTCCTTGACCCCGCTTTCGAGCGGGGTCATCTTTTTCGCCGGCTAGCAACAAGCTCGTGAATACCATCCACCCCGGGCACGGGGAATCGAGCACTAAGCATCACTTTTTCAAACTTTTTTCGCGAAAAGGTTGACATTAGAGTTATTGGGGTATAGTATCTAATTGTTAGGATTGATTAGGGTTCTTCCTCTCCAAGACCCTATCATGACCGTAGCTCCCCAGGGGTTTTCTCCTCCTTCCCCCTGGGGTTTTTTTTGCCCCAGCGTAACAGCCTGCCGCTATGTGCCCAAAACCGCTTCCACGAGCTCTTCGCTTACCTCCCAGAGCCGCTTAGCGACTTCCGGGTCCCGACCAACCGGAGACGATTCGCTCGTACGCCGGTTCTCGAAGTACTCACCCGTAACGCCCTCGACCTCCGGGGAAGTTGCCAGGTAAACCGGCGTCTTTGCGCCGGCGGAGACCGGTGCACCGCCGGAGAAGTTGGCGTGGAGCAGCTTTGTGGAGATCACCCCGGGATGGAGAGCGTTTACGGTTGTGCCGGTGCCCTCGAGGCGCCGGGCAAGCTCGAAGGCGTAGACCAGGTTTGCCAACTTGGATTGAGAGTAGGCGGCGTGGCCGGAGAAGCTGTGTTCTAGTTGGAGATCGTCGAAGTTGATGTTTCCCGTCCGGTGTACCATCGAGCTGACGATAACGATCCGGCTCGGAGAGTTCCTCCTGAGGGTGTCTACCAGCCTGTTGATCAAAAGAAAATGTGCAAGGTGATTGACCGCAAAGGTCAGCTCGTAGCCGTCGGCGCTCTCTTGTCTCTGCTTGGTGGTCACTCCGGCGTTGGCAACGACGACCCGGAGATCGGGGAATCTCTCGGCGACCTCGGCGGCCATCTTGTCGACGTCGGAAAGCCGGGCCAGCTCCCCTGAAACCGCGTCGACGGATCCTTCCCGCACCCCGGCCGCGGCTATCCGACCCTCGACCGAACGCCGGGCGGCTTCGGCCTTCTCCGGCGAGCGGCCGTGAACGACGACCCGGTGTCCCATCTCCCCGAGCTCCGCGGCCGTCTCGAGGCCGATGCCGTCGGTGCTGCCGGTAACAAGAATTCGTTGTGCTTCCATGCTCTAACAATACTAACGTCGGCACGGGGTGTGGGCGTCGGCCGGCGTCCGTCGGTGGAGCCGGACCCGGGGCCGTCGGGTGGGGTTCGTCGCGCCTCCTTCGTTGACAGAGCCTCTAACCCATGCCTAGACTCAGGATAGCGGCAGCCGAAGGTGGGAGCACATCCCGGCCGTCGAATTCGAGCCCCGGTAGCTCAGGGGATAGAGCAACTGCCTCCTAAGCAGTAGGTCACGCGTTCGAATCGCGTCCGGGGTAACTCTGAGACAGGGTGATATGTCTACGGCATGCGCGACGTGTAACTGTTTCCAAGATCTCCGAACGGCCGGCGACGGCACGGTCTTCGCACCTTTCGGCGCGGAAGACGGTGGGAACCAGGCGCTCTAGGTTTAGACGATCACACTGAAAAAGGAGCGGCTGCCAGGCCCTTCACCGTCCGCCGATAACCGCCCCGGTGATGTAGGCCCCGAGTCCACCGACAACCAACCCGCCGCCGCCGATCATCATCGCTATCCCGGGAGACACGGCCGGTTCGTACCCCGCCGGAACGTCCACCATGTCGAGGGCAAAGTACATTGCCACCCCCGTCAGGGCGACGGCGCTTCCGATAACCGCCATGCCGACCCCGGCGCGTTTCCATCCTTCTCCGGTAGGCCCGTCCTCGTCGGCCTCCTCGGATTCGGGGTCCGTCGGCGCTTCCTCGGCGATCTCCTCGTCGGGTATTTCGATTACCTCTGCCATGGCCATCGCCGGAGGAGCAAAAACGAAGGGGGGTACCGGCTCCAACGGCTCCACCCGGAGAGGCCCCTCGTCGGAGGATAAGATCGGCGGCGGAGAGACGACGGCGCCGGGCGCAACCTCGGCAACCTGGGGAACCTCCCCGGGAGCCGATTGGAAGGGATGCGCATCCCAAAATTCTCTTACTTCCGGGGTGATGGTCGACGGCGGCTGGGCGAGGGCCTCACCGATGTTTCCCGCAAGCACGGTCGACAGCGGCAGGGCGATCATCTGCCCCGATTGGATCGTCGTTTGGGGGGCGCTTGCGGAAATGAGGGAGCTTCCCGCCGTCGCCGCGGAATCGCCCTCGGCGACCACGACGCTCCCTTCGAAGGTGTAGATCTGGAGGACCGGTTCTCCGCTTCCCGAGGAAGTAACGATAATGTCGTACCCAAAATCCGTTCCCCGGACCCCGGCGACAACGCTCAGACCCCGCATCTCCAGAAAGGTTCCGGCGGCCACGTCCTCCACCTTGGCCCGGACTCGGCCGTACGCCAGATCCAGACGAGAGCTCCCGTCGTCCCCGGCGTATTCCAGCCGAAAGCTGGTGTTCTCCGCCACTTTGAAGATGGCGCCGGCATCGGCCATCTCGATCTCGAGAAAGGTGTCGTTCCCGGTTTGCACTAAGTCACCGGCCTCCAACGGAAGGCCCAAGACGTTATCCAGGGAGGCGTTGAAGGATTCTTCTTCGAGTTGACGAATCACGCTAAAATCCCCGCCTTCCGCGTAGACGATACCGGCATTCTGGGCTTCGAGGGGAGATCCCCCGAAAACTACCAAACCCCACACTAGGCCGAAGAAGGCAGAGCGACGGAGACTTTCTAACATACCCTTAACTCTACCCCAGGTTATCGGCGATAACAACAGACGTCCCTCCGGGGGTCCAGGAGTCCCGAATCCTCTAACGGCGTGTCGTAATTCTAAGATTGCCGGCGGCGGTCCGGGCCAGGAGCAGAACGCCTCCCTGGGAATCCCTTACCGGACCTTCGAGACGCATACCGTCCACCTGGAGATCGCCGGTTCCGGAATCGAAGATACCCCGGAGGCTTTCCCGGGAGTTACGCAGTCGGAGATCGACGTTTCCGGCGCTGGAGATAAAGCTGTTGTTCTCCTGAAGGAAGATGTCTCGCAGCCGGATATCCCCCGCCGCGGTCTCGACCGTAAACCGTCCTACACGGTTGCTTATCCGGACTTCTCCGGAGGAAGACGTGACGATCGTTCTCCCGGACCCGCCGGCAAGATCGACGCTTCCCGAGGCGGTGGATATGTTCAAGGACCCCCGGGACCCCGAAACGGATACCCGACCCGAAGATGTGTCCAACACGACGCTTCCCACTAGCCCGTCGAGCCGGATATCACCGGTCACCGTTCTCACCTCCACCGAGGACTCCGGAGGAACCGTTAACAGAAGACGCCGGGGCAAGAAACGCAAAAGACTTCTCCGCCTGCGCTGCTCGATCCGGAGGGTACCATTCCGCTCTTCGTAGTAGATTTCCTGAGAACGCCGACGGGCGGCGACGACTTCGAGACTTATAGCGCCTGGACCCCTTTCGCGAATCTCCACGTCGAAGTCGACGAGTGAGTCGATGACGAGCCGATCGGCGCCGGGGACAAGCAGGGGCTCACCGAAGAGCTCGAAAGGCTCGAGAGCCGAAACGGCGCGGGTGGATATCAGAAGAAACAAGAGAACCTCTACGAAAACCCGACGGCTCGTCACGTATTCCATGCTACGGCCTTACCATTCGAGCGTCAATGGAAGGCCGCTTTGTGAAAGACTCGTGTCTAGCGATGATCTTCTCGGATTCGGCTCGATCCAACGGCCGGTTGGTTTTCGTTGACAAACCCCCTATCCGGGGCTATAACGAATTCACGGTTTGTCACTAACCGAATTCTCGATTTAAACAGGAGGCATGTATGACGCTAAGACGTCTACTACTGCTGCTCGTCGTCTTGGGCATGGCCATTTTCTTGGTTGCCTGCGGACAGGAGGAAGCTGCCGAAGAGGCCGCTCCGGAGGCAGAAGAGGAAGAGGCCACGGCCGAGGGAGACTTCCCGCCGGTCATCGACATGTCCGTGCCGTTTGACGAGCCCCTCGTGCTGCGCCTCGCACACGACGACCCGATCAACTGGCCCGGTAAGGATGCTCCGGATCCCGAGCACGCGTTCGCCCTTATGTTCAAGGACTACGTCGAGCGGCAGACCTCGGGCATGGTACAGATCGAGATGTTCGGCGCCGGTGCCCTTGGGAGCTATCGCCAGACCCTCGAGATGGTCCAAACCGGTAGTATGGACATCAACATTGGAACCGGATCCCTCGGCTCCTTCTTCCAGCCCTTCGAGGTCTTCACGATCCCCTACGTCTTCCGTGATGACAACGTCGCTTACTGGGTCTTCGAAGAGAGCGAGTTCTGGCAGGACCTGATGGATCGGATGGAAGAGGAGACAGGAATCAAGGTCCTCGCCATGGGCCAGAATGGTGTCCGCAACCTGACCAACAACGTTCGCCCGATCCGAAGCCCCGCCGACATGGAAGGCATCAAGTTCCGCGTCATGGAGAGCCCCGTTTACGTCAACCTCATCGAGTCGATGGGTGGTAGCGCGGTTCCCATCGCCTGGAACGAGCTTTACACCGCCCTCCAGACCGGTGTTGTCGACGGACAGGAAAACCCCGTCTCCACCATCGCTTTCGGCCGAATCTACGAAGTCCAGGACTACATCACGATGGACGGCCACGTGTGGAGCGAGAACGTAATGTCCATGAACGCCGACATCTTCAACGATCTTCCGATCGGCGTTCAGCAGGTCATCCTGGCGGGTGCCCGCTACGGTGCCCGGGCCAATAACGTCTCCGAAGCCTTCCTGTCGAACATCCTCTTCTTCGAGACGATCGACGAGAACATGGAAGTCTACTTCCCGACCTCCTCCGAGATGGAGCAGTTCAAGAACGCCGCTCAGCCGGCGGTCATTGAATACCTCCGGACCCAGGTCGGCGACGACGTTGTCGACGGCTTCCTCGGTGCCGTTGCTGAGGCAGAGACCGCCCTCGGTTTCCGCCGTTAGTCAACGGTTGATCATTTCGTACAAGCGAAGAGAGCAGGGGCACCGCTCCTGCTCTCTTTCGTTTTCCCTTCAATAGGAGTACCGAACAGTATGGTACTGGAGACTCTCAAGAAAGCGAGTGACTGGACCAATAAGGTGGCGACGGTCATTATGCTCATCTACATAATCGCCGTAACGGTGTTGGCCTTCGTCGGAGTCGTCTACCGGGCCTTCGGAAACGCCCTCTCCTGGAACGAAGAGCTTATGCGCTGGATTCTGGTCGGAATCGCCTACATCGGGGGGTCGGTTGCCCTCAAAGAGCAAAGCCACATCGGTGTTGTCTATTTCGTGTCCAAGATGCCGAAGAGTTGGAAGAAGACCGCTATAATCATTGGCTACGCCGCCATAATACTCTTCTTGCTCATAGTCGTAATCTACGGCTGGCAGGCGGCCCTTCGCGCCCGGCGACAGCTCGGCGCTATCGTCCGCATCTCCACGATGTACACCAAGATCAATATTCCGATCGGCGCCGCCTTTATGCTGGTTCACATGATCTACTTCAGCGTAGGTCTCCTGATGGGCAAAGGCGACCCCCAGGAGTACATGGTCAGCGGCGGCGACACCGCGTAACCCCGAAGGAGTACCCATGGAAATTGGCATTCTGTTGATGGTCGTGGTATTCCTGGTGGCTCTGGTCATCGGGGTACCTATCGCCTTTATTCTCGGCGTCGTGCCGCTCATATACCTCCTGGCCTTCCGGGGGATCCGCCTGATAGCGATCGCGTCCCGCCTCTACGGCGGTATCGACAACTACGTGCTTTTGGCTCTCCCCTTCTTCGTCCTTGCCGGGAATATCATGAACCACACCGGGATTACCCGGGATCTTGTCGCCTTCGCCCGATTGCTCGTCGGAAAGGTGCGGGGAGCCTTGGCGCAGGTCAATATTGTGGTGAGCGTCATCTTCGCCGGACTCACCGGGGCGGCGGTCGCGGATACCGCGGCCATCGGCTCGATCCTTATTCCCGCGATGAAGGAAGACGGCTATTCGGCGGAGTACGCGGCGGCGGTAACCACCGCGTCGTCGATTATCGGGCCGATCATACCCCCGAGCATCATCATGGTTATCTACAGCTCGGTAACCGGCGAGTCCGTCGGCGCGCTGTTCATGGCCGGGTTTATCCCCGGTATCGTCATCGCGCTCTCGCTCATGGTCTTGGCGTACTACTACGCGGTAAAGCGGAACCACCCCCGGCGAGAGGACAGAATGACGTTCGGGGAGGCGATGCCGATAATCGGACGCTCCCTGGTGGCGATGCTGGTTCCGATCATCATCATCGGCGGCATCCTCTCGGGTATCTTCACACCGACCGAGGCCGCGGCGGTAGCCTGCATCTACGCCTTTGCCGTCGGGTTTCTCTTCTACCGGAGCCTGACCTGGGCGGATGTTCTCGACAGTCTGAAAAACGCCGGCATCGTCGCGGCTACGATCCTGGTGATCATCTCCACGTCCCAGCTGTTCAGCATGGTCCTGACCCTGGAACGGATTCCCGAATCGCTGGCACGGTCGATGATCGCTCTGACGGAAAACAAGATTATCTTCCTCTTGATCATGAATGTGCTCCTGTTGATCGCCGGCATGATCCTGGAGATCTCCGCGAGCGTCATTATGCTCACGCCGATCTTGCTGCCCCTCGCGATTACCTACGGGGTCCATCCTCTGCACTTTGCGCTGATCATGCTGGTGAACCTGAACATCGGCCTCACGACGCCCCCAGTGGGAGTCTGCCTCTTTACGGCGGTTCCGATAGCCAAGGTGCCGATCGAAAAGATCGTGCCGCAGGTTATGCCCTTCGTTAGCGCAGAGATCGTCGGCTTGCTCTTGATTACCTACATTCCGGAGCTGGTGCTCTTTCTGCCCCGGCTTGCCGGCTACATCAATTAACTGACGCGGCCGCCGGCCGCGGATTGCAGAGGCCACCCGAGCGGGTGGCCTTTTCTATTTGTGCAGGATCTCCGAGCGCCAATCGGGAGCGGCCTCCCGGTGGAGCGCAAGATAGTGGGCCGCGATGACGTCGGGGTCGAACTCGGTGCCCTCCCGCACCGGGCGGGTGATGGTTACCGTGGCGGCGTGGATGCCCTCGGGAGAGAGCTCCTTGTGAAGAGCGAAGACGTAGTTGCGCAGGGCCGCCTTGCCCAGAGAGTGACTGGTGAACGTGGTTGAAGGGTCGATGCCAAAACCGCCGCCGGTGTAGAGAAGGGTGCCGGAGGCCCGTTCCCGCATCTTCGGTAGGAACGCCTGCGTCAGAAGCATGGCGCCGAAGAGGTTCGCCTCCAAGGTCTCCAACAAGGCCTCCGGCGTCAACGCACTCGGTTTCTCTTCGGCGATGGCCGCGACATTGTAGATTACGACGTCGGGTAGCCCGACTCTCTCCACGACGCGGTCTACGCAGGCCGCAACGCTGTCGGGGTTCGTCACGTCAATCTCTTCGGTCAAAACCGATACGCCGTTCTTCTGAGCTTCTTCGGCGTAAGGTTCTAGGTTTCTGGGATTTCGGGAGGCCAATACCATATCGAAGCCATCCTGGGCGAAGGCACGGGATATCGCCTGTCCCATCTTCTGTCCGACACCGACTATCATGCATAGCTGCTGTTCCATAGATATCTCCTTGGTACGTATCGGTAAGCTGCCATTACACCGTGGCGGCGGCTACCCCGTCAACCATCACACGGGGCGCTGTGGACCGGACCTTGTGGATAGGCGGCCCTGGAAGGTAGTATGGGCCTATGACCGAGGCAGAATCCGTACGCCACATCGAGAATAGCGTTCTCGCCTGGGACCGGATTCTGCTCTACTTTACCCGGGCCGACTGTTCCCTCTGCAAGCGCCTGCGTCCCCGAATCGGCCGATTGGGTCAGCGCTATCCCGACATGGAGGTGCTCCACGTAGATCTTGACCGGATGCCCGGTGCCGCCGGGCGGTACCTTGTATTCGACGTGCCGGCGGTGGTCGTCTACATCCGGGGCAAACCGATGGCCCGGTTCATAGGCGGAGTCGACTACCAGCAGCTGCGACAAGTTCTCGACCAGTCGACCCCGGAGTAGCCGGCCGACGGCGGGACTCTACCCCGCCGGAAGCAGCTCCGTTCTCCCTAAGGGAATCCACCCGGCATAGCCTTGGTAGATAATCAGGCCGTAATCCCCGGCGTACGCCAGAATCGACACGATCTGGTTCTCGCCGAGGGTTCCCCGGAGATCCGCCGACTCCTCGGGGCGCATGAGCACCGGCGTCTCCCGGCCGAGAGACAGCTCCTCGATGCCGACGGCGGCACGTTCGACGGCCGACCGCTCGACGTAGCCTGTCCGGCCCCCGGAAAGCTCGACGCGAACAAAGGGACCGTGGGTACCTTGAACCCGCAACGCGTCCCCCGCCGAAAGGGGCACCGGAACCCGTTCTCCCCGGGCTAAGAGACGTGGCGGCCGGTACGACGGATCCACGGGGTTGCCCCTGGCGTCGAACCGGGCCGGAGAGGGAACGATTCCCCCGACAAAATCGGGATGCGCGTGGACCGTCGGCATGTCGCGACGGGGACGCACCCATCCATTGAGGTCCTCCACGGCAACCTCGGGCAATCGTTCTACCCGCCGTGCCGGCACGAAGAAATACCAGGGATCGAGGGGCCGCCGCCAATTCTCGTCGTAGATGCCGATGTGGAGATGCGGAGGCGTCGTCACGGCGTTTCCCGTATTGCCCATTGTCCCGATTAGGTCCCCGGGTCCAACCGTCAGACCTCTCTCGGTTCGGTGTTCGTCGAGGTGGGCATAGTAGAGAAAGATACCCCGCGCCTCGTCGTAGAGCGTAACGATGTTCCCACCTCGGTCTCTGGTGCCGACACGCCTTACCAGGGACCGGGAGCCGGCGAATATGCTCGTACCCCGGGGAGCAAAGATGTCGATCCCGTGGTGGACCCTCCTGCCGGCGTCTCGGGAATCGCCGAAGACACTCCAGACGTCTTCCGGACCGGTTCCTTCAACGGGCCATTCCAGAAGCGCCTCGGTAGTGGCGCTCAGGCGGATATCCGGATTGTCGAGGGGTCTAGCTTGGACCAAGAGGAGATAGCGTCCGTGCTCCTGGGGCTCGTAATAGAGCGCCCCCTCCCCCGGAAGCCGGTCCGCCACGGCCACAAGCTCCCCGTCGGCGGCGGGATCGGAAACCTGCCGCCCTGGGTCTTCGCCGTCGGGCCGGTGGAAAAGCTCCAAGAGCACCGCATCGTCTCCCCGGATGGTGATACCGTGCCCCCGAACCGCTTGAAATTCAAAGGCCATCGCCCGGGGCGCCGTCGCGTCGAAGGTCAGATCCTCGACGAAAGGCAAAACCGCCGTCGTCGGGTTCTCCAGCGCCCGCACCGTGGCCGCGGTCCATTCCTCGCCGACGTAGCGTTCGGACACCGCAAGTGTTTCGACGCTTTCCCGGAAACGGGCGACGGACTCCTGAGCGTCCGGGGGGGTAATCGCTGCCTCCGGAGAGCACCCGGCGAGGAGTAAGACGATAAGAAGAAGCCCTAGGACCACGGTTGACGGTCCCGGAGAGCCAAGGGTTTGGAAATGATTTCCGCCATCACGATTGCCCGGCGCCCCGGAGAGAGGCGGTTTACCCGTTCCCAAGCCGTTGCAGGGGCTGCCTCTTTGGAAACCGGCGCCTCCCTCGCCGGCAACTTGCCTTCCGGCGCCGGAATGCCGGGCTTGCGGCCGGGCTCGGGGCCAAGCGCGCGGCCGGGTTGGCCTCCGGGCTTGCGGCCGGGCTCGGGGCCAAGCGCGCGGCCGGGTTGGCCCCCCGGTTGGCCTTCCGCCGGTGCCTCGACAGGCCGCTGCCGTTCGAGGACGCGGCGGCGCCGGAGCAGCAGGACGAAAAGCGGCAAGAACACGATAAAGGCCCCGATGATCAGATCGACGATTTCCCGCACTATTCGTTCCTGGTTCTGTTCCGGTCCGATTCGCCGCCGATACTGTCGCGCATGCCGGTGTCCGCTTCGATATTCCGGAGTCGATAGTAGTCCATCACGCCGAGGTTTCCGCTCCGGAAGGCCTCCGCGATAGCCTTGGGAATCTCCGCCTCGGCGAGGACCACCTTCGCTCGGTTTTCCTGCACCTCGGCGATCATCTCTTGTTCCCGGGCCTGGGCCGCAGCCCGGCGTTTCTCGGCCTCCGCCTGGAAGCGCCGCTTGTCGGCTTCCGCCTGGTCCGCCTGGAGCTTGGCCCCGATATTCTCCCCGACATCGATGTCGGCGATATCGATCGACAGAATCTCGAACGCGGTTCCGGCGTCGAGCCCCTTTTCGAGGACCCGCTGGGAGATAGTATCCGGGTTTTCCAAGACCGCCTTGTAGGTTTCCGAGGACCCGATGGTGGTAACGATACCCTCTCCGACCCGGGCGATAATGGTCTCTTCGATAGCGCCCCCGACGAGCCGCTCGATATTGGCCCGCACCGTCACTCTGGCCTTCACCTTCAGCTGGATGCCGTCTTTCGCGACCGCTTCGATAGCCTGCTTCCCCTTCTCCGGGTCGGGACAGTCGATAACCTTTGGGTTGACGCTGGTCTTTACCGCCTCGAGAACGTCCCGCCCCGCCAGGTCGATGGCCGCCGCCCGCTGAAAGGGCAGAGGGATCGCCGCCTTGTTGGCCGCAACCAGGGCCTGGCTGACCCGGCGAACGTCGCCCCGGGCGAGGAAGTGGGTTTCCAACATTTCCGAGTCGACGGGAATCCCCGCCTTCGCCAGGATAATGCGGGAATCGACGATCGTTCCGGGGTCGACCTTCCGGAGCCACATTCCAACCAACCGGAGGATTCCGACCGGAGCCCCCGAAAGGAGCGCCCGAAACCATAATCCGAAAAACTTCAAAAACAGGAATAGAATGCCCAAGGCGACAATCGCCACCAGGACGTAGAGAATGATAACCTCCACTGCTTACGCCTCCCGAACGAGAATTCGATTTCCTTCGACTCGTATCACTTCAAGCTCCGTCCCGGCGGCGAGATACTCTCCCCGGGTTAGAACGCTGTAGCGCTTCCCTCTGATGGTAGCGACACCGGTGGGCTTGAGCACGGTACTCGCCGTCCCCCGGTCGCCAACCTGGACCCGAACGTTCGCCCCCGTGCCGTCGGCCTCGGCGCTTCCCTCTTCCTCTTCGTCTCCGGAGCCGAGGGTCGTCCCCAAGATAAAGCGTTTCCCCAGGGGAGTGACCGGGAACAGCTTGAACGCCACGACCATGATTACCGGCGTCAGAACCAAGGAGGCCGCCAACACAATAACGCCGACGGAGGTTCCTCCTTGCGTATAGGCAAGAATGACTGCAGCGATAATGGCGCCGCCTCCGGCAATACCTATTAACCCCCCCGCCGGGACAAAGACCTCGACGATAATACCCAAGAGCCCGGCTCCCAAAAGCGCGAGGCCTTCCCAGACGCTCATGATCTCCTCGTAACCACGACTCTGTTGCCGTCGGCGGCAATGATGCGTATCCCCTCTCCGGCGGTCAGGTACTCCCCTTGAGTTTCCACGACCAGGATCTCGTCGTCAAACCGCCCCTTACCCACGGGACGCAAGGTCGTTACCGCCGTCCCTTCCCTTCCGACGAGACGGGCCGCCGAATCGACGTCCTGGGCGGTAAACCCCGCGGTCGCTTCTTGGGTAGAGAAGAGGGTCAAGTTGCGAAAGAGCCGGGAACGTCCAAGGGCGTTAGCCAGGGCGAAGAATCCAACCAAGGCAACCACCGCGTTAATCCCCACGATAAGGAGATTCCGGTGAAACTGCTGCCATTCGCCGGGAACCGAGGGGACCACGAAGGTTTGGAGGGAAAGAACCAGCGAGACGCCGATCGCGACGAAACCGGAGATTCCCGCCACGCCGAACCCGGGTATCACGAAGAGCTCCAGAACCAGGAGCACGACACCGACGACAAAGAGAAGGAGCTCCACCGACCCGACGCGTCCGAGGAGCGAGTTGGCCGTAAAGAGGGTCGCGAAAGCTACCAACGCGACCGCGCCGGGGATACCGAAGCCGGGACTCGTCACCTCCAAGAAAAGCGCCACCAGCCCGACGAGGACCAGAAGGCTCGTAACCGCCCCACTGGTAAGGAAGGCAACAAGATCGTCCGCGGAATCCGGCTCGAGGCGCCGAACCTCTCTTTCCGTCGTACCGAGAAGCTCGTAGAGCCCCTCGTAGTCCGACACCGTTCCGGAAGAGACGCCGTACCGCTCCATCTCCCCGGCGGTAAGGGACAAGAGCTTCCCTTCGGCAGAGACGACCGGCCCGATTTCGATTCCCTGTGCTTCCCGCTCTTCCTCGGAGATCGCGTCGAGCTCAGCTCGGGTAATTGTGTCGATTACTCCGTTTCTGCTGATTTCGACCAGCTCGACCGCGGTATCCACCATCGCGAGAGCCACGCCCTTCGGGTGACCGTTCTTCTCCGCTAGGGCCGCCATCTGGGTGCGGACCGCGCTGACGGTTTTCTCGCTCGCCGCTTCGGGTTCGCTCCCCGGCGCCGCGATAACCGGGGCCGCAGACCCCATCGAGGTCCCGGGTGCCATGTAGATCGCGTCCGCGGCGAAGGAGATAAGCGCCCCGGCGGACCAACTGACACCGGACCCCTCGGGGCTCAGGGTAACGTAGGCGACGGTGCGGATGTCGTCCAGAGAACCTATCAAGGTGGTAATCTGAAGCGCCGAGTCCACCCTCCCACCGAAGGTATCGACGTCGAAGACGATGGTTTCCACGCCCGCCGCTTTCGCCTCTTCCACGCTGCGCTGCAGAAACGCGACGAGGGGTGGCTCGATGTTACCGTGAATCGGCACGACAAAGGTCGACACCGCTTGGTTCGGCTCTTTCTCCGGTCCCGGAGACTCCTGCGCCGGCCCCCCCGGGGAAACGACCAACAGGAGAAAGAGGAAGAGAAGTGAGAAATAGGGTATTCGCCGAAGCGCCACGGCAAAAAGCTACGTGGCCGACCGGCCCGGGTCAAGCGTGGAGAGCTTGATGTTTCTAAAAAGAAGCGAAACACTACCGGTTGTGAATACGCGGTTCTCCCTTGTGTTCGCTGCGGTAGTGCTTTTCTCTCTCGCGGCGTCCGAAACCGTCGAGGCTCAGGTGGCCGTCGGGGTCGCCGCCGGGGACCCCACGGGACTCTCCCTGGTAATCGAAGACCGGCTCTCCGTTCTTATTGGATGGTCCCTCGACCGCCATACCTCCATCTTTCTGGACGTTTGGCTCTGGCGGCAGCTCTTGCCCCCGGGGGTACGCTGGTACCTTGGAGCCGGCGGGGTAGCCGAGATCTATAACGACGACAGCACCCGCGGCTACGAGATGGAGCGTGACCAAGAAGATCCCTCGGTCGGCCTTGGGATCCGGGTTCCCGTCGGAATTCGCTACTCCCTCCGGGACCGCCTCGAGCTGATGAGCGAAGTATCGGGGAACATCATCTTCTTCCCGGCGTTCACCCTCGACGGGCACGCTTACCTCGGACTGCGCTTTATCCTTTAGATGACTCTATACTCTCTGTTATGAAAGAGGTGCCCGCACTCTTCTTCCATCTCCGGTGCCTCGACCACAGCAACGGTCCCGGCCATCCGGAGCGCCCCGAGCGGCTCGAGGCGATCCGAAGCATGCTCGCAGAAAGCTTTCCCGAGTGGGATCTTTACGGCGGCCGGGATGCTCGTCGAGACGAGCTCGCCCTCGTGCACGACACCACCTACATCGACCGTCTCCAGGGGCTCCGGGAAGGGCCTCAACGGATGCTCGATCCGGACACGGGTTTCGGCCCCGGCTCTTTCGACGCGGCCCTCCGGGGCGCGGGAATGGCGGTCGACGCCGCCCTCGGGCTCCGCGCGGGGAAGGTCTCTCTCCCCTTCGTCTTTCCCCGGCCTCCGGGGCACCACGCGGAGGCAAACCGCGCCATGGGTTTTTGTCTCTTCAACAACGTCGCCGTCGCCGCCCGGGCCCTCCGAGAGGCGTATCCCGGGGAAACGGTGGCCATCCTCGACTACGACGTCCACCACGGGAACGGAACCCAATGGGCCTTCTACGAGGACCCATCGGTGCTCTACGTTTCCCTCCATCAGTCTCCCCTCTTCCCGGGAACCGGAAGGGTTACCGAAACGGGCGCCGGCACGGGTAAGGGCTTTACCGTCAACCTGCCGATGACCGGAGGAAAAAGAGACCCCGACTACCTCCTGGGAATCGATGCCTTGGTGCTTCCGGTTGTCCGGGAGTTCGCACCGGATACGCTCATCGTATCCGCCGGATTCGACGCCCACCAGGCGGACCCCTTGGCGGGAATGGGGCTTACGGCCGAAGGATATGCCGCCGTCACCGAGCGGCTTCTCTCGTTCGACGGGAATGATACTAACCGGCGGCTTCTCCACGTTCTCGAGGGGGGCTACAACCTCGAGGCGCTTAAAGGTTCGGTTAAGGCGGTCATCGAGGTCCTCGCAGGGCACCTCGACTCCGAGGCTCCGGAGCATCCCCGGCGCCCGGATGCCGGACAAGGCTCGGTATTCCGGGAGCTCGACGAAGCCCTCTCGGTACAGAGAAACTTCTGGACATCGCTCTAGGCCCCGGGTATGCTCCTGACCAATGCCCC
>JBKHCS010000203.1:0-2824 GCA_046541715.1 Spirochaetaceae bacterium
TCGCCGGCGTCGGCCTCGAGCTCTGGTCCGGCTTCGAAGAGATCGTCGGGCTTCTTACCGTAGAAACGATGACCCAATTCTCTCAGGATGCCGCGGATCATTACGACCGCATCTTTCCGATCTACCGGAGCTACTACGGCCTCCTGAAGGCGGGTTTCGACCGGATTGCGGCGCTGGAGCATTAGCCCCGGGGCTTCAATTCCTCGACCCGGCCGTCCTGGTAGGCGACCCAGACTTCGGCTTTCCGCACCGCGAAGACTCCGTTTTCGAGGACCCCGGGAATCGTATTGATCTCTCTTTCCATAGCCTCGGCGTCGATCGGCTCGGGAAAGCGAATGTCGAGAAGCATGTTCCCGTTGTCGGTAATCACGGCGCCCATCTTCCGCACCGCCATCCGGACTTGGACGTCCGCCCCGAGGGCTTCAAGGGCCCTCGTTACCGGCACCCGGGCCATCGGCAAGACCTCGACGGGGATCCGAAACCCAAGCCCGATATGCTCGACCACCTTGGTTTCGTCGGCAATGATGACGAAGCGCTCCGAGGCGTACCCGACAATCTTCTCTTGCGTCAGGGCGGCGCCGCCTCCCTTCGTCAGGTTGAGCTTTGCGTCCACCTCGTCGGGGCCGTCGATGGCAACGTCGAGGCGCCCGCCGATCCGTGGGTCGTTTAGCGTCGTAATGGGTATTTCGAGCTCGTGACAGACAAGCTCGGTCTGAGTGCTCGTTGGGACGCCGATGATGTCGGAGAGAGCTCCCTTCTTGAGTAGCTCGCCGATGTAACGAACCGCGAACTCGCTCGTCGTTCCGCTTCCCAACCCGACCTTCAGGCCGCTCCTCACCACCATATCGACCACGTTCCGCGCCACCAGGCGCTTCATATCATCTTGGGTCATCAGGATATCTCCAGAAGAAAGCATAGGGGCCGAATCGAGGTCTCAGTAACCGAGGGACTCCAGGCTCGGAAGGGCGGCGTCGCCACCGAAGTAACCCATCACCTCGAATACGTCCCATTCGCCGCCGGCGTTGTCGGGATTCTTTCCCTTGACGATAAAGGCCAGGTAGTCACCGACCATCTGATGGTCCTCTCGGAAGTAGGTCTCCCCCTTGACCGTCTCGAAGGTCTTCGTCGCGAGAACGTTCGACACCGCGTCTACGTCAAAGGAGCCGGCTTCTTCTACCGCCTGAAACATGACCCTTGTGGCGATGTAGGCGGTGGTTCCGTAGGTGTCGGGAGGTTCTCCGTACCTGGCCATATAGCTCTGGGTATACTGCCGTACGCGCTCCGCGAGGATCGGGTCCTGAAATCCGTCCATGTCGTGGTAGAAATAGGACAGGGCGTAGATCTCGGCAAGGGCGTCCCCGGGGATTCCCTGGGCAACACCGTTGGTAATCCAGGTGCTGAACATGGTCGACACTTCGGTCAACCCCATGTCGTAGGCCTGCTTAAACAGGGCGATGGCGTCACCGGCGAACTGGACCGCCATAAAGATGTCCGGCTCCAGCTTTAGCGCCTCGTTGACGGCCGTCGAGAAGTCGACGTTCCCCTGGGGGAACTCGGAGAATCCGACAACCTCGCCGCCGTGCTCTTCCAGCGCGGCTTCCAGCCCTTCGTAGATGGTCGCGCCCCAGGAATCCGCTCGGGAGACAAAGTAGATGGTCTCGGCGTCGAGCTCGTTGATCACCGAAGCCCCGGCGAGGTAACCGATGCTCCAGGGGGTAAAGCCAACCGAGTAGGATGCCGGCGCCGGGTTCCCCGCCCTGAACGAATCGAGGGCCGGTACGCCGGAGGTGATGTAGGGGACCGGCGTAATCTGGGTCTCCTCGTTGATTGCCGCAGCCATCGGATCCCAGACGGTTCCGACGACACCGTGAATGCCCTCGTCGACGAGCTCCCGGAAACGGCGGACACCGACATCCAGCCTCGCCTCGTCGTCCGTGACGATCATCCGGACCGGGACCCGGCCCCAGGGCATGTCGAGGCCGCCGTCGTCGTTGATCTGCTCTACCGCGAGTTGTGTTCCCATGCGTTGGGTCTCGGCCACGGCGGCGAAGGGCCCACTCAAAGAAGACATAAACCCAAGTACGAACTCACTCGGCTGCTCGGCCTCCTGCCCACCGCCGGAAAATAGCAGGGGAGCCGCGAGGTTAAACACCAGCAGCGCAAGCACGATTCTTGTTGCGGCGTTACTCATTTGATGCCTCCTTTTGTGCTGTGAACAACTGTCTTACCATACCATTGCTCATGGGTTTTGAAATCTGTCAACGAATCCGCAACCCGGGGGCTCCAATTGACAAAAAAAACCCCCGCCCATAGGGCGGGGGGGTTACACCGCAGTCCGAGGGCTTGGTGCCGGCGCGAGACCGGCATAGAGCCAACGTTGACTATGCGCGGTTTACGAAGTGCCGCTTCTCATCGGGAACCTTGATGTCCCACTTCTTGACTTCTTCGACGAGCTTGGCCAAGGCTTCCGCGGCGATCTCGAAATACTTCTCACCCTTTTCCTTGGAGGCCCGCTTCGGGTTACCGATGGTGGCGGTGTCGGAGTACTCGTGGTGCTCCATCGGAACCCACATGCTCTCGGCGCCCATAAAGGTCACGAAGCCGGAACCGTCGTGCTTGCTAAACGACGAGCCCATCCACTTCGGTGCGTGGGCCTTGTCGATGACCGCCCGTTCCATGGCCATCGCGCCCTCGTTGTAGGCCCAGGCGGTGGAGGTCTCTACCTCCCCGGCGTGCCAACCGGGAGTCTCCTCGGGAGGTCCTTCGACGATGTCGGCGATAAGCGAGAAGGTCCGCTCGGTCGGCGTCTTGTACCAGCCGACGA
>JBKHCS010000061.1:0-16241 GCA_046541715.1 Spirochaetaceae bacterium
GTGATAAACGACGTCTTTCCTGCCCTTGCCCTGGGACTCGGGGGAGGTCACGAAGGGATAATGACCGAACCGCCCCGGGACCCGCAGGAAGGGGTCCTCGAGGCCTCCCACCTGACGGCGATCTTCGCCTGGGGTGCCCTTATCGCCGGGGCCATCCTCGGGGCTTTCTTTTGGGTATACGAGACGACCGGCGACAGAGACCTTGCGGTGTCGGTGTCTTTCCTCGGTATCGGCTTCGCCCGGCTCTGGCACGTCTTTAACATGCGCTCACCCCGGAGCCGCCTCCGGAGAAACGAGATTATTGCGAACCCCTTCGTTTGGGGCGCCCTCCTCCTCTGTAGCGCCCTTTTTGCCCTCGCGGCCTTCTGGGGTCCCCTCGCGGGGATTCTCCAAGTGGCGCCTCTGGGACCACGGGAATGGGTGGTTATCGGGGTCGCGAGTGTGACGCCCGCGCTCATCGGTCAGCTGGTGGTAGGAGCTATCGGGTTACGTATCCGAGGACGATCGCAACCACCAGTCCAAGAATGAGTAACCAGAAGAAGACGCCGAAGAGGGTTCCGATGGCCTGCCGGGTTTCCAACTCCGCCTGCGCCTCCCGACGTGTCCGCGGCTCCCGGTCGACGAAGATGCCGAGGAGCAGAAAAACCAGAAGCACCAGGAGGGCACCCGGAAGCCAGTAGACGCCGAAGACCGCCGGCCCGAGAGGTGCGAGCCAAAGGCCGCCGGCCCAGGCAAAGAGAAAGAAGAGCACGAAGGCAAAGGTAAACCCTGGGGACGTACCTTCCCGGCGGAACAGCACGCTGAATAAGAGGGCGAAGAGAAACGCGATGACAAGGGCAGAAACGAGCTCGTAGAGAAACATAATTACCTCCGCTGGTTTGTTCTAATCGGCAGGCAGCTACCCACCGAGGGCGGTGTAACCGCCCACGATATCGAGGAGCTCCTCGGTAATCTCCGCCTGACGACGACGGTTGTGCTCTCGGTGGAGATCCTCGAGTTGTTCCTCGATGTTTTTTTCGGCGGCCTGCATGGAAGACAGGCGGGCCGCGTTCTCACCGGCCAAGCTCTCGAGAGCCCCGAGATAGATGACCGAAAAGAGATAGTTGCTCACCAGCTCTTCGAGGAGCCGGGGCGTCGAGGTTATCGCCTGGGGAATGGTCGGCCCGGGCCAGACTTCTCTCCGGAGTATCGCAAGCCACACCTCGTCGAGAGGCAAGATCTGACGGTGAGTCGGGCGGTGAGAAACCCGGGTAGCCACCTCGTTGTGGAAGAGAAAGATCCGCCGGGGGCCGTCCGCCCGGAACGCTTCGATCCGATGCAACAGCTCGGATATCAGCTCGGTTACACCGTCTATGGAGCTCTTCGCCGGGAGGGTTTCGTGCGCGTAATAGCCCATCGCCGAGAGACTCCCGGCAATCCGGTCTCCGATCACGAGAATTGCCGGTCCCTTCTCCTGCCGCTGAATCTCCCGATCGACGTACCGGGCCAGATGGTCGTTGAATTGTCCGCACATCCCCTGGACGGAACCGAACACCAGATAGAGCGCGCCACCGCCTTCCTCGTCCCGGCGACCGAGATCCGGTCCTCCGGGCCCGGCGCCCCCAGCGAGCGCGACTTGGAAACCGCGCTCGAGGACGTCGACCTGAGCCTCCAGAGATCGGCGCGCGGTTTCGAAGAGCCGGACGTTTACCGCTGCCAACGATTTCATCGTCGAGACGATGGAGGACATGTCCTCCGTGCTCGAGATTCGTCTCTCGAGAGCCTGTTTACTCGCCACTGGAATCCCCTGCAGTACCTTCGCCGATGCCGGAACCCTGAACCGCCGCCGCGGCGATGTCCCCGAGCCGGTCGAAGTCGTCGTCGCTCAAAGGTTTCCCCCTGTCGAGAGCCTCGAGCAAGTCACCGGCCTGCTCGCGACAGCGCCGCCGAATTCGCCCCTTCGCTTCCCCGACCTGATCAACCTCCACATCGTCGAGGATGCCCCGGGTTACCGATAGCAGGGTAACGATCTGGTCGCCGACCGCAAGGGGTTGATACTGCGACTGTTTGAGTACCTCCCGGACCCGGCGCCCCCGGTCGAGGGTCTTCTGAGTTTCCTCATCGAGGCGAACACCGAAGCGGGCGAAGTTCTCGAGCTCCTCGAACTGACTGTACGCTAGGCGAAGGTCCCCGGCGACCCGCCGGTAGGGTGCCACCTGAGCGTCGCCGCCGACCCGGGAGACCGACTCCCCGATGTCCACCGGCGGGAGAACCCCCTGCTGGAAGAGGACCGGCGAGAGGTAGAGTTGCCCGTCGGTAATGGAGATGAGATTGGTTGGTATGTAGGACGAGATATTCTGCTCCTGGGTTTCGACGATGGGAAGCGCGGTCAGGGATCCCCCGCCGTGCTCGTCGTCGAACTGGGTCGCTCGCTCCAAGAGCCGGGAGTGAACGTAGAAGATATCGCCGGGGTACGCCTCCCGAGCGGGGGGGCGGCGGAGCAACAGCGAAAGCTCCCGATAGCTTCGGGCGTGGCGTGTCAAGTCGTCGTAGACGATGAGGGCGTCGCGCCCCTGGGATACGAAGTACTCGGCAAGGGTTGTCGCGCTGTAGGCTGCGACGAAATTCGCCCCCGGGGGATCGTTTTCCGTCGCCACGACCACCACCGATCGCCCGAAGATACCGTGGTCTTTAAGGTCCGCTACGACCTGGGCCACCGCGGAGCTCCGCTTCCCGATGGCGCAGTAGACGCATACGACGTCGGAGTCGCGTTGGTTGATCATGGTGTCGACCGCAACGGCCGTCTTGCCGGTTTGCCGGTCGCCGACGATAAGCTCCCGCTGCCCTCTCCCGATGGGAATGAGGGCATCGATGGATTGAATTCCGGTCTGGAGGGGGCGATCCACCGGGCGCCGGTCCATGATGGCCGGCGCCGGCCGTTCGACTTCCCACCGCTCGGCCTCGTCGACAGGCCTCTTGCCGTCGAGGGGACGCCCGAGAGCGTCGACGACCCGGCCGAAATACCCCTTTCCGACCGGAATACTGGTAACCCGTCCCGTGCTCCGTACCAGGGCCCCGGCCCGCAACTCTTTTGCCGGGTCGAGGAGCATAACCGCGATATCGTCGTCGAGGAGGGAGAAGGCCTCTCCCCTGACACCCCTGGGGAACTCGAGTAGCTCCCGGGCGCGGGTACCTCGGAGGCCGGAGACCCGGGCGACTCCCTCGCCGACTGAAGTGACGACGCCAATCTCCTCTTGATACTCCTCGATGTTCCGCGGCGCCAGGGCTCCGGCGGTGGTACCGATGGCCTCGAGAGTCGAAAAAATCGGGTTGTCGTTACTCACCGGCGCGTCCTTCCGCCTCTTTGAGGATATCCCCCAGGCGCTCCTCTACGTTGTCGAAATGGTGAGTCAAGGAAAACCCTATGCGCTTGTCGGAAAAACGTATCTCGACGCCGCAGAGCAGGTCCTCGTCGACTGCGACGTTAATACCTGACGCCTTCGGGTGCATCTCTCCGAGACGGTCCTCGAGGCGTCGCCGGGACTCCTCCGGCAGGGGGTGTCCGGTGTATACCTGTATCTTCTCCCCCTCGGCGTCCACCTCCCCGTCGTACCCTTTGAGGAACCGATCGATCATCTTCTCTTCCAGACTGGCGTCGGCAAGCTCCTCCAAGGTGGCCCGCACCGTATCGACGGTTGCCCGGCCGAGACGCGTGCGAACCTCGGCCACAAACCGGCTGTGCTCCGCTTCGAGACTCTCTTCCCAGGCCCGTCGCTTTTCCGTCATCTCTTCCCGAAGCTTCCGAAGCTCTTTTTCCCGCTCTTCTTCGGCAACACGCCGGGCTTCGTCGAGGGTTTGTCTTCTCTGCTGCTCTATCTCGTCCAACTGTTGCCGGTAGCGCTCTTTCTCTTCCTGGGCCTCCGTCTGGGCCTCCTGGGCTTCGTCCCACTGCCGGGCGAGTCGCTTTTCTCTGGTTTCCATGGCGCGGACGACCCGCTTAAAGACGAATACCCGGAGCAGAACAAGGAGAAGGATGAAGTTGAAAAGAGAGGCACCAAAGGTGAACCAATCGAACTGCATCTCTTATCCCGCCACCTGCGTCCAGAAGGGGTTCACGAAGATGAGGATTATCGAGATGACGAAGGCGTAGATAGCCGTCGATTCGATGAGCGCCAGCCCGACGAAGACGGTACGGCTTATCCGTCCCGCCTCATCCGGCTGCTGGGCCATCGAGGCTAATGCCTGGGAAAGGGCCCGAGCTTCTCCGAAGGCCGGCCCGATCGATCCGATAGCAATAGTAAAGCCGGCGGTGAGAATGGAGACGGCTCCGATTATGGTTACGCTATCCATGATTACTCCTTTGTTGTGCTCTTTTGTGCTCGATCCTGAATTCGGATCGCAGATCCGATATAGACTGCCGCCAACGCGGCGAATATGTAGGCTTGAATCTGGCCGATGAGGAGCCCGAAAACTTCCATGAGCAGCGGGACCACGAGGGGCGCCAAGGAGAGAAGCACGCCGACGATCATCGTGCCGCTCAGGATGTTTCCGAACAGACGGATGGCCAGCGCGAGGGTCCTCGAGAGCTCGCTGATGATGGTGAAGGGCAGCATAACCGGAGACGGCTCGATGTAATGCCGGAGATACCCCTTTATGCCCTTCTCGGCGATACCGTAGACAGGGACCGCCACGAACACCGCGACCGCCAAAGCGGCGGTCACTGAGATGGAGCTGGTCGGCGGCTGGTAGAATGGGACCGGGGATAAAATATTGGAGACCGAGATAAAGAGAAAGAGAGTCCCGATAAACGAGACGTAGGTCATGGTCTCCCGGCCGGCGAGGGATTTTACTTCGTTACGCAGGGCTCGAACGAGAATCTCCAGACCGTTTTGAAGCCGGGACACCTCCCGACCGGTCTGGAGGTTCCGGGTAGCCAAAAGGCCCAGGGTAAGAATTACAGCCATCACCATCCAAGAGAACACCAGGGTTCCGTTGATCGTGACGAACTCCCAGGTAAAGAAAACGAGAGTATCGGGTGTGTTAGCCATGATGCCTCCCGAGCGTGTAGGTCATCACGAATCGGGACAGCAAGAAGCCGAGCATAAAGGCGATGAGTCCGTAGGCGTCCGAGAGCCGCAATATCAGCACCATCACCCCGACGACGATGGCGCTCCGCAAAAGAAAGCTTCCGATAAGGATCGGCGCCTTGCTCCCTCGCCTTTCGGCGATCCGGAGCGAGACCCAGAGCCCCCAGAAAAAGAGGGCTCCGACTCCTCCGCCGGCGAGGAACGCTCCAAAGTAGGATACAACATCATTCATTGCGTTGGTCTTCCTCGATATGCCTTCGTTCGTTGGATATCCAGAACCAGGCGTTTGCCCCACCGGCGATAACCCCAATCCCTAAGAGCATGAGCGCCCAGGAGTAGTCCGTCTGCCGGGTCGCGTCGATCCAAATCCCGAGGGACAGGAAGATCAAAACCGGGATGGAGAAGGACCATCCGACCAAGCCGAGCATACCGAGGCCGAACCAGCGCTCGTCGTCTTGGCGCTTCTGCGCAGCGACACGCCGCCGTTCCTTTTTGCCGAGCTCGGAGCGGAACTCGCCGGCCCTTTTATGTTTCAAAGGTTCCCCCCCTCGGCGCCGGTGATACTCCGGCTTAGCTGCAACTCGAGACGGGCGAAGGCCCGGAGCTGGTGTTCGTCCTTCCTTTCCCCCTCATCCTGTTGTTCTTGAAGTCCCTCCTCGATAACCCCGAGCTCCTGTCCGACGATAACGCGGGCGGTGCAGATGCGGACCCCGGAGCCTACTTTCACCAGGATTCCTCCGTCGAGACCGACGTAATGCTCCTGTTGCGCCCGGTCCCGCATGTGGAGCAAGCCCGCGTCCAGGGCCATGGCAGTGTCGATATGGCGCTCGAGTATTCCGTAACGCCCCTCGACGGTGTCGACATCGAGAGCGACGATCTCGTCGAAATGGTGCCCTCTGTTCGGTGCAAAGACGTCGACGGTCATGATTTGTCCACCTCGTCGACTTCGCCGACCATGTAGAGGCTCCCTTCTCCGACGTCGGCGAACTCATCTCCGAGAATCCGCTCGCACCCCTCTACCGTCTGACCCAGGGAGACCACCCGGCCCTCGTTGCCGGTAAACTGCTCGGTGACGAAGAACGGCTGCGTCAAGAAGCGCTCGAGACGCCGGGCCCGGTTAACCACCCGTTTGTCGTCGGCGGAAAGCTCCTCCATTCCGAGCATTGCGATGATATCCTTTAACGATTCGTACTCCGCCAGCGTCCGTCGAACTTCCCGGGCGATCCGGTAGTGGCGCTCTCCGACGATCATCGGGGTGAGCATCTTCGACTGGGACTGCAGCGGATCGATTGCCGGATAGAGCCCCTGGCTCGCCCGCTTCCGGGAAAGGACAATGCTCGCCGAGAGGTGGCCGAAGGTGTGGACCGCCGCAGGGTCGGTAAAGTCGTCTGCGGGGACATAGACCGCCTGCACCGAGGTAATGGCCCCGGCCTCGGTGTTGGTGATTCGCTCCTCGAACTCTGCCAGTTCGCCGGCGAGGGTCGGCTGGTATCCCACTCGGGACGGAATCCGGCCGAGGAGCCCCGAGACCTCGGCCCCGGCCTGGATAAAGCGGAACACGTTGTCTACGAGGAGCAGCACGTCCTGCCGCTTCTCGTCCCGGAAGTATTCCGCCTGGGTCAGCCCGGTGTACCCGACCCGAAACCGGGCCCCCGGTTCCTCGTTCATCTGGCCGAACACCAGAACGGCGTTCTCGAGAACGTCCACCTCTCGAATCTCCCGGTAGAGCTCTTCCCCTTCCCGGCTCCGCTCGCCGATTCCGCAGAAGACACTCATTCCCGAATGAAACCGTGCGATATTGTTGATCATCTCCATAATCAGAACCGTCTTTCCGACACCGGCTCCGCCGAAGAGCCCCGCCTTCCCCCCTTCTTCGAGGGGACTCAAGAGATCGATGGCCTTTATGCCGGTTTCGTAGACGGTGTTGCCGGTGCTCTGCCGGTTGAAAGAGACGGGGTCCGCGTAGATCTGCTGTCTCCGGTCTCCTTCGATTTCGCCCTTCTTGTCGATCGGCTCTCCCAATACGTTAATCACCCGGCCCCGGAGACCTTCCCCCACCGGGACGGAAATGGGAGCGCCGGTGCTCTCCACGGGGTCTCCCCGACGGAGGCCATGGGTCGCCGTGATGGCTATGCACCGCACGGTGTTTCGGTCGAGGTGGAGGAGGACTTCGAGAACAACAGCGTCGCCGTCTTCTTTCAAGGCTTCCAGCCGGGTCCGGGCGTGGGGTAATCGCCCTTCGAAGCTTACATCGACGACGCTCCCCTGAACGGAGACGATCCTCCCCGTCTCTTGTGTTGCGGTGTTCACGCAGCTCCTTAATCAAGGAGCGTGCCAAGCCGGACCGCCGTTACGTGTCTTAAGTGTCAACAAGCCTGTTGATATTTCGCTCTAAGTTGTTTTTCGCTGGACTTTTGTCGGAAGAATGCGGAAAACGCGGGACAAAATCCTGGTAATCTTTTTCCCAGCAGAGAATTGTGCTTTGGGCTATCAACAGGCTTGTAGACACTTGTCGGGTAATTACTACCCGTGTCGGCGAGTTCCGCGGGGCTTTGACAGGGGCTCCGGCCCTCGGGTAGAGTCCTCGAATCGTGACAGACAACCACTCCAGTTACAGCACTGCGTACCTCGCGGCATTCGCCGCGGTCATTCTCTGGGGCAGCTCCTTCGTAGCAACCAAGATGGTCCTGACCAGCTTTTCCGCCGTCGCTTATATGGTCTTCCGCTTTACCGCGGCGAGCCTGGTTTTCGCGGTCATTTTGCTCCGGAGCCGTCTGCCGCGTATTCCGCTAAAGGGCCACCTTCGTTTAGCCTTGATGGCCCTCTTCGAGCCGGGCCTCTACTTTGTCTTTGAAACCGCAGGACTCCAGAGGACAACCGCCTCGAGCGCCTCGATTATTATCGCGTCGGTACCCGTGGTCGTGGCTGTCCTCGCGGCGCTGTTTCTCAGGGAGCGCCTGCCGCTACGGGGCTGGGTGGGAGCCCTTCTTTCGATCGCGGGCATCGCTCTGCTCTCGCTCTGGGACGGAACCGCGAGTATCGAAGAGGGAAGCCCCCTCGGGAATCTTCTGGTTTTTCTGGCCGTCCTCTCGGCCTCGGGCTACATCATTCTCGCGCGGCATCTCTCGGCTTCCCTTTCCACCCTGCAGATAACGGCCTTCCAGATTCTCTACGGGACACTCTACTTCCTGCCCGGGTTCGTCTGGCTCGGCGCCACAGGGCGGTGGCCCGAGCCCGATCTTGTCGCCGTCGGAGCGCTCCTCTTTCTTGTTTTCGGGGCTACCCTCGGCGCTTTTCTCTCCTACAACTTCTCCCTCTCCCGCCTCGGGGCGGCGCGGTCCGCCGTCTTCTTGAACGGCATTCCGGTGGTCACCGTGGTCGCCGCAGCGCTTCTCTTAGGGGAGCGGATCTCCTATCACCACGGGTTAGCGGCCCTCTTGGTTATCGCCGGGGTTACGATCGCAAACCAACCCCGCAAACGAGCGGCCCAGGCGACCTCTCCGGGTGTTGGATAGCGTCCCCGGGGGTCGGATAGCGCCCCCGCCGGTGGCGTGTTCACAACCGACGACCTGGTTTTGCACTCCGTTCTGCCCTCCCCTCTTGACTAACGAAAAGATTGATATTTATAGTATTTGATATAACATATCAATTGAAGGGAGATAGAGGTGGCCACCATTCTTATCGTCGACGACGACCCGCTTGTCCGCGCCCACCTGGCGGCAATCCTCAAGGGGGCAGAGTACCGGGTCGTCGCGGCGGAATCGGCCGAACAGGCCTTAATACAACTCGAGAATAAGCCACCGGACGTTCTGGTTGCCGACTACTACATGCCCGGGAAGACCGGCGGCGACCTTTTGCGAAGCATCCGTTCGGCGGGAAACCACGTCCCCTTCGTCGCACTGACGGCGAGTGACGAGGTCGACACGGCGGTGGAGCTCTTTACCAGCGGAGCCGACGACTACCTTACCAAGCCGGTTCAATCGGAGGCGCTCCTTTTTCGTATCGAAAAGGTACTGGAGACGCGGGACGCCAAGGAGATCGCCCGGAAAATTACCGTCGAGCGGGAGCTCGTCGAGCTCGAGCGGAAGCAGCTCTTTAGCTGGCGACAACTCTACGCGACCAAAGAGGCACGGCAGACGAAGCAGATAATCGAGCTTCTCAGCCGCGCGATAAACCACGGCGGCGGTTTCCTCTGGGTGGAATTGTTGCGGGACTACCTGAAGGACGAGACTGCCGAAAGCTGCGAGTTACCCCGGGCGCTCGTGTCGATGATCGTCGAAGCCGGCGAAAGTCAAAAACAGATTTTCGATTACATCACCTTTATCGGCAACCTCGAGTCCCTCGAGTTGAAAGACGAAGAAGTCCCCGCCGGGGAGCTCAAGAAAGAGTTTGCGGAGAAGGCGCGGGCCTTCTTGGTGGGGCTTTCGGAGGCGCACCCGCGGCAATTCGACGTCCTCGAAGCCGCCCGGTTTCCCGACGGAACCGTCGTCCTCGACCGGGGCTATCTGGCATCGGTACTCGAGGAGCTTCTGATAAACGCGGTCAAGTACTCCCCCGGGGAGAGCCGGATCGTCGTTGATTTCTCCTACGAGGAAAAACCGGACGGCAGTTTTCTGGTGATCAACGTCGAAAACGAAGCAAAGAGAAGCAGCGCCCGGGACGCCTCCGGAGAGCCGATCATCGGCATTCCGTACGAGCAGAGCGAATTGATTTTCGACCTGTTCTACACCCTCGACGCGTTTCCTACCGCAATACCCGAAGAACAATGGAAGGACGGCTCGGGGCTCTATATTGCCCGACGGCTGTTGAAGCGCTTCGGCGCTTCGATCGAAGTGGCGAACGGCCTGGACTACACCCGGGATATCCCAAGACCGATCGTGCGGTTCGCCGTTCGTCTACCCATAACTCAAGGAGCGTCTGAATGAGTAATCGTGTCCTCGTCGTCGACGATTCGGTGTCGATGCGTCAAATGACCAGCTTAATCCTCAAGGGAGCCGGCTTTTCCCCCGTGGAAGCCGGAGACGGGCAAGAAGCCCTCGAAAAGCTCACCGAGGATACTGTCCTGGTGATAACCGACTTCAACATGCCCCGAATGAACGGTATCGAGCTGATCCGTGCCATACGGTCGGGGAGCGTGGCAAAGACGATCCCAATTCTGATGATTACCACGGAATCCGAGGATGATAAGAAACGGCAAGGCCGGGAGGCCGGTGCCACCGCGTGGATCGTGAAGCCCTTTACCAAGGACCAGCTCTTGGCCACCCTCAAGCGCCTGATCTCGACGCTGACGTTCTAACGATGACCTACACCATCGCCGGCCCTCTGACGGTGGAAGAAGTCGGGGGCCACGCCGAGGCACTCCGAAAGCTCCTCGCCGACGGGAACGAAAGCACCCTCGTTGTAGACCTTGAGGACCTTGGACAATTTGACATCCTGGGTCTTCAGCTTCTCTACTCGGTGGAAAAAGAGTGCACTGCGGCGCGGAAGCAGCTTCGCTTGAAAGGAAGGGAGAACGTGCGCCGCCTGGGAAACATGATCGCCTTCTGCGGCCTCCCTCCGATCGAAGGGGTAGAGGCAGGATGAGACGTCGTTCGGATCCCTTTGAGACCTACCGCGAAGAGGCCCTCGAGCTCCTCTCCGAGCTGGAGAACGCCCTCCTGTCCCTCGAGTCGGACCCCCAGGATGCGGACACGGTAAACGCCGCGTTCCGGGCGCTCCACACCATCAAGGGTTCCGGGGCGATGCTCGACCTCTCGGTCATCGTCGGCTTTGCGCATCACCTGGAAAACGTCTTCGATCTTCTGCGCTCCGGAGTCGTGGGGGTGACCAAGGAAATCATCGAGATCGCCCTCGCCGGAAAAGACGAGCTGAATAGGATGGTTCTCGCCGGTCGGGACGCCGAGGAAAGCGAAACCTCCCGGGAAATTCTGTCCCGGATTGCCGCCGCGTTACCGGAGACGGCTCCCAAGGACGCCGAGGCAAGCAACGGAGCCCGGGAAGCCGGAACCCTGACAGGTGCCCCCAGGGAGCCCGGGAGGCAGCGCTGTTTCGGGGTGCATTACGCGCCGGATCCCCGGGATTTTCTGAACGGCGGCAACCCTCTGCTGGTCCTCCAGGAGCTCTCCGGTCTCGGAGAGGCTCTGACGCTTTCGTCGGTCCGGGACGTTCCGCCGCTGTCGGATCTCGAAGCGGAGCGTTGTTACCTTTCCTGGGAAATCTTAGTGTGCACCAACGCGGGGGAAAACGCGATCCACGACATCTTTGTGTTCGCCGGCAACGATGCCGAGGTCGAAATCGCCGAGGTCGACAAGGGCTCCTCGGCCCACGATGTCGTTATGTCGACGCGTATCGGCGAGCTCCTTCTCCAGAGGGGATTGGTAACCCCCTCGGATGTCGATTCCGCCCTGACGGGGCAAGGGCCTATCGGAGAGGCCTTGGTCGCCGCCGGGTGCGTCACCGGGAGCGACGTAATCCACGCCCTCCGCGAGCAGGAGCTCCGCCGGGAGGCGGCGGAAGCCGACCAGGACCTACGAATCAACCGCTCGATAAAAGTCGCCACCGAAAAGCTCGACGGGCTTGTGGACCTGGTGGGCGAGTTTGTTTCCACCCAGTCCGGGCTCCTACTCCACGCCGCCGGGACCGGCGACACCGCTCTCAGAGCCCTTGCCGAGCGCCTCGAGGATCAGGTCCGGCGGCTCCGGGAGCTTTCGATGGAGATGCACTTGGTCCCTATCGACACGCTCTTCGCGGGGTTCCGCCGGGTTGTCCGGGACCTCTCGACCCAGCTGAGCAAACGAATCCGGCTGGAGATCGAAGGGGCCGACACGGAGCTCGACAAGAATATCGTCGAGGCGCTCCGGGATCCGCTGATGCATCTGGTCCGGAACTCCGCGGATCACGGCATAGAGAGGCCCGAAGAACGGGAGCACGCCGGAAAGGACCCGGTGGGCACGCTAACCCTTGCGGCACGGCACGTCGGCAGCACCGTCGAGATCGAAGTCCGGGACGACGGAAAGGGGCTCGACGAGGCGGCCATTAGAAGGCGAGCCCTCGAGAAGGGCCTTCTCGACCCGGACGAAACCTTGACCCCGGAACAGATCGCAGACTTGATCTTCCAGCCGGGGTTCTCCACGGCCGCCGAAACCACGAATGTTTCGGGCCGGGGCGTCGGAATGGACGTGGTCCGGAAGAACGTCGAGCGGGTCGGCGGTTCCGTGCGCCTTGCTCCCGGCGACCAGGGTGGAACGACCGCCACGCTACGGATTCCCCTGACGATGGCGATCGTAGACGGGGTGCTGACCCAGGTCGGCGGCAACTATTATTTCGCGAACATCTCCAACGTCCTCGAATGCCTCGACGCCGAAGCCTTCGGAGCCGGAGATACCTTCGGGGTAATCGACCTTCGGGGCGATATTCTCCCCTACTACGATCTCCGCGATTTCTTCGACCTTCCGCGCCCGGAAGACGGCTCCTCCCAGGTGTTGGTGGTCGAAAGCGACGAGGCGCGCCTCGGATTGGTCGTCGACCGGGTCCAAGACAACTATCAAAGCGTGATAAAGCCCCTCGGCAGGCTCTTCGACGGTCTCGAGGGTATCTCGGGTGCGATTATCCTCGGGGACGGAACCCCGGCACTGATGCTCGACGTCGACCGGCTGATCCGGGTAACCCGGGCCGAAATCGAACGAGCCTAGAACCGGTTCCGAATCTGGTCCAAGGCATCTCGGCCACGCCTCTCCGCCTCTTCCTGGGCCCGTCGGGTTGTCTCCTGCTGCAACTCTTCGACCCGCCGGCGGATCTCCCGATCGGTTTCCGCAACCACCTGGTTCCAGGATTCGCTCCGTCGAACGAGGGCTTCGGCATCTTCGACGACCGCGGCGAGCTCTTGGCGGTCTTCCCGAAGCAGGGCGATACGCTCCTCGAGAACCCTGGTAAGCTCCTCCCGGAGGCGGACTTCGTAGGTTTGCCGCTGCTCCCGCAAGAGGGCAGCCAAGGAATCGGAGAGGATCTGCGCAAGGTTCGAGCTTCCATCCAGCGCGACTATCCTTCCCCGATCGAGGGCAAAATCTCCCGCAAAGGAAACGCTCTCGGCGCCGGCAATTCCGTCGTAGAGGGCTCGGCGAATCGGATTCTCAGGGGCATCGCCGGCAATGCTCGTATCCCGAAGAAGAAGGTCGATACTCCCGCTCCCCCGGCCTCCCCGCTCCAGGCGGAGACGAATGGCCGTGTCGCTCGTTCCCGATAAACTGTCGAAAACCCCTTGGCTGAGGTCGCCGGGGAGTCTGGTATCCGCCCCTGAGAGAGAGATGGACACTTCGGCCAACCCCTCTCCTTCCTGAACCGCCGGTAAGACGGCTTCGACATCGAGTCTTCTTCCGCTTCGGCTGTCTCCGTAGGTAACCCGGGGAGCCTGGGGAACCAGGTCCGGGTCGCTCGAGAGGTACTCCACCGAGCCTTCGCCGAAGGTCCCCTCTGCAGGATTCCCAACCGATGCCCGGGCGATACCGAGATAGAAGCGGGGGTATCCGGCACTCGGAAAGGAGACGACGGTTCCGCGGCGACCTATTCCCCGGGGCTCTTTTTCCTCGTCGGACTGTAACCGCCGGTAGATTGCAAGCCCACGCTCTCCCTGGGCGTACAAGGCGCCGAGGCGTTCCTCGAGGTAGCCCTGGATCAGTCCCATCACCAACCCTTCGACCCCGCCTTCGAATCCCGGGAGCCGACTGAGAAGGTCGTCGACATCCGCCTCGACCGCGTTGCGTAGGGTCGAATCGACCCCTTGAAGCGCCGAGAGATCCTGTTGGGCGGCCCCGGCGGCGGCCTCTATCTCTTCGGTCAGATCGCGAATCGTTCGCCGGGCTCCTTCCACCGTTTCGAGGGCGCTGCGAGCCTCTTCGACGCTGTCGATCTCCCCGGGTTCGATTCGTCGGAGTGCGTCGGCCTCCGCAGCCCCGCGCTCCGCGCCTTGTGTAAGCACGTCGACCCGGTCTTCCCACCGCCGGCGGGCCTCCTGGGCTTCTTCCCGGAGAACCTCGACGGCCGCGAGACTTTCAGACTGGTTGATGTACGACGTCACGACTTCCCGGGGATCCGGAAGGTCGAGCGCTCCGCCGGAGAGTAACCCGGAGCCGGCTTCGACCCCGGACTCCCCGGCGGCAGTTTCGGCACCACCGCCCGGCACATCGTCGGTGTCCGGATCGGCGAACCGCAGGAGGGCACCGGAGGTCGACCGGGGAGTACCGAACCGAAGCGCTTCCGCGGCTACCTCCTCGATAACGACGTTGCCCTTGAGGAGCTCCAGGGGAATAATTCGGAACGCTAAGGGTCCCACCTCAAAGAGGTTCTCCATCGGTGCGTCCCGGTCGGCCACCCGGATGGAATCGATGGTCAGAGTTCCCCCGAGCGCCGAGAAGCGCAGGTTGTCGACCTCCGCCTGAGCACGAAAGGCTTCCTCGAGGCCGAGCTCGGCGGCCCGCTCGAGGAGCATGTTCTTAAGAAGAAGGTTGAACGCGACAACTCCCGCAAGAACCAAGAGAACCAGGGTGATGCGCCCCTTCCGGACGGCGCTCCGGTTCTTCTTGATCTCCTTCGCAAGACGGGCGAGCTCCTTTATCCGGGCATCGTCTGCTTCCGGGGTCCCGGCGGCGGCCGAAGCGGGCCGATAGATCCCGTCGTCCCCCTGGGCGAAGTGCTCCGCGAGAAGCTTCCGCCCCTTTTCGGTATAGACCCGGGACAAGAGCCGCCTGCGGTACTCCTTGTCGCCGTATTCCTTTCGCAGAATCCTCGGAAGCTTCTTGGCCACGATCAGCCCCCCTGTACCGCGGTGTACACGCGGGTAAAGTGGCGAATCCCCGACGAGAGCTTCGACACGATCGGAATCCGGGCGATCGACTTGACCACCTTGTTCTCCGCCAGCTTCGGCTGCCAGGTCGACCGGTAACGGATTACCAAGAAACGAAAGAGAACCAGCGCCGGAAGAAATAGCACGACGCCGGAGATAAGAGACCCCATCACCACGCTGTCGTTAAACCGGGTAAAGGGAACGAGGGCCACATTGTAGAGTCGGGTAAAGAATTCGTAGAGCCCCGGATGGGTCAATACGGCGATGCCGAGGCGGTGGAAGAGCGGATCCGCGAAGGGAACCACAAGCGAAAAGACCGCAAGAAACAGGAGCATGATCGCGACGTTTATCTTGAAGAACAGCGACAGGATAAATAGTGCAATCCAGAGTAGGTTTCCCGCAGGGAGCATCGCCAGCAAGAGCGCGAAGGCCATCCCGCCGGCTACCTCGAAGGGCTTGCGGTTCGCGTTCAGGCTTCCGATCAGACTCGCAATCCAGGCAACTATCATAGTGGGAAAAGTATACCTCCGCCCCGGCCTCTTGCAAGCCGAATCCAAAGCCCTCCTCGCTCGGATCGCCGGCTTTCTAGACCGTCAACACCTCCTGGGCCCTCTCCGCGCTCGCGAGCTCCCGGATCTTCGGCCAGGTGACCACCGCGGCGAAGAGTGCCGAGGCCAACTCCCCGAGGGGAAAGGAGAGCCAGACGCCGGGGAGTCCCATGTACGCCGGAAGCACCAGCATCAGCGGGAGAAAGAAGAAACCCATCCGGGAGACGGCGATCAGAAGACTCTTCCGGGCATCACCAACCGCCTGATAGAGGCCGGAGCCCACCAGGTTAAAGATGATCAAGGGAGTCAACCGGAAGGCAATCCGAAAACCGTCGGCGGCGGTCCGGACGAACTCCGGGTCCGGATTAAAGACCCGGGCGAGCCCTTCCGCGTAGGCGATAACGAAGAAGCTGGCCGTAAAGCAGATTACCAGGGCGTAGACGACCGACTGCCAGGCCGCGGAGATCATCCGTTGATACTGCCGGGCCCCGTAGTTGTAGGCGGCCACCGGGAGAAAGGCCTGGTTGACGCCGATCGCCGGGAGCAGGACGATGGTGATGCTCCGGAATACCACCGACGCAACGGCGATGCCGAGGTCCCCGGCGGCGGCGAGGGCCTGGCGGTTAACGACGAGGCCGAGGAGGACAACCGAAAGGGTCCGGACGGAGGCGGAGAAGCCGACCCGGGTTACCTCGCCGATGTCGTCCCTGCAGAAGCAGATGGAGGGCTTTAGAACGCTCCCCGGGAGAAAGAAGTAGACCAAGAGGAACAATGAAGCGGCGCCTTGGG
>JBKHCS010000204.1:0-2797 GCA_046541715.1 Spirochaetaceae bacterium
CGGGAGCTTTGCCGGCCCCGGGGACCCTCGGGGCGCCTCGCCGGGACCAACGGCGGCCGTGGGAACACGGCAGTGGTAACCTCTCGGAGAGGGCAGGGTCCGAGAGGTGCCTCAGACTCAGGGAACTCTTATCCGGTGCGTAGCACCGGGGGAATCGGCTCGGTCTGCGAAACCTCTCGGACCCTGCCCTCAATCAGAAGTAAATAACAGCCGTGTTTTCACGGCCGAAGGAGGACAAACGTGAGCATCATCAACAACTCAAAGACAGACCCCAACAAGATCCTGCCGATGACCTACACCTGGGCACGGCAGCACTACAAAGACGCCCTTGCGAACACCTGGACCCCGGAAGAGATTCCGATGCAGGACGATATCGAGCAGTGGAAGAACGACGCGGTGCTGACCGAAGAGGAACGGAAGCTCATCCTCTGGAACCTCGGGTTCTTCTCGACCGCCGAGTCGCTGACGGCGAACAACATCGTCTTGGCAGTCTACAACCACGTGACCAACCCCGAGTGCCGGCAGTACATGCTCCGGCAGGCCTTCGAGGAGGCGGTCCACACCGACACCTTTATCTACTGCTGCGATTCTTTGGGCCTGGATCCGGACTATATCTACGGCATGTACGAACAGATCCCGTCGATCAAAGAGATGGACGACTACGTCATCAATCTGACCACCAGCGTCCTCGACCCGGCCTTTAGTACTCAAGGGACCGAGAACATCCGGCAGTTTATCCACGACCTCGTCGGGTTCTACGTCATCATGGAGGGCATCTTCTTCTACGCCGGTTTTGCGATGATGCTCGCACTGAAGCGCTCGGGAAAGATGGTCGGAATCGGTGAGCAGTTCGAGTACATCATGCGGGACGAGAGCCTCCACCTCGCCTTCGGGGTCGACCTTATCAATACGATAAAGGCGGAGTTCCCCGAGGTCTGGACCCCGGACTTTAAGGCGGAGCTCACCGAGATGATCCGCCAAGCGGTGGCCCTCGAGGCAATCTACGCCGCCGACGCCTGTCCGGAAGGCATCCTCGGAATGAACGCCAAGCAGTTTATCGACTACGTCGAGTACATCGCCGACCGTCGCCTCGAGCGTATCGGGCTGGAAAAGCTCTACGGCACCGAGAACCCTCTCCCCTGGATGAGCCAGGCCACCGACCTCTCCAAGGAGAAGAACTTTTTCGAGACCCGGGTAACCGAGTACCAGACGGGGAGTCTGAGCTGGGATTAGGCGAGACGGCATTCGCTTCCGGGCAACGACGAGTACCTTGGTTCCCGAGACCACCGATGGTATAATCCCGGCGAGGCAGCCGAATGATTCGCCACACTTCACCACCGTTGAGCGATGCGGAGCAGAAAGAGATACTCGACGGGAAACTACACTGGCTACTCTCGGCATGTGCCTCGGTCGGCGGCTCGCCTTCGCGGATTGTGGCGTTCGGCTCGGCAGCGCGCGGTGAATTGCGCGAGGATTCGGATGTTGATATCGCCCTGCTGTTTCGAGATGAGCAAACCATGTCGGCGGCGAAAAGGGCGATATACGCGTCACCTCGTACCGACTTCCGGCCGATCGATCTTCTCTTCTTTACCGAAGAAGAGTTCAAATCGCGGGCCGAGGTCGGGGGCGTCTGTATGCTGATCCGGGACGAGGGCAGGGTTCTGTGGGGGGACAAATGAGCCCAAAGAGCCAGGAGCGGATGTTTCCGCGTTCTTATTCAACCGAGCTCTTGCGCATCGCTCGAGGAGACCACGACAGTGCATCGTTTCTCTTGTCCGGCCTTGGAACCGAAGGGGTGCGCCCGGAGAATGTCGCCTACCTGTTCCAGCAGGCAATTGAAAAGGCGCTCAAGGCGGCACTCTGCGCTCTCGGCCACCCCGTTCCTCTCGTTCACGATCTCGGCGTATTGATCGCTAAGATCCCCGACAGCATGGATCCGGACTTCGGGTACGAGCTCTCCGGCCTAGACGAATACGCCACGATCCGTCGATACGAAGAGGGTAGGCTGGTTCTGAGCTCCGAGGAGCTGGAGGACATCGCCGCGATCAGCGCGGGAGTCCTGCGGTGGGGCGCCGATGTCCTGGAATCGAACGGCATCGCTTCGCTCTAGAGGCCGAAGCTAGGGCGCCCGAACCACCCCCCGGCGGATAACCGCCACCCGGCGGGCCGAGGTGCGTAGCGCCTCCTTGATGCCGGTGGCCTCAAAGAGCACCAGATTCGCCGGGGCCCCTTCTGAAATCCCATAATCCTCGAAGCCCATGATCGCCGCCGGCGCCTCGGTTATCATCGAGAAGAGTACGGCGAAATCGCCCTCCCCCATCAGATGGGCGATGTGCCCCGCCATCTTGGCCACCTCGAACATGTCGGCGTTCCCCAGGGGGTACCAGGGGTCCTCGTTACAGTCCTGCGCCGCCGCGACCCGAAGCCCCGCCGCGATCAGCTCCTTAACCGGCGCCATCCCCCGGTGCGCCGGGTGGCTGTAGTGCCCCCCGAGGTGGACGTTGATCAACGGATTTACGACGACCGACAGCTCGGCTCGGTGCATCAGGGGAAGGAGCCGCCGGTGGAGGTAGTAGGAATCGTAGGTGGCGCTTGCGGTAATGTGGGACGCGGTCACGCGACCCTGGAGCCCCAGACGGATAGTCTCCGCCGCCAAGGTCTCGACGTGCCGGGATTGGGGGTCGTCGCTTTCGTCGCAGTGAATGTCGACCCGAAGCCCACGGTCCGCGGCGATTTCGAGGAGCTCGGCGAGGCTTTGGGTACCGAGGTCGTACCGCGGCTCGTTGTGGGGAATTCC
>JBKHCS010000205.1:0-2766 GCA_046541715.1 Spirochaetaceae bacterium
GAGCCGCCGCGGGGGTCCGCCTTCCGGGAGCCGCCACCCTCGGCTCCCTGTTCCGGCAATTACGTTTCTTGCAATTAACCGAGGGCCCAACTAAGATTGGGCGAAAACGCGCGTCAAGGAGACAGATTTGGCTGATAAGAAGACTCCGATTACCGTTGCCCGGGGTGACGGCATCGGACCGGAGATTATGGATGCGACCCTTCACGTCCTCGAGGAAGCCGGGGCGGCGATAGACATTGAAGAAATTGAGATCGGTGAACAGGTCTACCTTCGGGGCAACAGCTCGGGGATCGAGGACTCGTCGTGGAAGAGCCTCGAGCGGACGAAGGTCTTTCTGAAGGCTCCGATTACAACGCCCCAGGGAGGCGGGGTCAAAAGCCTAAACGTAACCACCAGAAAGACCCTCGGCCTCTTCGCGAACGTCCGTCCCTGCGTCGCCTACCACCCCTTCGTAAAGACAAAGCACCCGGGAATGAACGTTGTGGTAATCCGGGAAAACGAAGAAGACACCTACGCCGGCATAGAGCATCAGCAGACGCCGGAGGTTACCCAGTGTCTCAAGCTGATCTCCCGCCCCGGGTCGGAGAAGATTATCCGGTACGCCTTCGACTACGCGAAGATGAACAAGCGCAAGAAGGTTACCTGCTTTACCAAAGACAACATCATGAAGCTGACCGACGGGCTCTTTCACAAGGTCTTCGACGAGATCCGCGTCGAGTACCCCGAGATCGAGAGCGAGCACTGGATCGTCGACATCGGTGCCGCAAAGCTCGCCGACACGCCGGAGAACTTCGACGTCATCGTCATGCCGAACCTCTACGGGGACATTCTCTCGGACGTAGCGGCTCAGATCGCCGGATCGGTTGGTATCGCCGGATCGGCGAACATCGGGGAGAACTACGCGATGTTCGAGGCCATCCACGGCTCTGCTCCGCGACGAGCCGGGCAGAACTTGGCCAACCCCTCGGGCCTGCTCCTTGGAGCCGTGATGATGATGGCCCACATCAAGCAACCCGACGTCGCGGAAAAGGTCCATAACGCCTGGCTTCGGACCCTCGAAGACGGAGTACACACCTACGACATCTACAAGGAAGGCATCAGCAAGGAAAAGGTCGGAACCCGGGAGTTTGCCGAAGCGGTAGTCGCTCGCCTCGGCCGGAAGCCGCAACAGCTCGAACCCGTGAGCTACCAGGCCTGGGAGCGGCAGAAGATCACCTACACCAAGGCGCCGAAGGCTTCGGCGAAGAAGGAGATCGTCGGAGTCGACGTCTTTATCGACGACGCAGACACGACCCCTGACAAGCTCGGGGCGGCCCTCCAGGAAGCGAGCACCGATAGCCTCAAAATATCGATGATAAGCAACCGGGGGACTAAGGTATGGCCCGAAGGAAACCCGGAGACCTTCTGTACGGACCACTGGCGCTGCCGATTCTACGCTCAGAGCGGAACCGTTCGGCACGGCGACATCGTTGAGCTATTGGCAAAGATCGGCGAGAAGGGTCACGACTTTATCAAGACCGAGCACCTGATCGCCTTCGACGGAGAGAAAGCCTTCGCCCTGGGACAGGGAGAGAAGGTCAAAACCGAGTAGCGACGGTGAGGGTGTCCTTCTTCGGACTGGGCTTAATGGGTTCTCGGATGGCCCGGAACCTCCTGGCAGCGGCGCCGAGTCTCCTGGTCCACAACAGAACAAGATCCAGTGGGCGGAAACGCCGAGGACCTCGACGAGGCACGCCCACTCTTGGAAGCCATGGGGCAGAAGGTTGTCCACGTGGGACCTGTGGGCATGGGAAGTTCCCTCAAACCGGCGGTCAACCTCTTTTTGGGGGAGCAGATGGCCGCCTTTTGCGAAGTTGCGCGATTCGGCCGGGATATCGGGATTCCCTATCAGATGCTCCTGGATACGCTGCTGACCTCCCGGATCGCCCCGGGATTTGTGACGGCGAAGAGGGGAAATTTCTCCGAACGGAAATACCCGACGGAGTTTCCCTTGGAGCTGATGCGCAAAGATATTCAACTTGCGATAGATACGGCCTATCGAAGTGCCTCTCCTTTGCCGATAGGTTCGATGTGCGGACAACTTTATGGATTCGCGCAGAATCGTCGCCTTGGTCGGCAGGATTTCTCGGCACTTCACGGGTGGTTTGAGTCGATCGAAGGCCTCGAGTAAGGAGGACCTATGAAAGCTTTATCACGGAGCCTCGTTCTACCGGCGCTTTTCTTTCTTGCTCTGGCGCCCCTCTGTGCTCAACAGGACCAGGTGCAGGCGGATGAGTTGACGCTGCCGGACATGTCCGGGGAGTGGCAGGCGTTCCGGGTAGACGTCCTGTCGACGTACTCTCTCTCGGAGCACCGGCTGGCCCGGGAGATGGAGACCGGCCCATCTGGTACGCTTACGCTCGACCCGGACGGTACGGTAGACACCGACATCGAAGGCGTGAATTTCCGCAACTGGGGTACCGATAAAGACTTCTTGCTCTTCGAGACTCCGGGAGGAAATGTGTTCTACCGCCCCCGGCAGCTCTCCGAAACGATGTTCTTCTTGGTCCAAGTAGATGTCGTCGAACGGAACGATCAGATTATTTCTATCACCGCACGGCCCCGGGGTAACCTTATCGTCATCCGTCCCTAGCGTGGCCCCGTAATGCGAGACGTTTTCGTCTTACGAGCCGGACCTGCGGGCCTTGCGGCGGCGAACTATCTTGTCCGCACGCGCTCGATATTCTCGTCGTATCCGAGGAGCTCGGGGCAGTTGGGACCCGGGTC
>JBKHCS010000206.1:0-2765 GCA_046541715.1 Spirochaetaceae bacterium
GTTCGCCCAATGCCCGAAAAACGGACGTCAATCCCTCGAGGGTCACAACCAAAGTATATCAAAGCCGCGCGGGAGAGCCCCGCAAGGCCAATCCTAGGTTATGCGGGTAGGTGTCTTCCGAGACTTTTCCGTGGTTTCGTGCTATTATGGTAGAAGGAGGAATCAACTCTTTATCGGAGGATTACCGTGCCACTCAACATAAAGAACGATAAGGCCCACGAGCTGGCCCGCGAATTGGCGGAGTTATCCCAGACTTCCATTACCGAGGCGGTAACAATGGCGCTCCGGGAGGCTGTGGAGGTACGGCGCTCGCGAACTGGTCGCCTCCGGGAAACGCGGGTCGACGGCCTCATTTCGATCGCGGAGAATACCCAGAGGCTACCCGTCCTGGACAATCGGTCTGCGGAGGAGATCCTCGGTTACGATGAACGTGGAGTGCCGAGCTAGTGGTTGTGGACACATCGGCGGTTCTCGCAATTCTTCAGAACGAACCGGAGCGAGACGAGTTTGTCCGGCGCATCGTCGCGGCTTCCTCCGCAAAGCTGTCGGCCGCCGGCTATGTCGAGACCGGGATTGTCCTCGCCGCGCGATACGGCCAGGCGGGTGTCCACCAACTAATGCTCTTTATTACCCGGGCGCAGATCGACGTTGTCCCCGTTGACGAGGAGCAGGCCGAGCTCGCCGTCGATGCTTACCTTCGTTTTGGTAAGGGGCGTCATCAGGCGGCCCTCAATTTCGGCGACTGCTTTGCCTATGCTTTGGCGGTTCAGACGGCGGAAGAGCTGCTCTTCAAGGGCACCGACTTTGCAGCCACGGACCTTTAGGCGGCCGAACGCCGGGGATCGGATGTGTGGGCTGATCCGGATACGTTCGAGTAGCCGGGGGCACCATCGGTTCTCGCAATGCTCCATCTGCGCTATGGTAAACCAACGTCCCAGAACTACAATCGAAGAAAGGAACACCAAATGAAGCACATCACCATCGGAAAGTCCGGCATAGAAGCCTCGGTAATCGGCCTTGGCGCCTGGGCGATCGGCGGCGACAGCAACTGGGGACCGAGCGACGACAGCGAATCCATCCGAACCATCCATCGGGCACGAGAACTCGGCATAACCCTCGTAGATACCGCCCCGGCGTACGGACTCGGGCACAGCGAAGAGGTAGTCGGCAAGGCCCTCGAGGGACGCCGGCAGGACTACGTGCTTTCCACCAAGTGCGGGCTCCGGTGGGATTCCGACGAGGGATACCTGCAGGCGGAGCGTGACGGCATCAAGCTGATGCGCAACACCCGGCCCGAGAGCCTACAGGTCGAGATCGACGCAAGCTTGCGCCGACTCAAAACCGACTACATCGACATCTATATCGTCCATTGGCAGGAACACCCCGACTTTCCCTCCCCCGTCGAGGATACCATGGGGTTCATGATGGACCTAAAGGCCGCGGGAAAAATCCGTGCTATCGGCGCGTCCAACTTAAGCCGGGAGCAGTTCGACGCATACGTAAAGGCCGGCGACCTCGACATCATCCAGGAAAAGTACAGCATGCTCGACAGAGGCGCGGAACTGATGTTCTTCGATCTCTGCGCCAAGCACAACGTCACCTTCCAGCCGTATTCTCCCCTCGAGCGCGGCGTACTCACCGGAAAGTACGATCTCGATACGCCGATCGGCGGCGGGTTAGCCAAGCAGAAGGTAAAATGGTTTCAAGAGGAGAACCTCAGAAGAATCATCGAGCTCACCCAGAAGTGGGAACCGCTGTGCCGGAAGTACGACTCCACGATGACTCAACTGGTAATCGCCTGGACCGCGGCACAGGGGGTGGGGCACAGCATCAACGTCTTGTGCGGCGCCCGGAAGCTTCCGCAGGTCGAAGAAAACGCCGGCGGCGGTGCCATTACCTTGGATCCGGAGGACATCGCGAGCATGCGCGCCGACGTGGAAGCTATTTCGTAGCCGACAGGCGGGGCTATTCTGGGGCCGGGCGTATCCGCCGGTGGGGCTCCCGTCTCCATCGGCGGCCCAGTCTCGCCAGTTCGTCGGCGCTATGCGTTAATTCGACCATTGTTTCGAGGCGCTCGTAGATGGTACGCTCCCGTGCGCGGAGAATCATCGCTCGGCGGCTCCCTGCAAAGGTCGCGGCTTCCCAGCCTGCGCCGCTGCTATTCGCGTCCGTCGCCGCCATTGGAGGCACCTCCCGCAAGAAACCTCAAGTTTTCTATGTCGTCGAGGTCCCGTGGACGTCCGACCACGCGCTTCATCTCGATAAGGGTGTCCGGGGACGCGAATCGCACCGGCGTATCCGCCAGCTCTGTGCCGGCCACGGTTGCGCCGGCGAACGCGGCGTCAAAATCGAAAGGATGAAAGGCGAATATGTCGACCGTCAGATCCGGAAGCCTATCGCTTACCATCGAAAACACCTCCAGGCCCCGCTCTTCTCTCCACTGCTCGCGACGGGCGTCGTCTGCAAAATCGCTCGCGTCTACCGGAAGTACCGACCGATACCCCAGCGATTCGAGAGCCTTCAGGGCGGCGAGGACGTTTTCTCGATCAAGCTGCACGACGAGATCGAGGTCCGCCGTCGGGCGCTGATACCCCTGGACGTTTACCGCCACGCCCCCGACGACGATAAACCGTACGCTTCGGTTGCCCAATGCGCGAAAAACCGACGTCAAACTCTCGAGAGTCACAACCGAAGTATATCAAATGCCGCCGCGTGAGTCCCGGGGAAGATGTGTCGGCCGAAGACCGCAGCCGACCGCTATCATC
>JBKHCS010000207.1:0-2764 GCA_046541715.1 Spirochaetaceae bacterium
CCCGGCAGCGGCATCCCGGCGGGGGGCTGTGTCCCCGGAGCCCGGGCTGCCGGCTTCGGCCCTACCCCCGACGATCGCAAGCTCCCTTATGGCCATCCTCTCACCGTCGAAAAAGGTGAAGACTCCGGGCCATGGGTCGTATGCCCGGGCCATCCGGTCTATCTCGAGGGCAGGCAGGCTCCAATCGATCCTACCGTCCTCCTTATTGATCTTGGGGCAGTAAACCGCTTCGTCGTGGTTCTGCGGGCGAGGAACGGCGGTACGGGCTTCCAGATCGATTATTACCTCCCGGAGGAGCTTACCCCCGAGAGCGGCGAGTCGCTCCTCGAGATCCGGGTACCTCTCGTTCCCCGTCAGGGCAATCGCCTCTTGGGCCAAGATGTCCCCGGAATCGAGCTCCGGAGCGAGGTATTGCACGGTAACCCCGGCCTCCGGGTCGCCGGCGAGAATGGTCGCCTGGATGGGCGTCGGCCCCCGAAACCGTGGGAGCAAAGAGGGATGGACGTTGATGCCCCCCTCGGGAAAGAGCGCCATGAGCTTCGGCCCGAAGATACGTCCGTAGGCGGCGCAGACCAAGAGGTCGGGCTTTAGCCTTTGGACCTGCTCCCGGGCATCGCCCCCGAGGCGTTCGGGCTGGAGCACGGGCACACCCGCGGCCAGGGCCGCCTCCTTGACCGGGGGCGGCATAAGGCGACGTCCCCGGCCCTTCGGCGCGTCCGGGGCCGTCAAAACCCCGACGACCTCGGAAACCTCGAGACAGGCGTGTAGGCCCGGAAGGGCGAAGGTGGGGGTACCGGCGAAGAGAACCCGGAGGCTCACGACACCTCGCTGGGAGTCTCGAACTTGCTCCAGATCTTCTCCCTTCGGCGTTTCGGAAGATAGTCCGGAAAGAGGACGCCCTTGAGGTGGTCGTATTCGTGGAGGATTACCCGGGCCAGAAGGCCGTCGGCGGAAAGGGAAAAGGGCTTGCCCTTCTCGTTCCAGGCCTGCACCTGAACCGCCTCGGGCCGGAGGACGTCCGCGTAGACACCGGGGATGCTCAGGCAACCCTCCTCGTGCTTAGTCGTCTCCAGGGAGGTCTCGAGGATCGCCGGGTTGATAAAGACCCGCGGCATATCGGTCTTGATGTAGACGATAAACAGCTGGAGCGACCTACCCACCTGGGGAGCGGCGAGCCCGAGACCTTGGGCCTCTTCGAGGGATTCAAACATCTGATCCGTGAGACTCCGAATCGATGCGTCTATGTCGGTTACGGACTTGGCTTCGAGGCGAAGCACCGGGTCGGGAATCGTGACAATCGGAAGCATTGTGGTAATAGCGTACCCACGCCGGCAACTTCGGTCAATCTTGTGTATCAACAAGCCTGTTGACGGCATCGGGTTAACGTTCGGTGGAGAAAGGCTCTGCGGCCGATAGTGCCCCGAAAATGCTTTTAAGCCGTCTAATTCGGGATATTTCTATACTAAGAAGGGATTTGGGCCGGCTCCGTCAACAGGCTTGTTGATACCCCACACACGTTGACAACCAGCGTGTTTGTGGTATCATGTGGAATTAGGTTTTATTAAGTGAAATAACAAGAGCGCCAGGGAGAAGAGAGGATGCGCATAGTTATCGTCGGCGACACGAACATCCAGGAGCGCGACGACCCCGTATCGGCATTTTCCAAGGTCCGCTCTCTCTTGGAACGCGGGGATACTCTCCTCGGCCACGCCGAGGGAATGTTCACCGAGGTGGCACGAGATCGGTCGCTACCGAGTTTACCGTACAAAGACCGGTGGCGCCACAGCACGCCGGAAATGCTGGGCGCCTTCACGGAGGCCGGGTTCGATGCGGTCTCCATGGCGAGCAACGTCAGCGCGGATCCTAAGGCCGTAGCCGACACGGTGGATGCTGCCGGGTCTCTCGGTCTTCGGATCTGCGGTATCGGAGCCACCCTTACCGAAGCCCGAAAGCCCGCCGTCGTTACCAAGGGAGACACAACCGTGGCAATGCTCAGCCGGACGAGCGTCTTCTGGCCTCAGCTGGTACCCGCCACCGACAGCCGCCCGGGAGCCGCCACGGTGCGGGCCTACAACGCCTACCAGCCCGGCCGCCGGGCCCTCGAAATGCCCGGAGCACCTCCGGTTGTGGTCACCTGGCCCGACGAGGGGGAGCTCGCCGCCCTGGTGGAAGACATCCGTAAGGCGAAAGAGACCGCGGATTGCGTTATCTTATCGATGCATTGGGGTGTCTCGAGTAGCCCCGAGGTCATCGACTACCAACGCACCGTCGCCCACGCGGCAATCGACGCCGGCACCGCCCTCGTATTCGGGCATCACCCCCACGTGGTGTGTCCTTTGGAAGTCTACCGCAGCGTACCGATCTTCTACAGCTTGGGGAACTTCGCATTCGATTGGGAGAAGGCGCGAAACCGGATCCTCGACGGGATTGTCCTAGATGCCGAGTGGGATGCCGAGGCTTCGGCGATTCGAAGCGTCCGGATAACACCGGTCCGACGGGGAGACGACAATCTGATCGCAGAGCTCCCGGACGGCGCACCGGAAGCGCTGAAGACCCGAGATTTTCTTCTGGAAACGGCAGTCGGCGTCCCGAGCTCCGGCCTTCGGAGCGACGGGAATAGCCTGATACTCAACATATAGGATGCCTCTAATGATGCAAGACGGACTTCAGCTCATGGCCGTCGGGATGACGGTGGTCTTTTCCTTTTTAGGCCTCTTGGTCGCGGCGATGGCCCTTCTCGGGGCCTACTTCGAGCGCTTTCCGG
>JBKHCS010000062.1:0-15695 GCA_046541715.1 Spirochaetaceae bacterium
TCGGCCTCTTTGGGCTCGTCGGGAATCTCTGCCGGAGGTTCGCCGAAGCTCTCCTCGGCAAAGTCGCCGAGGTCGAACTCATCGGCGTCCTCAGCGACATCCTCACCGAAATCCTCCGGCGTCTCGAAGTCGGCGCCGAGGTCTCCGAATCCCATGTCGATTTCCGGCTGCTCGGGCTCCGGGCCCTCTTCCGCCTCGCCCGGGGGCATCGTTTCGACTTCCTCCCCCCACCTGGCGGTGACGGAGGGCTCGTTTCCGAGACCGACAAGTGTCTTGTTGAATAGGTCGAGGTCGTTTCGGCTGGGCATTCCTACTCTATTGTCGGCGCCGGACGCGAGATTGTAATCTTTGGAGTAAACGATGGGTCATTTTTTGTCGACCCTGAATATAGCATATGGCGCGGCGTCTACCTGTCCTGATCCTGCTGCTAATTCTATCACTTTCTCAAATATGGTCCAGCGAAGAGGACCGTTACCAGGCGGTCCTGTTCGCCCGGGCCCTCGAGGAGCCGGAGCCTCCCCGGATCGTCGACGGATACCTGGTCTTTACCTACGCCGAGGCCGGGGGCGTTCCCCCGCGGTACGTCGCGGCTGCCTTTCGCCACGAAGACTACGGAGAGCTCCACGTCTTTTCCCGTACCGACGCCGGGCTCTTCGCCCTGATTTACGAGGTACCTCCGGATGTGGAGGAGGTAGCCTACCGTCTGATCGTCGACGGGGTCTGGACGGCGGACCCGACGAACCCGAACACGCTTTCGGAGGACGGCGGGGTGCTTTCGTCTTTTTCCGTGCCGCCGGAGGCGCGTCCCGGGTACCGTCCCGGCGGACCCCGCGTCGAGAACGACCGCGCTCGGTTTGTTCTGCGGCGGAGCGATATCCAGGGTCGCTTTCTCGCCGGCGTCGGTGGAAGCAGCTTCCGCTTCGACAAGCCCTTCGAGGAGCTCGACGTCCGGCTGGTGGGAAGCTTTAACGGCTTCGACCCTTTCGTTCATCTTCTCGACTATGCCGGGGACGAGTATCGTATCGACCTTACTCTGCCACCGGGGAACTACGGTTACTATTTTTTGATAGAAGGGCAACGCGTCCTTGACCCGGGGAACCCGGAATTTATGTACGGCGAACGGCGTTCTCGTTATTCGCGAATTTCGATAGACTTCTGAGTCGAAGATGATAATCCCGATTGGAGACGACAACAGCGACCGCCTGACCACTCCGATCGTCAACTACGTTCTCATCATCCTGAACATCCTGGTCTTTGTCTTTCTACAACAGCTCGGAAACGATCCGGACTTTACCTACGCCTTTTCCACCGTCCCGGAGGAGATTCTCTCGGGGCAGGACATCGTGACCCGGGACCAGGAGGTGGTAGATCCCGTCTCCGGGAGCCGCTACCGTCTTCCGGGGCTCCGGGAGACCCCTATTTCGGTCTACATCACCCTGATTACCTCGATGTTCATGCACGGGGGATTGGCCCACATTCTTGGGAACCTTCTCTATCTGTTTATTTTCGGGGACAACATCGAGGATCGCCTCGGGCACGGGCGGTACCTCGTCTTTTATCTCCTAACCGGCGTTCTGGCTTCCCTGGCCCACGTATTCAGCTCCGCCGCCTTCGGCCGGAACCTGCAAGTGCCGAGCCTCGGTGCCTCCGGGGCCATTAGCGCGGTTCTCGGGGCATACCTGGTGCTCTTTCCCCGGAAACGGGTCCGGGTAATCCTCTTTCGGATTCTGACCACCGTCCCCGCGGTCGTCGCGATCGGGATGTGGTTCGTCTTTCAGTTGCTAAACGGTGCCGGGGCCCTCGGGGCGGGAAGCCGGGCCGGGGGCGTTGCCTACGCCGCCCACATCGGAGGCTTTATCGCCGGAGCGGCGCTCGTCGGCCTGTTTACCGATGGTAGCCGCCGGAGCCGGCGCCCTCCCTACCGCCGCGTAAGGTAGCGCAGGGAAAAGCGACCCCGGAGCGGATCGTCCCACCCGGACCAGGTTTCGGTATCTACCAGATCTACCTCTTGCCGATGGAACAGCGGCACGATCGCCGCGTCTTCGCCGATGAGGATTCGCCGCGCCTCTCCGAGGAGTCGACGGCGCTCCTCCCCCGGGGGCACCCGCCGGCTTAACCCGAGGAGCTCGTCGAACCGAGCGCTCCGGTAGCTCCCGTCGTTGGCCGAAGCCCCGGAGGCAAAGGCCTCGAGGATCGCCGCGTCGTCGGGGTAGTACCCGAGCCATCCCGCCCGGGCCACTTCGAAAGACCGCCGCTCCCTAAGCCGGAGGTAGGTCGGCCACTCTTCCTCCACAATCCGGGTCTCGATTCCCAGAACCTCCCGCCATTGCTCGGCGACCGCCTCGGCCATGCGCCGGTGCTCGTCCCGGTCGTTGACGAGAAGCTCGACCGAAAGGGTGTTGGCCGGGGCCTCGACCGAGCCCCCGTATCCCGCGGCGGACAAAAGCCGCCGCGCTTCGGCCCGGTCGGTCGTCTTATCCGCCGGAACTGCGGGGGCCGCAACGGGGCCGGGAAAGATCTCCCGGAGGAGCGCCTCGTTGTCGATCGCGAGGCTGAGGGCCCGGCGGAGCCGGGTGTCCCCAAAAGGCTCCGAGGCGGTATTGAACATAAGGTAGTCGAGGGAGGGAAGCGGCAGGACCAGGGCGGTTATCGAATCCACGGCGCTGTTGTCCTCCGGCCCGGTGGCATCCGTCCCGGCGCCGAGGGTCCAGTCCACCTTCCGGGTTCCCGGGTCGGAGAGGATGGTTACCCGGGATACGTTATAGCCCTCCCCGGCGTGGTAGCGCCGGTTGCGCTTTAGCCGGGCCACCCCGGTCTCGAAGCTATCGAGAACGTAGGGTCCCCCGAAGACGCCCTCGTCCCGGGGGACTACGGCAAGGGAATGATGATCCAGAAGCGCCGGAAAGACCGACAGGGGCTCCCGGAGGCCCACGGAGAGGGTTCGCTCGTCGACGACGGTTAACTCGACCTCTGCGGCGGTTCCGACTCCCTCGGCGTACTCGAGGGCCCCGGCGATATAGCGGCTCGGGTACCAGGCGTTCGGAGCCTCGAGGGCGGGGTCCAGGAGGGCGAGCCAGGATTCCCGGACGTCGTCCGCGGTAACCAGGCTTCCGTTACTCCACCGGGCGTCTTCCCGAAGGGTAAAAGTAAAGACCCGGTACTCCTCGTCCGCCGCCCAGCTCTCAGCGAGAGCCGGCGAGAGGGAGTCGGTCCGCCCGCCCCGGGTTACCAGGGTTTCGTAGAGGCTCTTCGCCAGGAAGGCCTCCCCGAGGGTCTCCGCGCGGTGGGGATGGTAGGTTTCCGGCACCTCTCCGACGGAAACCACCAGAGGGCGATCCAGGGAGAAGAGTGAACAGCCGGCTATCAGGAGGACCATCGTGAGATAGGCCGAAATCTTTAGAATCTTCATCTGATGATCAAAGAACCTACCAGCTGTGCCGCTTCCGGCTCAAGCGCCGGCGGTAAGATTTGACACTAACCGATCCTCGCGCTACGCTTCCGGTTTATGGTTCCCATCCGTGAACGCTACGCAGCGGTTGCTCAGGAGTTGATACGGCACTCCAGACAACCGGACGTAATTACCCGGGATGCGGTATTTCAAGAGAGCAACTTAACAAACCGGCGTATCGTCGAGAGCATTGTCACGGAGTTAATTCTCCCGGGAAGCGGCATCGAAGGGATGGAAAACCTCGAGAAGCTGTTCGCCCTCGCCCAACAGGGCAGGCCGAGCCTGATTCTGATGGAGCACTACTCCAACTTCGATATTCCCTGCCTCTACTACCTCCTTAAAGGGGAGGGCGAAAAGGGAATGGCCGTCGCGGACTCGATTGTATCGATCGCCGGAATGAAGCTGAACGAAGAGAGCCGCATCGTCCGGGCCTTCAGCGAGGCCTACACCAGAATAGTCATCTACCCCGCCCGGTCCCTCGAGCGTGTTATTGACCCGGAGGAACAGAGTCTCGAAGCCAAGAAGGCGGCGGAGATAAACCATCACGCCACCCGCCACATGATCCGCCTGAAGCACGAAGGGCACATCATCCTGGTTTTTCCGGCGGGAACCCGGTACCGTCCCGGAGAACCGGATACCAAGCGGGTCCTTCGAACCGTCGACTCCTATGTCCGGACCTTCGAAAACATGGTGATGATCGGTCTCGCGGGAAACATCTTACGGATTAGCCCCGACGGCGACATGACCATGGACTTAGTCACCGAAGACGTCGTCCGGTTGAAGGTGGGACCGGTCCTGAACTGCCGGGAGTTTCGCCGAGAGATTCGGGAAGCGATCGGCCCCGGGGAAGACCACCGGGGAGCGGTCGCCCGGAGAATCGAGGAGCGCTTGGAAGAGCTCCATCAAGAGGCGGATGCCCTGCGCCGGGAGATTGCCGCGCAGAAAGGTTACAAGCTCCCGGATTAGCCCGACACGTCGGGGGAATAGAGATACCCCACCTCGGTCGCCTCGAAGTCCCGGGCGGCCGCCAGGGCGCGGATCGCCGGATGGGCAAGACCCCGGCGGATAAGCAGGTAGGGCACCCCTTCGGCTATCGCGTCGTCCACCCACCGATCAAAGAGTAGCCCCCCGAGGCCGATCCCGCGATAGTCGGGACGCACGAGAATCTCACCGAGCTCCAAGAGGGCCCCCCGGCGATTTCCCCAGACTACGCCGGCGAGGGCTTCTTCCGGGTCTAGGGCGACGATTCCCTCGGGAACCAACGAACCGGGGGCCTCGGAGGGAAGCCACGGCGGCTCCTCGTAGAGGGACTCCGCCAAGGGGGCGGGAAGCTTCCGATAGAGCTCCCGGTGCGCCGCGCCGAGGAGCTCCCGGATGGCTTCTCTATAGGGGCCGAGGCTCGTCCGCCGAAGGGAGAAGTCTTCGAAGAGGAGAGCCTGCCGGTCTTCGCTTCCCTCCTCCGGCTCCAAGGGGTTGAGTCCCCAGGTGTCCCGGAGGTCGTTGTACCAGTCGTAAACCCGCCGCTGCATCCGCACGCGCTTGTGACGCCGCCAGGCCGCCATAACGTGGTGGTTCTGCTTAGCGGTAGCCTTGAAGCGCTTAAAGGCGCCCCGTCCCCCGGTGAGGGCCTCCCGGAGGCGCCCCCGCCACTCGGGATTCGCCAACCCCGCGACAAAGCTCTCCATCAACTCGAACCCGTCGGAGGGTTCCCAATCCGGAATCGGAGTCAATTCCGGGGCCTCGGGATCGGTCACGGTTGCAGTATCCCGGAGAGTGCCGTCGGAGACGTCGAGGAGGTAGTTGGTATTCTGATCCTCCATCGCGTGGATCATCTGGTTGAGAAGCTCGGGCGTAAGGTCGAAGGGTATCATTGCTGAGTCCTAAAAGATGCTAGACCGCCGTGCCGGGGAGGTCAAGGGCGGGCGTCGGGCGCCGTGTCTGCCTTGACCAGGCTTCGGCATCGCCTCATACTGCCGTCATGAGCACCATAGAATATGTAGAAGCGCGGGAGATCCTCGATTCCCGAGGAAACCCGACGGTAGAAGTCGATGTATATCTCGAAGACGGTTCCATGGGACGGGCGGCGGTACCCTCCGGGGCCTCGACGGGAGAACACGAAGCGGTGGAGCTTCGAGACGGCGACAAGTCCCGGTTTTTGGGCAAGGGCGTCTCGAAGGCGGTAGACAACGTAAACAACGTCATCGGCACCGAGATCGAAGGCCTCGACGCCCTCGATCAAGTAATGGTGGACCGCACGATGATCGACCTCGACGGCACCGAGAACAAGGGCAAGCTCGGCGCCAACGCCATCCTGGGCGTTTCGATGGCAGTTGCCCGGGCGGCGGCGGATCACCTCGATCTCCCGCTCTACAAGTACCTCGGCGCGTTCCACTCCAACGTGCTGCCGGTTCCGATGGCCAACATCCTCAACGGCGGCTCCCACGCGGACAACTCGGTGGACTTCCAGGAGTTTATGGTCATGCCGGTCGGTGCCGAGAGCATCCGGGAAGCGGTGCGAATGGTCGCCGAGATCTTCCACAACCTCAAGGGCATCCTAAAAGAGGGCGGCTACAGCACCAACGTCGGCGACGAAGGTGGCTTTGCGCCGAACCTAAAATCCAACGAGGAGGCCGTAGAGGTAATCCTGAAGGCGGTGGAGAAGGCCGGCTACAAGATGGGAGATCAGGTGATGATCGCCCTGGACCCCGCGTCGAGCGAGTTCTACGACGCCGGAAAGAAGAAATACGTCTTTAAGAAGTCCGACGGCCGGGAACTCTCCTCGGAAGAGATGGCCGGCTACTGGGCAGACTGGGCCGCGAAGTATCCGATCATCTCGATCGAAGATGGGATGGCCGAAGACGACTGGGACGGCTGGAAGATGCTTACCGACAAAATCGGCAAGACGGTTCAGCTCGTCGGGGACGACCTCTTCGTCACGAATACCAAGCGGTTGTCGATGGGTATCGAAAAGGGCATCGGCAACTCGATCCTGGTAAAGGTAAACCAGATCGGCTCGTTGACCGAGACCTACGAGGCGGTCGAGATGGCTAAGCGGGCCGGCTACACCGCGATCGTAAGCCACCGCAGCGGGGAGACCGAAGATACTTTTATCGCGGACCTGGTGGTCGCCCTGGAGACCGGACAGATCAAGACCGGGTCGCTGTCCCGGTCGGACCGGCTGGCGAAGTACAACCAGCTTATGCGGATAGAAGACATGCTCGAGTCGGCGGCGCAATACGCCGGAAGGGAAGCCTTCTACTCGATTAAGCGGTAGACGGCGTAGCGGTCCCTCACCCGGGCGCGGCCCGGGGCCGGGAAGAAACTATAACCGGCCGGCGCGGACCCCCGCTGCCGGCCGTCTTTTACCCCCGAATTTCGAAGCTCTCGTATTCTTCGTTTAACGGCTGCTCGGACGTGTCCACCTTCCGCACCCGGGCTCCGGCGGGACCCTCTTCGAGCCAGCGGACCATCTGCTCCCGGGCATCCTGTGGGCCGGAGAATAGCACCTCTACCGATCCGTCCATAGCGTTCCTTACCCACCCTACCAGCCCGAGTCTCCGAGCCTGCATTCTGGTCTGATAACGGAACCCAACTCCCTGGACCCGGCCGTGAACCCGGGCGTACGTGGCGTTGTCCATAGGTCTAATGTAGTGATCTAGTTCAGTGACTGAGAAGCTATCTCCACATCTTCGTCGAGGTAGCGTTCTAACACACCGTAGTCGAAGGGTTTGGGGACCAAGGGGAAAGATTGAGCGGCTTCCGGCCCGATATACCCGCTGGTCACGATAACCTTCTTGTCGGGGAAGAAGAAGCGCAGAAACCGAAGCCAGTAGTCGCCACCGAAGCCGTCCATCCGGTAGTCGGTGACGATCGAGTCGACGGTATGGTCGAGAAGCTGCTTTATGGCTCCGATTCCATCCGAGGCCACGTGGACGGTAAAGCCCTGTCGTTTGAGGAAATCCCGAAGGGTCAGGCGAATGGCGTCTTCGTCTTCGACCAAGAGTACCGTTTTCCGAGCCATAGCAATTACCTCCGTTCTTCTTGCCGCTTCGCCACCAGTCGCTCGATAGTTTCCGGCAGGACGTCGAGATCGACGGGCTTGGAGAGAAACTCGTCGGCGCCGTCCTTGAGCATTTGTTCCCGCTCGGCGGGGTCATCGAGCCCGGAAATCGAAATAACGATGGGAGAGGTCAACGTCTTGTCGTCTTTGATGCTCCGGCAGAGCTTGTGCCCATCGATTCCCGGGAGATCGATATCGAGGAGGATGACCGACGGCTTGTGCTCGGCGATCAGCTTCCCTGCTTCGAAGCCGTCGTAGGCCTGGTAGATGCTGTAGTCCGGGTAGCGCTGGGCAAGGTACCGCGCCACCATGTTGTTCAGGTCTTGATCGTCGTCGACGATAAGAACGCTGTCGACTTCCATCTGCTCTTCGAGGATACGTTGGAGCTCTTCCGGCATGCGCATGCCTCGGGAATGAAGAAACTCGACAAGGTCCTCGGAGTAGACACGGTACTGTCCCCCGGGTGTCGTAAAGGCTTTGAGGTAGCCGTTCTTGATCCAGTTGATTGCCGTCTGGTTAACGACGCCGCAGATGTTGGCAACTTCGAGGGCGGAAAAAATCCGGATTTTCTTGTCAGTTTTCGCCATGCTGTTTCCTCGTTCGCAGGTAGTATACTACTTCAAATAGCATATATGAATTATATCCATAATGTCAACGTAATTCCAAAGTATCTGTCGATTCTCGCACCAATCGCTATTTTCCGCAATCAGTCTCTTTGTTGGGATTAGAGTGAGGAGTACCATCGGGCCACTCTGTCCGTTCGGAAGCCCCTCCGGAGGAGCGCCTGAGCCGCCCGGTCGGGGGTCATGTTCCGCCGCCGGAGGACCTGCTCGACTGCCCGGGCGAAGAGCTCGTCGGAGAGCTCCGGCTGCTCTTCGAAGGCGGCGGACACTGCGGCTTCGCAGACCGACCGCGCTACTCCCCGGCGCCGGAGCCCCGCCAGCAGGGCCCGCCGGCTTACCGCCTTCGAGCGCAGCTGCACACGGAGCCAGGCATCGGCGAAGCGCCTGTCGTCGAGGGAGCCCTCGGCGAGAAGGGCTTCGATTGCGCCGGCGACTGCCTCCGGGGGGAGCTTCCGCCGGAGAAGCTTCCTTCGAAGCCCGAACGCCGGAGTCTCGCTTCGCGCGAGAAGGTCCAGACCGAGGGCGTAGGCGTAGGATTCCCACCCTTGGCTCCGAAGGGCTTCGAGCTCCGGGAAGACAAAAAAGAACCCCGGGATAATCCCGAGGTTCTCTGTGGTTTGCGATAAGAGGGGAAACCAGGAGTCGTCCTCCAGGACGACCCGGGAAAACCCCGGTAGGCGACCGAGGCGACGGACGCCGGATACGGTAAGCCCCGGGGCGTCGTCCCTACCGCTTGGAGAACTGGAAGCGTCGTCGAGCACCAGGTTGCCCGTACTTCTTCCGCTCGACCATCCGCGGGTCCCGGGTAAGGAATCCGCTCTTCCGCAAGGGGCTCCGGTTGTTCTCGTCGTAGGAGACAAGGGCCCGGGCAATGCCGTGGCGAACCGCGCCGGCTTGCCCGGTGGAGCCGCCACCGGTGACGTTTATCAGAATATCGAACTTACCAACGCTATCGGTAACCTCGAGAGGCTGATGAACGATGTAGAGCTGCTCCCGGGTCGGGAAGTAGTCGTCGGCGTTCCGGCCGTTGATGGTGATCGTCCCGTTGCCTTCCCGAAGATAGACACGCGCCACCGATGTTTTTCTTCGTCCTGTTCCGTGTGCCAGATTGACCATGCCGGCTCCTTAAATCTCGAGGGGCAGCGGTTTCTGCGCCCCATGGGGATGGTTGGCTCCGGCATAGACCTTGAGATGGGTAAACAGTTTCCGACCAAGGCGATTCTTGGGAAGCATTCCCCGAACGGCCCGCTCGATGGGGCGCTCCGGGGCGCGGTTCAACACCTTCTGCAGTGTTTCGGACTTGATGCCACCGGGATATCCCGAATGACGGTAGTACATCTTCTGGCTCAGCTTGTTGCCGGTTACCTGGATCTTTTCTGCGTTGATAACGACGACGAAATCCCCCAGATCCTGGGCGGGATGAAATTCCGGCTTGTGCTTTCCCCGGAGAACACTTGCAATTTTGGTCGCAAGGCGTCCGAGAACTTGGCCTTCTGCGTCGACAACGTACCAGTTTCGCTGCACCGTTGTGGAATCAGCGTAGATTGTTTTCATAGCAGTATTTCCTTTAGCGAGCCCCTAAAATCGCACGGGCTTATACAAAAGTCAAGACTCCTTTTTCTCTTCCTGCTGCTCTCTCGCCTCTTCCGCCTCTTCCCGCTTCGCCTCGATCTTGTCCTTTATATCCGCGATCCCGATAAAGAAGGCGATCAGGCCGATGAAGGCCGCAAAGATCGGTACCCCGCCCTTGAGAAACTCGATGACTTGGGGTCCCCACTGAAGCGACCAGGACACGGGCAGGACCGAATACACCGCAAAGAGGAGAAAGAGAAGTCCAACTAATAGCGCTACCATTACCAGCCCTCCGAGTCGTTACTGTTATTCGAAATATACACTACATAGATTTTGCTTTCGGATGTCAAGGAGAGCGAGTCTACCGCAGGCCCCGGCGGGCGACCATGATGGCGAAGGCTACCGCAAGAAGGGCCATCGGCAGAGCGGCGAGGAGGATGGAAACGAGGGGGATATCGAAGACCATAATCTGATCCAGCCGGACGACGCCGAATCCGTCGAGGGTCCGGAAGACCACGTCGCCGTAGGACACGATGGTCGCCGTTATCACGAACATCCAGGCGGCATCCCTGGTCTGTGACCAGAGGATAATGGCCAAGAAGGTCGCGATTGCCCCCACAAAGAGGCGCACCAGAAGCTCGGTCATGCCGGAGGCACCCGGGCGATATCCCGAGTCACTTCGAGAAAGCGAGACCATTCCCCCGGGGAACAGTGAGCAGGGAGAATGGAGGGACCGGGGTATCGCGGTGCGATGTAGAAGCCGTTTTTGAGATAGATGTCGAACATGGCGTCATAGTCGCCCTTGGCACACCGGGGGGTCAAGTAGGCGCCCCGGCGCGCCCAAAGCGGCGCGAGCGTGTCGTTGGTGCCGGGGTTGCGCAAGGGGATCTCGTTGGCCGGGGCCTCCGCCCGAGCGGTGCGCGTTCGGGCCAAGAGAAGAGCTCCCCGCGTCAGGAGGGCAAGATCGATCGGCGACAGTCTGTCCCCGGGACCCAAGGGACCGTAGCCTGGGGAACCGTCGTCCGGGGGCCGGTCGTCGGTAGCCGGTACGCCGAGAAGAACGGCGGTGGTACCGTGCATCCCCGGGAGAATCGGCAGAAGGTAGCCCTCGGTCGGCGCGGCGACCTCGAGATTAGGGCGCCAGAGTGTCACTTCGGCACCGGCTGCCGGTAGACCCGAGGCCCGGAAACCCGAGACCGGTGGACCCAACGCCGGGTCGTCAACACCCGAAGGCGGGGCCCCGGCAATCCGGGAAATCGCGGCCATTGCCCTCGAAAGGTCGGCGTAGCCCGCGAAGAGCCACCCGGGAAGGAGGGCCCCCATCGCCGCCTTAAGCCTCTCTACGCCCCACCCCGGGAGGGTCGCAAGGAGGCCCCGGTCTATTTCTGCTTTGAGCGCCTTACCGAGACCCGAAGGGGAATGGCCCAGGTAGGCGCCCCCCCCGGCCTGCCAGAAGTCGAGCACCCGGCCGGCGTCGGTGTAGAGGCGGTACCCCCGGGCCCGGCGTACCGGCGAAAGGCGGGGATAACAGTCGCCGGGAACACCGGGGCCCGGATACCGGAGCACATCTTCAGTATTCACTGCCTATCCGTTCGAGGGCCGCATACCGGGGAATAAACTGCGCCCGGCGGCCGGACTCGAACTGCACCATCACCATCATCTGTTCTCCCGCCCGCCACTGTCGTATGACCATGCCGCTGCCGTAGTCGTCGTGATAGACCGCCGTCCCCGGAGGAAAGTCGCCGTCTCCCGACCCCGCGGAGGACTGATCGTCGAGGGAGAGAAGCTCCTCGGGAATCTCTTCGAGAAACCGCGACGGCTGGAGGGGCAGCCGGCGTCCGTGGACCCGGCGGCTCCGGCAGCTGGTCAGGTAGAGCCCCTCCCGTGCCCGGGTTACCGACACGTAGAAGAGACGCCGCTCCTCCTCGAGCTCCTCGGGGAACTCGTCACCACTCCGGGGAAAGAGCCCGTCCTCCAACCCGGTCACGACGACCACGTCGAACTCGAGCCCCTTGGTGTTGTGCATGGTGATTAAGGTCGCGGCGTAGGGGTCCGTCGCGGCCTCTTCCTCCCGGAGAGAATCGAGCTCGATGCTCTCGAGAAACTCGACGAGCCCCTCCATGGTCCCCGGGAAGAGCGCTCCGGCGTTGACGAGCTCTTCGAGGTTCTCCAGCCGGGTGACGCTCGCGTCCTCGTCCCGGTCCCGGTAGAGCTCCTCGAGACCGGAGCCCGAGAGAACGTCCGCGAGGACATCCGAGAGGGTGTCGCGATTCAAGCCGGCAAGGGTATCTTCAAAAAAGCGATAGAGCTCCCGGGCCGCCTTGCCCTGCTTCGCCCCGAGCCCCGGGGCGGCCCCGGCGAGGCCTTCGAGAAGGTCGCACCCGGCGCTCCGGGCGTAGTCGGTAATCCTCTCGAAGGTGGCCGGACCGATTCCCCGGGATGGCTTTCCCACCAGACGCCGAAAGCTTACCTCGTCGTTTCTATTGGCGAGGAACTTCAGGTAACAGAGGGCGTCCTTGACCTCCTCCCGGGAATAGAAGCGCACCGTTCCGACGACTTGATGCGGCACCCCCGCCCGGAGAAAGAGCGTCTCGAAGGTTCGCGATTGGGCGTTGGTCCGGTAGAGAATCGCGAAGGTCTTCCGGGACTTTCGAGCGGCGTTCGCCAGATCCAGGCAGTACCGAGCCTCGGCCTCCTCGTCGTCGAGGAGGGCAAGAATCGGGGGCGAGCCTCCTGTCCGCTCGGTCCAAAGGGTCTTTCCGAGGCGTCCCCGGTTTTGCCGGACGACCTGCGAGGCGACGTCGAGAATCCGAGAGGTGGAGCGGTAGTTCTGCTCGAGGCGAATGGTCGTGGTGCCGGGAAAGGACTCGTCGAACTCCAGGATGTTTCGGACCTCGGCTCCCCGGAACCGGTAGATCGATTGGTCGTCGTCGCCGACGACGCAGAGGTACCCCCCGGGCCCGAAGAGCAGTTTGAGGAGTTCGAACTGCGCGATGTTGGAGTCCTGATACTCGTCGACAAGAATAGCTCGAAAGCGCTCCCGGGTACGTTTGAGAACCTCCGGGTGCCGCCGGAGAATCTGGATCGGCTTCAAGATGAGGTCCCCGAAATCGGCGTTCCCGATCTCCTTTAGCCGGGCATCGTACCGGCCGTAGTACTCGTCGATCTGCGGTTCTGAGGTGGCAATAGAGAGGTCGTCTTCGGGAGTCAGGCAGTAGTCCTTACACCGGGCGATTGCGTGGGCAACCCGGGAAAGGTGGCCCCGTTGCTGTTCCGGATAGAGCGTCCGGAGGAGAGAGACCGAGTCGTCGTCGTCGTAGATCGTAAACCCCGGGGGCATCTGGGCCAGGTGGGCGTTTCGCCGAAGAAACCAAGCACCGAAGGAGTGGAAGGTCCGTATCATCACGTCCGCGGCCCGGGGAGAGAGCTCCGCGGCCCGGTAGCGCATCTCCGCCGCAGCTTTGTTGGTAAAGGTGACGGCGAGGATGGAAGCCGGCGAGACCCCAAGGCTCTCGATAAGGTGGGCAATCTTGACCGTTATCACCCGGGTCTTCCCGCTCCCGGCACCGGCAAGAATAAGGAGGGGACCACCGAAATGCTCCACGGCCGCCGCCTGCTCTGGGTTCAGGGACGCGAGGTAGGATGCCATGGTCTCTATTCTGTGGCCATTAGGTCGGGGTGTCCAGGTAGGTTTCCGGAGTTTCCGGTGTTTCGGCCCGAACGAATCGGTAGATGGCGTAGAGGAGCACCGGCCCGAATACGATGGTGGCCGTCTCCGGCCTCTCCCCGAGAATAATCAAACTCAAAACCGTGGCAAACACGGGCTCTCCAAGAATGGCCGTCGCGACGACGGAGGTCTTGAGGTGACCGAGCGCCCAGTTGAAGATGCTGTGCCCCAAGAGGGTGGGAAAGAGCGCGAGGCCGAGGAACCAGAGGTAGTCGCTCCCCGGGTGACCGAAGAGGGGAGCGCCGGTAGCGAGGCAGCCGACAAGAAGGGTCCCGGTGCTCGCGGCGTAGACGATGTAGACGTAGACCCGGGCGGAGATGCCCCGGCGCAAGAGTCGTCCGATAATCAGGTAGCCGCTCACGAGGACTGCTCCCGCGATGGCCAGGAGGTTACCGATTACCCGGCTCTGTCCGGCTGCAAAGTCGCCGAAGGAAAGCGCCCCGGTAGCAAGAACGGTCAGTATCATCCAGAAGACCGCCTTCGGAGATAGTCTCTCCCGGAGGAAGAGCCAGGCGAGAATTGCGACGAAGAGGGGATGGGTGTTCACCAGAACCACGGCGACCGCGACGTTGGTTCGTTTGAGGGCGGCGATCCAGGCGGCAAAATGGGCCGCGAGAAGAATCCCGCTTGCGATCATCAGCAGGAGATCCCGCCTCGAAACCCGGGGCATCCTCCGGAGTGCCATCTCCGGCGTCAGAAGAACCACGGCGAAGAACATCCGGTAGAAGGCGATAATCAACACCGGGGCCGCCGCCAGCTTGATGAAGATGGCAGACCAGGACATAAACAAGACCCCGATGAACAAGGCCACCCGGGGAGATATCGGCGGACGGGAGGGGAGCTTCATGGGGTCGGGACGGCTCCGGTGGCTTCGGGGACGGCCTGAAGGTCGAGCCCGGCGACCCCGAAGATCCGGCACTCCTGGAAGGTGCCGCCGGGTGCCGGAGGACCGTGAACCACGACGGCTCCGTCTACCTCCGGCGCGTGGGCGTAGGCCCGCCCGAGAGCTAAGGGCTCATCTTCGAAGGGCTCTTCCACGAGGATCCGCTGCCGGGTACCGACGAAGCGCTTCAGCCGACGGGCGGCGATCTCGATCTGGGTGTTCTCTATCGTTCTCCGCCGGTCCGATCGCACCGCCTTCGACACCCGGGCACTTCCCTTGTTCAGGTCCGCCGCGGCGGTTCCTTCTTCCGGGGAGAACTCGAAGATGCCGAGCCAATCGATCTGGGCCTTCCGGACAAAGGTCTCGAGACGGGCGAACTGCTCGTCGCTCTCTCCGGGAAACCCGACCATCAGACTGCTCCGAATAACCGCCTCCGGGAGGGCTTCTCGAATCCGCTCGACCGTCCGGAGGGCATCCTCTCCGGTCCCTTCCCGCCCCATCCGTCCGAGGACCGTCGGATCGGCGTGCTGGAAGGGAATATCGAAATAGGGAAGAATCGAAGGGTGCTCGGCGACAATCGATAGGAGCTCGTCGGTAATCGACTCCGGGTAGAGGTAGAGCATCCTTATCCAACGGTCAGGATCGATCGGCCCGATAAGGCGCAGAAGCTCCGGCAATCCGGAACCGATATCCCCGCCGTAACTCCCGAGGTCCTGAGCCACCAGGGTAACTTCCAGAATGCCCCGGTCGAAGAGCTCCCGGATTTCCGCGGCAATCTCCCCGGGACTCCGGCTCCTCCGGCGGCCCCTGATCGCGGGAATGGCGCAAAAGGTGCAGCCCTTGTCGCACCCTTCTGCGATTTTTACGTAGGCGCTTCCGGGCATCGAGAGCAGCCGGCTTCGGCGGGGCGCGGTTTCCGCCGTCGAGCCGCCGTCTGGGACAAATACCCGGCTTTCCCCGTCTACGAGGGCCCCGAGACGCCCCGCAAGGGCATAGAGGTCCCGGTTTCCGACGATCGCCCGCACCTCCGGCAGCTCGGTGTCGAGCTCGGCGGCGTAGCGCTGTGCCATGCAGCCGCCGAGGACCACGGCGGTTTCGGGAAAACGGGCACAGTAGTCGAGAACGGTGTCGATGGATTCTGTCTTAGCGTCTTCGATAAAGCCACAGGAGTTTACGAAGATGGTGTCGGCGTCGGAGGCTTCGGAAACGACGGTCCACCCCTGGTGTCGTAGAAGCTCGATGAGAGTTTCGGCGTCAACCTGATTCTTGGCGCATCCAAGGTTCGAGATAAAGATCGAGCGGTTCATACGCCGCGTATCGCGCTAATAGACCGGAATCAGCTCGAGACGGGAACCTCTTCCGGTTGGGTTGTTCGTCCAGCG
>JBKHCS010000208.1:0-2703 GCA_046541715.1 Spirochaetaceae bacterium
AGTAGCCCTGCCGTAGCCCCCGCGGTAGTACCGCCCGGCGGAACGGGCTACAATTGCCTGTATGCCCGTTCTCGTCGTGCTTGCCGCCCTCGGGGCCGCCCAGGGGGGGCTCCTTCTTATACTCATCGCGCTTCGCTATCGACACCACAAGAACGTCCCGCTGGCATTGCTCCTCGTCGTGTTCTCTCTGCGGTTGGCGACCATCCCCACCTGGAATCCGAGTATCCTCTTGGCGTATCCCTGGATACTCCCGGCGACGACGCCGCTGCCTTTTCTCTTTGGCCCGCTGTTGTGGTGGTACACCCGGGAGATCGGCCGGGAACTCTGGGCGACTCCGACCCGTCTTCCGCTTCATTTTCTGCCCTACGCCGCCGACGTGGTCTTTGGCATCGGCGTCCTTCTTGCGCTCTCACCGGTGGAGTACCAGCGTTTTGTCGCGGCGGTTTTTGCCGGAGAGCCACCCATCTGGATGCTCGGGGAGAATGCGCTGAAGGTGCTGGTCAACGGCGTCTACGTCTTCGCCGCGGGGCGGATTGCCTTCGGAGCGCCGGCGTCTCGCCTTGCCGCCCGGCGCCGGACCTGGCTTCGGGCTCTGGTCGTGGTGCCGGGGATAGTCCTCGTCGTCTTTGCCTACGTTGCACTCTTTCCGGCGGCAACGGCCAACATCGCCGCCGGGGTTGTGCTCCCCTTTGGGATCCTCGCCGCGGCGATGGTCGGTCTGATCTATCTTGTTTCGTTAATGGTAATCGTCGCGCCGGATCTCCCGGGGCTCGCCGGCGGGGACCCAGCTTTGCACCCGGGCCCCGGCATCTCCGACGACGAGTGCGCCCGCCTTGTCGACCTTCTCGAAGGGCGCCTGGATAAGGGGCAGTTCCACGACCCGGATCTTTCCCTCTCGGACATCGCGGCGCAACTACGGGTCCACCCGAACCGGCTTTCCTATGCCGTCAACCACACCCTCGGGATACCCTTCCGGCGCCTCGTTAACCGTAAACGGCTTGGGCACTTCATGGAGAAGGTCCAAGAGGGGGCTCTCGAGGAAAACACGATCCTCGGCCTCGCCCTCGACGCCGGGTTTCCTTCCAAGAGCACCTTCAACCGGGTGTTCAAAGAGGAAACCGGGGTAACTCCGACGGAGTTTGTCGCCGGGGACAGTCGCGGCGCGAAATTGCCGCGGTAAGCGAGATAGTGCCCCACGGGCCCGCGTTACTCCGCGCCGGACGTCTTCTCGAGGGCGACGTTTGTATGCCTTGCGACGGCCCTTCAAATGAGGTACATTTAAATTGGTCAGACCAGACCAGACCAGGTCTTTGTAGCACTTGGGGGTACTTGTGTGATAGTTCATTCGATAACCGAGGCGAAAGCGCAACTGTCGGCCCTCGTAGATCGGGCTGCCGGCGGAGAGGAAGTCATCATCAGCAAAGCGGGCAAACCGGCCGCCGTTCTTGTGCCGTACTCACGGGCCACGGACGTTCGTCGGCCCGGTAGACTTCGAGGAAAGATCAGAATCGATGATGATTTCGATCATCTCCCGGCGGACATCGCGGAGGCTTTCGGGGCAACCCAGGAATGAAGATCCTCTTGGATACCCATGTCATCCTCTGGTGGCTCGCCGACGATCCATTATTGTCGGAACCCGCCCGCATACACATCGCAAACAACGAGAATCTGGTAGCTGTCAGTTCGGCAACCGTTTGGGAAGTCGCGATCAAGTCGGCTATCGGAAAACTGGACGTGGACGATACCTGGCTCGATGCCGTCGCGGCGGACGGTTTTCAGCAGCTTCCCATTCATTGGGCTCACGCCGACCGGGTTCGGCATCTTCCTCCGATTCATAAGGACCCCTTTGATCGCCTTTTGATTGCCCAGGCTATCGAGGAAAGGTTTGTTCTGCTCACCGCTGACTCGACGATTCCCAAGTACCCAGTGGATTGCGTGTCCGTTTGACAACCGTGGAAGGCACACTGCCGTGTCCCGACTGTCCGGCGGCATGAAGGCAGCCCGGGCCTGACGGCACGCCATTGGTTTGGCCTGCTGGACGGTGCCGCCGACTTGTACACGAAGATGGATGATGCTTACGATAAACAGAAGGGAGGACCGTATGGAATACCGAAAACTAGGACGCTCGGGACTCAAGGTTTCGGTCTTGACCATGGGAACCTTTACCTTCGGCGGCGTGGGTGACTTTGCCATGGCGGGTAACCAAGGCGTCGAGGAGGCACGCCGGCTCGTCGACCTCTGCATAGACGCCGGGATCAACCTCTTCGATACGGCGAACATGTATTCCTACGGGCGCTCGGAAGAGATTCTCGGGGAGGCCCTGGGTAAAAAGCGCAACGACGTCTTGATCTCCTCGAAGGCCCGGATGAAGATCGGGGATGGGCCCAACGACGAGGGGGTCTCTCGGTATCACCTCATCCGGGAGTGTGAGCGGAGCCTCGAGCGCCTGAAGCGCGACCACATCGACATCTACTACATGCACGAGTGGGACGGCACCACGCCGCTAGACGAAATGCTCGAGGCCCTCCAGACCCTCGTTCAGCAGGGCAAGGTGCGTTACGTCGGATGCTCCAACTACTCCGGGTGGCACATCATGAAGGCCCTCGCCATCGCCGATCGGGAAGGATTTCCCCGCTTTGTGACTCAACAGATCCACTACACCTTAGAGGCCCGGGAGGCCGAGTACGAGCTTCTGCCGATCGC
>JBKHCS010000209.1:0-2697 GCA_046541715.1 Spirochaetaceae bacterium
AAGCCTCGGGATGGTTTTCCAGAAACCAGCGGTAGGTCTTCTCGATGCCTTCCCGAAGGCCGGTCTTCGGCTTCCAGCCGAGGGCCTCGAGGCGGGAGACGTCGAGGAGCTTCCGGGGGGTGCCGTTGGGTTTGGAGGTGTCCCACCGGACCGGCCCGTCGTAGCCGACCACCTCGGCTACCAGATCGGCGAGCTCCCGGATGGTCAGGTCCTTCCCGGTGCCGACGTTGACGAACTCGCCGAGATCCGGGGCGTCGTAACGCTCCATAATGGTAACCGCGGCGTCGGCGAGGTCCTCGGAGTAAAGGAACTCCCGGTAGGGGGAGCCGTCACCCCAGAGGACGACTTCGGTGTCGGCCCGGGGGCCGTCGGCCACCTTCGCGTCGTGAAATTTCCGGATAAAGGCCGCCAAGACGTGGGAGGTCTCGAGATCGAAATTGTCCCCGGGACCGTAGAGGTTGGTCGGCATGATGGAGAGGTAGTTGGTGCCGTACTGCTCGTTGTAATAGCGGCAGAGCTTGATGGCGGCGATTTTGGCGATTGCGTACGGCTCGTTGGTCGGCTCGAGGGGTCCGGTAAGAAGGGAGTCTTCCCGCATCGGCTGGGGAGCCATCTTGGGGAAGATGCAGGAGCTCCCCAGGTTGAGGAGCTTCTTGACGCCTGAGCGGTAGGAAGCGTGGATGGCGTTGGCGGCGATCATCGTATTGTCGTAGATAAACTCCGCCTTGTAGGTACTATTTGCGAGTATCCCGCCCACCTTCGCCGCGGCGAGAAAGACGTAGTCGGGCTTCTCGGCGTCGAAGAAGGCGTTGGTGGCCCCCTGGTCTCGGAGGTCGAGCTCGCCGCTGGTCCGGGTAATGATAGTGCCGTACCCCCGACGGCGGAGCTCCCGCTCGATTGCGGAGCCGACAAGGCCCCGGTGTCCTGCTAGGTAGATTTTGTCCGATTTGTTCACTGTTGTCTCATATTACCCTGAAGCACCAGGCGATTCACAGTGGTATACTCTTACGTGGGAACATCGATGGCACAACTGGAAGGGCGCCTCGCCGGCGTCGAGGATATTGTCAAAGAGACCGTCTGGCTTCAACACCGGAACGAGTTCGCTATTACATCTCTGACCCGGGGCATCGACGCGTTTAAAGAGGAGATGCGGGCCGACCGGCGGGAGATGAACAAGAAGTGGGGCGATCTCGCGAACAAGATGGGCACCGTGGTGGAGGACATTATCTACCCGGGTCTCACCGGGATTCTGAGAGACTACTTCGACGTCGAGGCGGAGTTCCTGGCCCAGCGGATACGGGTGCAACACCCGAAGGACCCCGGTCGGCTCCGGGAGTTCGACATTATCGCCGTGGCAGGGGATCGCCTTTTCCTGAACGAAACGAAGTCCTACGTCCGGCAGGAATACTTGGAAGCTTTCGTGCAGAACAAGGAGGAGGTCTTCGAATACCTCCCCCTCCACGCCGGCAAGACCCTGTTGCCCATCTTCAGCTCGCTGAACCTCCCGGAGGAAGCGGTTCGATACCTCACCAAGCACAAGTGCTACGCGATGATGATGGGGGACGAGCACCTCGATATCGTGAACTTTGACGAGGTGGGGGGCTACTCGAAGTAGTTCTTGATCGTAAAACCGCCGTCCTTTAGGTACTGCTCTTTTTTCTGGTCGGCGAGGTCTGCGTCGACCATCATCGCGACAAGGTCGGTAAAGGTGACCTTGGGCTCCCAGCCGAGGACGCGCTTGGCCTTTGAGGGGTCGCCCAAGAGAAGCTCCACCTCGGTCGGGCGGAAGTAGCGGGGATCCACCTCGACCAGAACAGTACCGTCGGCGGCGTTGAGGCCCTGCTCCTCGACACCCTTTCCGCGCCACTCTACCTGGATGCCGACGCGGTCGAAGGCGGCTTCGACGAACTCCCGGACGCTCCGGGTCTCGCCGGTGGCGATGACAAAGTCGTCGGGCTCGTCGACCTGGAGGATCCGCCACATCGCCTCTACGTAGTCTCCGGCAAAGCCCCAGTCGCGCTTGGCGTCCATGTTGCCGAGGTAGATCTTGTTCTGGAGGCCGAGCTTTATCCGGGCGACGGCCCGGGTAATCTTCCGGGTGACGAAGGTCTCTCCCCGCAGGGGGCTCTCGTGGTTAAAGAGGATGCCGTTGGCGGCGAAGAGACCGTAGGCCTCCCGGTAGTTGACGGTTATCCAGTAGCCGTAGAGCTTGGCCGCGGCGTAGGGGCTCCGGGGGTAGAAGGGCGTCGTCTCCTTCTGAGGCGTCTCCTGGACCTTCCCGTAGAGCTCGCTGGTGGAAGCCTGGTAGAAGCGGACCTGGTTCTCGAGCCCGAGGATGCGGATAGCCTCGAGGAGGCGTAGCGTGCCGATGGCGTCGGAGTTGGCGGTGTACTCGGCGGTCTCGAAGGAGACCTGGACGTGGCTCTGGGCGGCCAGGTTGTAGATTTCGGTCGGCTTTACCTCCTGGACGATCCGGATAAGGTTGGTGCTGTCGGTAAGGTCCCCGTAGTGGAGGTGATAGCGAACCCCGGTTTCGTGGGGGTCCTGATAGAGGTGGTCGATCCGGTCGGTGTTAAAGAGGGAGCTCCGGCGCTTGATGCCGTGGACCTCGTAGCCCTTCTGCAGGAGGAGCTCCGAAAGGTAGGCGCCGTCCTGTCCGGTGACGCCGGTGATGAGGGCAATCTTGTCAGCCATGGG
>JBKHCS010000210.1:0-2639 GCA_046541715.1 Spirochaetaceae bacterium
CGCCTTGAAGCCGAAACCGGGAGCTCGATTCGAATGGTCGTCCCGGCGTCCGGGGCACTGTCGATGAAGAAGCGCCCGCCGTGGCGCTGGGTCGTCAGATACGCCTTTGTCAATCCAAACCCGCCACCGAGTGTTCGACGATCTTGGGCATTCGTTGCCCGGTATCCGAACTCTACGGTTCGGGCCACCTCGTTCGGCGGGATTCCCCGGCCGTCGTCGGTCACTACAATGGAGATCGTGGACCCGTTTTCGCAGAGGTCAACCGAATAGCTTCCCCCCGGTTGGGTGTATTTCCGGGCGTTCGCAACCAAGTCCCGGATGACATCTTGGAATACCGCGGGAAGGAGGATTCGGTCGAAGTCGTCACGGCACGAACGAAAGAGAAACAAGTGGTTATCCGGGGTGTGCTCCGGCGGATCGTAGACGATTCGAGGGCTCGTCGTGGTGAGTCGCTGCATAACGTCGAGGACCTGCTGGAGGGAACGTCGGAGCAGATCGATGGTGAACTCCCGCCACTCTGCCTCCGGGGCCCGCCGTTCCAAGAGCTCCGAGGCCCGTACGGCGAATATTTCCAACACCGCGTCGATGTTCTCTTCCTGGGTTTCGATTGCCTGCTCTTCCACTCCCCCCGTACGTCGTCGGAACGCCTGGTCTTTGAGTGCCATAAGCCTCGCACGAAGAGCCTGCGAGAAGTCACCGAGAGACTTAAGGGCCAGGGATGCGGCCGACGGATCTCGCAGCCGACCGGCGAGCTCGACAATATCACCCTCAACGGTTTTCGTTTCGTTGACCCCTAAACCCAAGAGATCCGAGAAGACGTAGACTTCCGCCAGGAGCGCGTTCAACAGGTTCAACGCACTGTGCATTTCAATGAGTCCCAGGTCCTTCTTACTTACGGTAAAAAAGCTCTTTATCTCCATTAAGTGCAACTATATGATATTTGCCAAAGGTTCGTGAAGAGCGTCAATTGCGCTCCCGGGGTCGGATGACTACAGTGTTAAACATGGAGTCCACGGCTTTCCTTTCTTGGTTGAGCGGGTTCCCACCGGTAACCCTCGGCCTCTTCGGGGGCTTGGTTATCACGCTTCTCAACGGCTTCGGTGCCATGGCGGTCATGCTCTGGCGCAAGCCCTCGCAGCGCTTTCTCGACGCCTCTCTTGGCTTTGCGGCAGGGGTTATGCTCACGGCGAGCTTTACCAGCCTTATCCTTCCGGGGATCGAAGAGGGGGGCATCTGGGCGGTGATTGTGGGGCTGGCCCTCGGCGTCGGAGTCATGGACTTCCAAGATCACGTGCTTCCACATCTCCATCCAAACCGGGGGCGGGAAGGGAAGGGATACGACGAGGACCCACGAATACGCCGCGTATGGTTGCTCATCATCGCTATCACCATTCACAACATGCCCGAAGGTCTTGCCGTGGGTGTCGGCTTCGGGTCGGGAAACCTCGGAAACGCCGTGGCCCTGATGCTGGCGATCGGTATCCAGAACATTCCCGAAGGATTCGCCGTCGCGGTTTCCGCTCTGAACGTCGGAAAGCGGGCGTCCTTCTACGCCGTCTTCGTGGGACTGCGAGCCGGGCTCGTCGAGATACCCCTGGCGGTCCTCGGCGCCTGGGCAGTGCAGCTTGCCCGGCCGGTGCTGCCCTACGCGATGGGGTTTGCCGCCGGCGCGATGCTCTACGTAATCAGCGACGAGATCGTGCCGGAAACCCACCGTGTCGGCCACGAGCGCGTGGCGACCATGGGGACTATGCTCGGGGTCGTCGTAATGCTCTACCTCGACGTCACTCTCGGATAGCTTCCGTGGCGCCGGAGAGGCGCCGTACACTACACTCTACGCATGAAAAAGCTCGCTGTTCTGCTCCTTCTGGTTCTCCCGGCATCTGCCGCCATGGCGCAAGCAAGCCTCGCCACCGAAACCGACATTCTCGCGTTCGAAGAAGCGTTTCTTGAGGACTTTGTCGCCGAGCGGTTTCAAGAGGCTTTCGACCGGTTCCGTGGGGACCAAAGCGGGATCCCCTTGAACGAAGTCGAAACCTTGGAGGTGGAGACCGCCCGGCAACTGACCTCGCTGCAGGGGCGCTACGGACCCGGCGTCGACTTTGTCTTTCTCGGTCGTGAATCAATTGACGACGTGCTTGTACAGCACCTCTATCTGGTTCGCTACCGTAACCACGCGATCCGGGTCCGGTTTATCTATTACGACAACGGCCGGGTTCGCCGCCTGAACTACTTCTCCTGGGACGACAGCCTCGACGCGCTCTTTACCTGGTAAGAAGGCCCGGGCGTTTCCCGTGGACACGCCCCGGCGGCGCAATTACCTTGAACATGTGTCCCAAGGCATCCTCATCATCGGAGCATCCTACGCGGGAATGTGCAGCGCTCTGGCCCTCCGCCGTAAGGGGTTTGAAGTCCGGATAGCCGAGCGCTCCCAGACTGCCTACCGCCGGGGGAGCGGCGTCGTCGTGCAACCACGGATGGAGGAATACCTGTCGCGGAACGGCCTCGAATCCCGGGAAGCCATCGGCGTTTCGCCGGTTGGGCGTCGTCTCTTCCGGAGAGACGGCACGGTGCAGGAGCTCCCGACGGACGGGACCTACTACACCGGATGGGACACGCTCTTGAACCGCCTCGAAGCG
>JBKHCS010000063.1:0-15341 GCA_046541715.1 Spirochaetaceae bacterium
AGCCCGTCGGCTTGGGTATTCCACCCGATAAAGGTGTACCCAGGAGGCGTGGTATTCGTGAGAGACCCGATATTATCCGGAAGCGTTACCGAATGCCCTTCCGGGTAGTCGTTGGCCGGCGGTGGAGTGCCGCCGTCGTTGCCGTTTCCGTCGAAGGTAAGCAGGAAGAGGTCCGTGGGCGCACCGTCGTCGATGGCGCTCATCGACACGTCGAGGTCGAAGGGCGCCATCCGGCACCCGACGAGGGCCGTGAGTACGAAGAGGATAAACAGACACCTGGTGCGGCGCCTTGAATTTGCGAAATCACCGCGTTTCCGGGCCACGAGGATACTATAGCCCTTCTGGAGTTTTTTACCAGATAGCGGCTAGTTTTTTTCGGGCATCGCTAGGTCGATACGGAAGCCCAAGCGGTCTCCTCGCGAGGGACGATCGGAACCCCGGCGACGGAGGCCCGGTCGGCCGCCATCATCGGGGTCACCGCGTCCCGCCACTCTTGGTAGTGGGCGGTCTCCTTGTGAGCGGCTGTCGCCGCCTCGTCGCGGTAGACCTCGTAGAGGTAGTAAAGCCCCTCCTCTGAGGCGTCCTTCAGGACGTCGAAGCGCAGACAGCCGGGCTCGGCTACCGAACCGCGGTGGTTCTTGACGGTAGCGGCCTCGAAGTCGGCCTCGGAGCCGGGTTTAACCCGCACGGTTACAAATCGAACGATCATGATGTTCTCCCGGAAGCTATTGTACCACGGCCGGCGGATGGTCGAACCCAGGCCGGCGACGTTCGGGTGGCGCCTCAATACCCCACCTCGAGATCGACGACGTTTCTCAGCGGCGCCCCTGCGGCGTAGGCTTCGACGTTCGCTAAGAAGAGCTCCCAGAGCCGCCCGGAATAGTGGGGCGTCCATCCGGCGTAGTGGGGGGTGATGATCAGGTTTGGCGCCCGGCGGATCGGCGCCTCCGGGGGGAGCGGCTCGGTTTCGAAGACGTCAAGACCGGCACCGGCTATGCCGCCGCCCTCCGGTCCCGCTTCGAGAGCGTCGAGAAGGGCCGCCTCGTCGACGATTCCCCCGCGACCGATGTTGATAAGGTAGGCGCTGTTTCGCATCAGGGCGAGCTCCGGGGCTCCGATTATCCCCGCCGTCTCGGTCGTGTACGGGAGTGTGACAACGACGAAGTCCGCCGACGGAAGCACCTCGTGGAGACGTTCGACCGAAACCGTTTCCCCGAGGAACGCGTGGTGCTTGGTCGCGTCTCGACGAACGCCGACGACCTGCATACCTAGGGCCGCGGCCTTCGGGGCAAAGGCAGATCCGATGGCGCCGACACCGAGGAGAACGACCTGCTTTCCCGAAAGCTCGAAGACGGCGGGAAAATCGGACCCCTTCCACCCCCCTTCGGCCTGGAGGCGAAAGGAGTAGTCGAGGCGCCGGGCGAAGGCAAGCATCAGCGCGAGAAGGTGCTCCGTAAGCGGAATCGCGTGGATTCCCGAGGCGTTGGTTAGGGCAACCTGCCGGCCGCCGGCGACGACTTCCCGGACCGCCGGGACGATCTGGTTGACTCCCGCCGCATCCCACTGGAGCCACCGGAGGTTGGAGGCCGCCGCGACAAATTCGGGGGGCACCTTCCCGAAGCAGACCCCGACCTCTTCGGCTCGGCGTTGCAGCTCGTTATCGTCACGAATAACAACCGGCTGCCGTTCCGGGAGAAGCTCCGAGAGACGAGCGAGACGCTCGGGAGTAACCGGATCCGAGAGTCCTCCTCGGATGGCAATCAGGGACACGCTGTGACTCCTTGGAAGTGACATTATCGGTCGACTGCTATAGGGTGCAACCCCATGGAAAAAGCTCTAAGCCGCCTCGAGCCGGTCAACCCTCGCCACATCTTCTCCTTCTGGTGGCCCCTCCTCGCCGTATGGATCTTCATGACGATCGAGCAGCCGTTTCTTGCCGCGGCGATTACCCGGATGCCCGAGGCAACGCTAAACCTTGCGGCGCTCTGGGTTGCCTTCTCCCTGGCACTCCTCGTCGAGAGTCCCGTTATCCAGATGCTTTCCGCGGCGACGGCGCTGTCGACGAGCCGGGAGCGTTACCGGGAGCTACTGCTGTTCTTGACGATTATGGCCGGGGGCACCACTCTGCTCCACGCTGTTCTCGCGGTGCCTCCGGTTTTTTTCTTTGTCGCGGAGACCGTCCTCGACGTCCCGCGGGAGGTCATTCCCCGGGCAAGGCAGGCCTTCCTGGTCATGCTTCCCTTCTCCGCCGCCGTAGGCTACCGGCGGCTTTGGCAGGGGGTGCTCATTCGTCTCGGGAGGACGAGGTCGGTAACCGAATCCACCGTCGGGCGGCTGCTCGTCATGATCGGGATCTTGTTGGTAGCGGTCAACTACTTCCCCGAGTCCGACAAAGGACATGTTTGGGCCGCCGGAGCACTTATCGCCGGGGTAGTTGTCGGGGCGGCGTACGCCCTGTGGCTTCTTCACCGCCGGGGCATGGACGAGCTTCCGGAGATAGACCCGCAAGGATCAATCGGCGCATCAGCGCTCTGGAGGTTCTACGTGCCCCTCGCCTCGACCTCGGTGATCTTTCTCGCCTCCCGCCCCCTTTTAACCCTCGGGATGTCCCAGGCGGCCTTTCCCCTGGAATCCCTGGCGAGCTGGCCCGTCGTCCACGGCCTGATTGTCGTCTTCGTCTCGGTCGGCTTCTCCTATCAAGAGGTGGTCATCGCGCTTCTCGGAGCCTCCCGGAAGAATGCCCGGCCGGTCGGCCGTTTCGCCTGGAGCGCCGGGGCGATTACCTCCGGGCTCTTCGGAGCGCTTGCCCTATTCGGAGGAGCCTACTGGATCATTCGGGTGCTCTTCGGGCTCGAAGAGGCTCTCCTTCCTTTTACGACGGAAGCCCTCCTCATCGTGATCCCGGCTCCCTTTTTCATGACGCTGCAGTCCTGGTACCGGGGAGTCCTTATAGACGCCGGACGCACTTCGGTACTCGCCTCGGCGGTTGCCCTGAACGCCGTAGTCATCCTTTTCCTGGTTCTAATGCTTCCACGGTTCACCTCGCTCTACGGCACCACCATTGCAGCGACCGCCTGGACCGGAGCGATGGTCTTGGAATTAGCGCTTCTCAGGAGGCAGGCGGTAGAGCCTCTCCGGGACGTCTTACGAGTCGCAGAAGTGGAATCGTGACGAGCAAGCCCCCGGCGAGGAGAAACAAGAGCAGATCGTAATTCGAGATTGTGTATCCTCCGAAGGTCATGGTCGGGGGAAGCCCCTGGGAGCCCAGAAGAAGCGATACCCCGAATCGACTAACAGCCCGCCCCCCGACGTACGCAAGGCTTAGAATAGAGAGTGCGAGGGCCTTTCCCTCCTCCCGGACCAGAGAAAACTGCTCCGCCGTCATGGAAACCGAAAAGATGGCTTCCGAGGTACCGAGAAGAAGATGAAACAGCGCGTACAGAGGGATGACAGGATACCCCGGAATCACTGCCCTCAATCCAAAACCGACTAGAAGAGCGACAGTTGCGACGTGTGTTCCGAAGAAGAAAGGATGCCTGCCGCTCCCGTCGACCAGAACGGCGCCAAAAAGGAACCCAGCAACGTTTCCGATAAGCCCAAAATTCGCCAGGCTCACGACGATGCTGTCCGGGACTCCGAGCACCTCTCGCTCCAAGAGAGCGAGAAGCTGAAGGACCGCACCAAAGAAAACGTAACGCCCGAATACATAGACTAGGAACCCTTTGACGGCCGGTAATGCGAGGACGTTTCGAAACGACCGGCCGAAGGAAAGGCCCGAGTCGTCCATCGGAGCGAGATCCGGCAGGCGGCGAAAGAGCAGCACCCGGGCGAACGCGGCAACCGCAACCGAGAAAAAGACCACCTGGTACGTCCAGAGATCGGGGAAGAGGCCTATCAGCAGCGCGGCCGCCGCGGCAAATCCGATGCCGAAAAGCTGCCAACTTACCCGGAGCGCCCCGAAGAACATGCCCCGCCGACGCCCGGGTATGATGGGGTGTAAGACGCTGAACCATCCGGCTCCGAAAATGGCCTCGCCGATTGCGAACAGGACGAGTCCGCTAAAGGCGAGGAAACGCAAAGATGCTCCGGAGAACGATCCCGCTGCGGCTATGAGCAGAAGGGAGACGACCACGATGGACGTACCGGCCATACCTACCCGCTTTCTGCCTAACCTGTCGGCTAGATGCGAGAGAGGGACGCGCCCTCCGGAGTGGATCAGGGCAAAGAGACTTATCAACGAGAGGGTCGCCGAGGCGCTCAGTCCGAGCCTCCGGTAGTAGAGAACGAGCAGTCCGTTCTGCTCGATACTCTGAATGCCGAGAACTCCGAACACCTGACAGAGTATCGCGGTAGTCATTGCCCGGCGCCGAAGGGGGCGGTCGATCTGTTCCGTTATCGTTTGTTCCGTTGTCGTTTGCTCCATTATCGAACCGCCTTCCTGCCGGCGATTCTGCTGCCTCCTAAGAACGTAACACTACTCCTCGGAGACGGACTGCGCAACGCTCGCCTCCAGGGCCTCCCGGCGGAGCCGTCTGCGGCGGGGGATAGGACGCCCGATGCCCTGGAGCATCCTCCGAAGGCTCCGTTTGTTTTCCTCCGGAGTCGTCGGGAAGGCCTGGATGAGTTGATGGGTCGCGGCGATAGTAGCAATTGCCGCTCGCCGCGCTTCGGAGTCGGTAAGAGAGAGGGTAAGGGAGAGCAAGGGAACGGAGGCGTTGGCAAGTCTTTGCCACATCGGATGCCCCCCGGGGAGAGACCGGGAGGTCGCGACCCCCATCTGGTCCAAAGCGTCACGCCGCTGCCGGGCCACTCGGTGCATCTGCTCCACGTCCCGGTAAATCGAATCTACCGAGTTTATCAGAGCCCGCCGCCGAGTCGGTGCCGCGAGAATGGCTTTTTCCGCCCGTTGCACGATATCAAGCCACTGCTTTTCGAACGCCGCGTTGACCAAGGCTTCCTTGTCCGGGAAATAGTTGTAGATGGTTCCTACCGCGACACCGCTCCGCTTCGCGAGCGCCCGGATGCTCGCCTTCTCCGGCTCCTTTCGCAGAAGCTCCTCTAAATCGGAAGCTAACCGTTCTCTAACATGCGGAATGAGCTTTGGCATCTCTATCTTCACTTTTTATGAACATGGTTCATAAAAGTCAACCGTCGCACCATTTTTTTTCGTTAAATCGACTTGAAGGCGAACAAAAAGCTTGCGGTGCCTCAGGACATCGCCTATGCTCGGCCTTACAGAGGGAGATGACGGATGCAGAAAGTTTTGCTCCTGGGGAACAGACTCTTTATGAAGTTCCCTGACCTCGATTACTTTCAGAAACGGGCATCGGAAGCCAAGGCGACTATCGTCTCCACGGAACGGATGAGCGACGAGCAGATCCTTAAGGAGGCGAGGGACGCCGCCGCGATGGTTCTTATCGCGTACCCGGTACACGACGAACTCATCGCCGCCGCGGATAAATGCAAGCTGATCATGACGATGTCCGTCGGTTACGATGTCGTCGATGTTGCCGCCGCCACCTCCCGGGGTATTCCCGTCTCCAATTGCCCGGTCTACTGCACCGAAGAGGTGTCGGAACACGCCATCACCCTGACCCTTTCCCTCGCTCGAAAGCTCCACGAGCTGGTACCCCACGTGAGACGGGGCGGTTGGGACTACAAGCAAGCACGGCCTATCTACTCTTTCCGGAATCGCCGATTCGGGATTATCGGCCTCGGCCGAATCGGAAGACAGAGCGCCAAGAGGGCCCAGGCCCTGGGTATGCAAGCAGTTGCGTATGACCCTTACGTAGACGACGACATTTTCGAGACCTATGGCGTCGAACGGCAATACGACCTTTACCCCTTCCTCGAGAGCGTAGATTACCTGAGCATCCACTGCCTCCTCTCCGACGAGACCTGGCACCTCTTGGACGCCACGGCCCTCTCTCACATGAAGAGCCATGCCGTCGTCGTCAACACGGCTCGAGGTCCGATTATCGATAGGCATGCCCTGGAAGAGGCTTTGGAGTCCGGGACGATCGCCGGGGCGGGGATCGACGTGATGGACACCGAGCCGCCCGACGGAAGCGAGGCGCTTCTGAACCTTCCGAACGCGATCGTGACGCCACATATCGCCTGGTACTCGGAAGAAAGCCACCAGCAGAATATGCAGTTGGGAATGGATGAGCTGGTTCGGGTCCTCGAGGGGAAACGTCCGCGGTACATCGTAAATCCCGAGATTTTTGCTCGACGCTGAGCGCCTAGCGCCGGCGACAAACACGTCAGGAGGAAGAAATGAGAAAGCCCCTTATCTGCGTCGTTCTACTCTTAATCGTTACCGTCCTCGGGTTCTCCGCAGGGGAAGGAGAGGGAGCCGAGTACCCAACTCGTGCCGTCTCCTACGTTATACCCTTTAACCCGGGTGGGCAGTCCGACGTGATGGCCCAATACCAGAAGCCGTACCTAGAGGACGAGCTCGGCGTCGACGTGGTCATTCGGCATCAAGCCGGAGCCGGGGGAGCCGTCGCTTGGGCGAATACGGTAAAAGCTCGACCGGACGGCTACACCGTCGTCGGCAATAACGTTCCGCACATCATTATTCAGCCCCTCGTTCGGGACGACGCCGGATACGAGACCGACGACTTAAAGCCGGTCTATCTATTTCAGAGCACCCCGATTGCCTTGGTAGTAGCCCCGGACAGCCCCTTCGAAACCCTCGAAGACTTTATCGCTTACGCCGAAGAAAACCCGGAAGCGTTGACGATCAGCGGCTCCGGGACGCACACCGGGCATCATCTCGCTGCTCTCCAACTCGAGCATCTTTCGGGGGCGTCTTTTACCTACATCCCGGCAACCGGTGCAGCCCCGTCGGTCTCGAACTTTCTCGGTGGGCACACCGACGCGCTTCTTGCCAATTCGACGGATCTCATAGGCCACGAACAACAGATGAAGGTCCTCGCCATTGGAACCGAGAGGCGTTTCGCCTCCCTCCCGGACGTACCGACCTTTATCGAGCTCGGCTATCAGATGACGGCGGGTATCGACCGCGGAGTCGCCGTGCCCCCGGACACGCCGGATGAGATCGTGGCGGTGATCGAGGCGGCATTCGAAGCCGTAAGCACCAATGAACGGTTCGTCTCAGAGATGGAAGACCTCGGGTTCGTTATCCACGCGATCGGCGCGGCCGGGTTTGCGGAGTACATAGACGAAAAAGCCGAGGAGATCGAGACCGTTCTGCGGGAGCTCGGCGAGCTCTAACCCGGAGGCAAGATGGGTGACATGCTGCTTGGTGCAGTGGCCGGAGTCCTCGATCCGGTCAGCTTGATTCTAATCTTTATCGGAGTGGGCGCCGGCATTATCGTCGGCGCCCTTCCGGGATTGACCGCCACCATGGCCATCGCTTTGCTGGTGCCCTTTACCTTCGGCATGGTCCCTATCCACGGTCTGGTCCTCCTCGGGGCCATCTACTGTGGGGCAATCTACGGCGGCTCCTTCTCGGCGATTCTCATTAATACCCCGGGTACCCCGTCCGCCATCGCTACCACCTTCGACGGCTTTCCCTTGGCACGGAAAGGCGAAGCCTACCGGGCAATCGTAACCGCTACCCTGTCCTCGGTATTCGGCGGACTGGTGGGCGTCGCCTTCTTGATATTCTTCTCGCCGCCCCTGGCCCGGGCGAGTTTGAGTTTCGGCCCCCCTGAGTACTTCTGGCTCGCCGCCTTCGGTCTGACGATTATCGCGGCCGTTTCCCCTCGGTCTACCCTGAAGGGGTTGATGGGTGGGGGCATCGGGCTTCTTATTTCGACAATCGGAATCGCCCCGATAGAAGGTGCCGTCCGGTTCAACTTCGGGACCGTCGCCCTGCAAAACGGAATCTCGCTTATTCCGGCGCTTATCGGGTTCTTCTGTATTCCCGAGGTCTTAAGGATGGTCGAAGAAAGCCACCATTCCGGTGTCGTGGTACCGTACAAACGCCAGCGGAAGATGGTGCTAAGGGTCTTCCACGCCTTGGTGCGAAAGCCCTGGCTAATGATTCGCTCATCGGTCCTCGGGACCATTATCGGCGTAATCCCCGGTGCCGGGGGAAACATCGCCGGTCTCGTAAGCTACAACGAGGCCATCCGGGGCAGCAAGAACCGAGAGAAGTTCGGCCGGGGCTCAATCGAAGGCGTCGCCGCCTCGGAAACTGCAAACAACGCCTCCGTAGCCGGGGCGTTGATTCCGATGCTGACTCTCGGGGTTCCCGGCGCTCCGCCGGCGGCCGTCCTCTTCGGCGCCCTCCTGCTCCAGGGCATGCGCCCCGGTGCCGAGCTCTTTACGTCCTACGGAACCATAACCTACGCCTTTCTCTTTTCCCTTATTCTGGCAAACCTGGCCATGCTGCCCCTCGGTATAGTGATGGGAAAAGGTGTGGCTAAACTGATGGAGAAGGTAAAGGTCCAGACCATGGCCCCCCTGATCGTATTTCTGTCGATGGTCGGCTCTTACTCGATCTACAACAATGTCGCCGACATCTACACTATGGTCATCGTCGGGATCCTGGCCCACGTCCTAAGAAAAGCGGGCTTTATGCCGGGCCCAATCGTCCTCGGATTGATCCTCGGGCCGATAGCCGAGCAGGGCCTTACACAGTCAATGCTGATGGGCCGCGCCGCAGGTTCCATGTTCGCGGTCTTCTTCGGCCGACCGATTTCGATCATCCTCATCCTTCTTACTTTTGGGTCCATCGTTACTCCCATTATTCTGCGAAGACGGGAGCGCCTCGGAAAGGGCGGCACATTGAAGGCGCTCCACGAGGTGCAGGAACATCACGACCAGGGGGACAGCGACGGCTCCGAAGGGGGATCAGAGTGACCCAGAAAGCAAGAAACCTCGCGGCGGCCCTGGCGATAATGGCGGTGAGCGTCTATTGGTTCATCGAGGCAGACGGTTTTCGTCCCTTAAGCGCCCTCTTTCCGAAGGTCGTCGCCGTTATCGTCTTTGTCATCGGCGCGATTCTGACCGCCTGGACCCTCTTCGGACACGGCCCGGTCATCCGGATGGCGCAAGGCGACGCCTCCGAACGGCACGCCCGAGCGGGGACCTTGATGGCGGCGCTCGTTCTCTGGACGGCGCTTATTCCGCTCGTGGGGCTTTTGGTCGCGAGCGTTATCGGGGTAGTGGTAATGGGCGTCATAACGTTCCGGGCTCACGTCGGCACGATTCGGGCAATCATCATCGCCCTGGTATTTGTCCTGGTGTTCTATGTCCTCTTCCAGCGGTTTCTCCATGTCCCCTTCCCCGCCGGCGTCTTCGGATAGGAAACGGCGAGGAAGGCCGGGTTCTCTAAGCCGTTTAGGTTATGCTGTTCCTGTGTTACACTGGGTACCATTAGGGTCAAGGTGAATTCAAACGGCAAGCTAAAGACAGTCTTGGTCACCGGGGGCACGACCGGGATAGGTCGGGCCATCTGCGCAACACTCCAGGCGGCCGGGTACGAGGTTTTTGGGACGGGCCGGACTGTTCAGAACGGTTCCCGGGTCGACGGCTTCACCTTGGTACGTCTCGATGTCCGGGACCGCGATTCGGTTATCGAAGCCACCGACTACGTCGAGAGGCAGAGCGGTGGCATCGACGTCCTGGTGAATAACGCCGGTATCGGGATGGCCGGGTCGGTGGAAGACTCGCACATCGAAGAGATCGCCGAGGTTTTCGACGTAAACGTTTATGGCATGGTGCGCATGTGCCAGGCTGTCCTTCCGCGAATGCGCAGCCGGGGATACGGCACCATTATTAACGTAAGCTCCGTCGGCGCTTTGATGGGCCTTCCGTACCGGGGCGTCTATTCCGCATCGAAGGCAGCCGTCGAGTCGATCACCGAATCTCTCAGCCAGGAGGCCATGCGCTTCGGTATCCGGCTGGTACTTATCGAGCCCGGCGACTTCCATACCAATATTAACGCCCACCGGAAAGTCTCTGCCGGAGCCCACGCCTCCGCCTACGGGGAGGAGTTCCGGCGGATCTATCGTCTGATCGAGGAAGAAGTGGCAACCGGGGCGGACCCGCGGATTATTGGGCGCCTCGTCCACCGCATTATCCGATCCCGGCGCCCGCGGCTCCGGTACAACGTCGGAAACCTCACCTCGAAGGCGGCAGTGTGGCTTAAATTCATGCTTCCCGACCGTCTCTTCGAAGCGTTGATGATGAGACACTACGGTATGCGCAGAAGGACAAAGGCTGTCCCAACCCCGGTCAACGACCCTGCCGGTCCTCCCGCAGAAACCGGGAGATCAAGAAGGCCATTTCCATGCTCTGGGAGTAGTTGAGCCGCGGATCGCAGTAGGTCTGATAATTGGAATCCAGATCGGTTTCGAGTAACTCGACGGCTCCGCCGGTGCATTCGGTTACGTCTTCGCCGGTCAACTCGAAATGGACCCCCGCGAGGACGGTTCCGGCGCCCCGGTGGATCTCGAACGCCGCCTCGAGCTCCCGGAGGACGTCGCTGAAGGGGCGCGTCTTCCGGCCGGAGGGAAGGGTGACGGTGTTCCCGTGCATCGGGTCGCACATCCAGGCGACCTTCCGGCCCGCCGCCTCGACGGCCGAAAGCAGGCCGGGCAACCGGGATTCGACCGCGTCGGAGCCAAGACGGGTAATCAGCACCAGGCGCCCCGGTCGATTCTCCGGGTTGAGGATACCGCAGAGCTCGACGACCTCGTCCGGATCCGCTGCCTTCGAGATCTTCACCCCGATCGGGTTGTCGACCCCCCGGAAGAACTCCACGTGGGCACCCTCGAGATCCCTCGTCCTGTCTCCGATCCAGAGCAGATGGGCGCTGGTGTCGTAGGTACCGCAGTCGTCGGGCCTGACGAGGGCCTCCTCGTACCCGATGTGGAGTCCCTCGTGGGAGGTGTAGAACTCGATCCGTCCCAGACGCTCGTCCCGAAGACCACCGAAGCTTTCCATAAAGTGGATGGCGTCGAGAATGTTGTCGACGATCGCCTGGTAATCAGCCCATTTCGAAGAGCGCTCTATCGAGTCGAGGTTCCAGGCGTAGGGGTGGTGCAGGTCGGCAAACCCACCGTCGATCATCGATCGGATATAGTTGAGGGTGGCGGTCGAGTGGAAATAGGCTTCCAAGAGGCGCCCTGGATCCGGCTCCCGCTCGCCGGCGGGGAAGCCGTTGATCGCGTCCCCCCGATAGGTCGGAACCTCGGCGTTGTCGATCCGCTCGGTTTCGCTGCTCCGGGGTTTGAAGTACTGCCCGGCGATACGACCGATACGCAAGACCGGTTTACGGGCCGCGTAGGATAGCACGATGCTCATCTGCAGCAGAATCTTTAGTTTGTTGGCGATGGTCTCGGCGTTGCAATCGACGAAGCGCTCGACGCAGTCGCCCCCGTGGAGAATGAACTGCCTCCCGGCGGCCGCCTCCGCGAGGTGCCCATCGAGCTGCCGGATCTCTCCGGGGAAGACGACCGGGGGAAGGCCTCGAAGACGGCGGAGAAAGCCTGCGTAGGAGACCGCGTCGGCATAGCGCGGCTGATGCTTTGCCGGAAGGCTCTTCCGACTCCCTGGGTTCCCGTTATCCGAAGTAGTAGCGGCCATAGCGTACCCCGACTATAGCGCAGATACGCTTCCGAGATCAGGTGTTCAGACTACCTATTCCTTTCAAATCGTCCGGAGAAGCTCACGTTGAGCCCGCCACAGCTTCCTGCTTCGATCACTTCGAGAGCGTCGGAATCGAAACGAATTTCCAAGACGCAGTCGAAGCCGTCGAAGTAGAAGGCGCGTCCCTCCGAGTACGCCGCGACGCCTGAGATTTCGCCTACGTTTACCGCACCCTCGGAGGCACCACCGGCGAGCATCGATTCGGCGTAGCCGTCGATTGCGAGGGTTCCGTCGGGGTACTCGTCTACGACGAGCTCGGCGACACCGGCGGTGTGGCTGTAGCGTCCTGACACGTTAGGACCGGCCTGCAGGACTCGCAGGGGGCGAAATCCCACGGCCAAGGCGGCACCGAAATAGCGGTAGGCGACGGCGCTCCCCTCGAAGACGTAGCGTTCCTCACCGCAGAGAACCAGAATTCTCGGCTCGAAGGGACTCCCAAAGTAGCCGATCACCCGAGCCCCTAGAGCAAAAACGTCAACCTCCGAGGCGATACGCTTCGCGCTGCGCCCCGCCCGACGAACCCACACTTCGTAGGCGTCTAGGCGGTCGAAATAGGCGTCATCGGGGTGGGCCTCAAAGGCGACAACGGCGTCCGCCGTAACGCTACCGAAGGGCGACTCGATCGGAAACCCCCGAACCGTGATCCCGGCGCCTTGGACAATTCCGTAGGACGCGAGCACCTCGGATACCTCTACCCCGACACGGCCCCAGGAGATTTCGGCCGTCGGATTCTCCGCTTCTTCGGACCCCGGTGGCCAATAGAAGCTGTCGTCCTCGAGGAGGTAAAGGTCTTTATCGGTGACGGCGCTCCGAACCCGGTAGGTGTAGACCACCCCACCCCGGCCGTCGACCTCTTCGACGGTAAGCATCGCGAAGGCGCCGTCGGGGGACCATCCGAAAGGGCGTAGCTCTTCGAGGTACCGGGGAGAAGAACGGTCGTACTCGGGAACCTCTACCGGCGCCGGAAGGGTGTAGCGCGTCTCTGCCGAGATTCCGACGGCGACAAAAAGAAAGGCAGCACAAGGTAAGAAGACCCGGCAGGGCCCAGGTCTTCCGCTAGGAGGTCGCATCTACTTGTTCTTCTTCTGCTTCCGGAAGGGGTCCGCCCATCGAACGAAGGCCGGGGCGAGGCGAGTCTGAATCCACACCGTTCCCGTTCCCGTAAAACGGCAGACGAGCCCCTCTCCGGAGAAGAAGAGGCTCTTCAGGCCGCCGACCGAGCGTACGTCGTAGGTCAGCCCCTCGGTAAAGGCGACGATGTAGCCGGTGTCGACGACGTAATTGTCGGTAACGTCGATCTCCAGCATCGCCCCGTAGGTGTTGAACCAGAGGTCTCCGGTTCCGCTGATCTTGATCATAAAGAGCTTCTCACCGGAGAAGAAGCCTTTGAACCCCTGAAACTCGATCGTCGTGTTCAGATTTGGGCTCGCCGCGAGAAACGCCGAGTTCTGAAGATAGATCGTCTCGTTCTCGAGGTAGACGTGGCCGATGTCTCCAGGGCTGCCGGGAGCGATGCCGATCTCGGCGTCCTTGTCCGGGGCGCTGAACTCGTTGATAAAGAGCTTCTCCCCGGAGAGCATTCGCTTGAGTCCGCCTCCCATCTTGGTCTTCATTTTAAGGCTCGAATCCATATAGGCCATCGCCGAGGATTCGACTTTGAGGGTCCCCCCGGCGGGAATGGTAATCGCAGCCATTCCGTAGTCCGGAGCAGATTCGATGGTAAAGGGAAAGTCTGTTTTCTGCTGGTCCATTGCGTCTTCCTTAGTTCTTCTTGGGTACGAGGTGAGGGGTGAGCTTAGCGCCTAAGTGCCGATCGGCGTGGGATTGGCACCAGACCCTTCCGGTGCCCCTAAAACGGCAGACCAGCCCTTCGCCGCCGGCAAAGGAGGAGATCCAGCTTCTTCCGGCCTTGCTGATGTTGAACTCCAGGGAGTCTTCGTAGGCGACGATGTTTCCGGTGTCGACGATGTATTCTCCGTCGACGTCCACGGCGTAGATGGCACCGAAGGCATTGATTACGACGTTGCCGGATCCGCTCATCTTGAGCCAAATCAGGTTCTCGCCGGAGAACACGTTCTTGAAGCCGCCCCAGTTTATCTGCATCGTCACGCCCGTATCGTGAGCGACAAAGGAGCCATTCTGGACGTTGAGAATGCGCCCTTCGCCGAGGGCGATAACCTCCATGTCTCCCGGGAGGCTCGTTGCAAGGTACAGCTCTCCACCGGAGGAGCCGGCGGTAAAGTGGTTGAGGAATATCCCTTCCCCGGCAAGCTTTCTGGCCATTCCCTTTAGGACACCCATGGCACCCTTTTCGCCCTTGTTGACGTGGGTCCGGACGTCCATGTCTCCGGACATGGCGATCATCGCGCCGCCCTCGGCGACGCAGCTCTCGCCGCCGGCAAGGGTAACTTGTGCCGCCGCATTGGCGGGCCGAGCCAAGACTTCAACTTTCATAGCGAATCTCCTACTTGAACTTCGGGTTGAGCCACGACGCGAGCCCCTTTACGCTCCTCGTCTGAACGTAGACGGTACCGTCTCCTACCAACCGGGTTACGAACCCTTCGCCGCCGAAGAGGCTTGCGAAGAGACCGCCGGAAAGGGCGAGCTTTAGCTTCAACCCCGGGTCCCAGGCGACCAGGTGGCCGTCGTCGACCTTGAGCTGTCCTTCGACCCGCCGTGCGACAATTCCGCCGTAGGCGCCGTACCAGAGGGTTCCGGGTCCCTTTGCCGTCAGCTTGATAAGCCCCTCTCCCCCGACCCAGGAGACAAAGCCGGACCAGGCCGCCTTAAACCTAACCTCACCCGTGTGAGCGAGGTAGGCGCCCCGCTGGAGACAGATCGCTTCATCTTCCTTTAACTCTCGTTGCACCACCTCGCCGGGCACATCCTGAGAAATCGAAACGCGAAGGGTCTTTCCCGTGTTGTTGGTAAAGCGGTTTACGAAGAACGACTCTCCTCCGAAGAGCTTCTTGCCCAGAGCCGAGAAGAATCCGCCGTTGGTCACGGCTTTCATGTCAAGCTCCGCCGACATGGATTGCATCGCCCCCGCCTCGGCGGTAACGCTTTCTCCCGTGTCGAGGTCGATGTGGACGACGCTAAAGGACGGTGCCCCGAAAATGGCTGTTTTCAAATCATTTCTCCTATCTGAGTTTTTGGTGCTTTTACGTTCGCGTATGATATCACACTTTTTCCCGAAGAACGTTAGAAATTGGTTACGGTAGTAATAATATTTGGATTGAAATGCCAAGGAAAGTTTAATTAACGTTAATAACTCCATAAAAATTGAAAGGTTAGTTTGGACGCGGTATACATAACAATTACAGGAGGCAGAGAATGAAGAACGGATTAGTAGCAGCGCTTCTTACGCTTGCAGTAGTGATAACAATAGGGTGCGCAGGCGAAGACGCCGCGCCCGGCGCAGAGGCGTCTGAAACCGGTGAGGCGACCGAAGCCCCCGAGAAGCAAGAGACCCGAGTCGCTGTAAGCCAACAACAGTCCGAGGAGGCGTTTGCGGTCAGCGTCGCGGCCGTCATGTTCGCGTCCTTCCAATCGGCCTTCGGCGAACCTCCGGCCGGTGCCACGTTGAGCGACGACAATCGGGTACTGACGATGGAGAGAATGGCTCTCAGCGACTTCGCCGAGACTTCCTACACGCATATTTCCGGTACCGCGAGGAACAACGGTGACGGTATGGACTGCGACCTGGTCCTCGA
>JBKHCS010000064.1:0-15311 GCA_046541715.1 Spirochaetaceae bacterium
CGTCGGTAGCGTCGTCGTCGGTGCGACCCGACATAAAGCTGTAGGGGACCGCCAGGCCCACGAGGCCGAAGACCGCGGCAACGATGACAAAGACAAAGGAGCCGCCCCAGAGTCCCCAGAGGTTGTCCAGCCGCCGGCGTTCGGGGTTGCCCGGGTCGTAGAGGACGATTACCCGGCCGCCGATCTCGTAGGGGCGCCGGTGGGTCCCCCGGTTGGCTTGGAACTCGATCCGGTCGCCGTCGATCGTTCGAAACTCGACAACGGGATAGTAGAGGTCGCTTCCACCGCCAACGAAGGGCGCACCGTTTTCCACGACCTCGTACCCGGTAACGGTCGCTTCGGAGGCTTCGGCGACGCCGAGAAACAGGAGGGTCTGCAGCGCCAAGGCGAGAGCGACGACTATCAGGCCGCCGGCGAGGTAGAAGAAGACGCGACCAATGGCTTTACGGGCGCCTCCGGGTATCATACCAGGTCGCAGGCCTCCGCAGGCATCCAGTGGGCGTCCTGCCCTGCCCATTTGACATTACAGCCGATCGGATTGGTCGCCGGAACGGAAATCGGCTTCCCGGCGGTCAGCTCCTCGAGGGCTCGGTCCAGGTCGTTCACCGTAATCTTTTCCGGCTCCCGGGGTTGGTCTACCGCACGGCCGGTATAGACGAGCTTTCGATCCTTGTCGAAGACGAAGAAATGGGGAGTCCGGAGGGCTCCGTAGGCCAAAGCTGCGGTCTGCTCTTCGTCCCGGAGATAGACCCACGGGAAGTTGTACTCCTTCATCCGTTCGACCATGTGGTCGAAGCTGTCATCCTCGTTCGTCTTGTCGCTGTTGGAGTTGATGCCGACGAAGGCGACTCCCTTTGGAGCAAACTTCTCGACCGTTTGCCGGGTAACCTCGTCGGACCCTTTGACGTAAGGGCAATGATTGCACGTAAAAAAGACGACGAGGTACGGACTGTTGTCGAAATCCTCGAGCGAATACGTTCTGCCGTCCGTAGCCGGAAGGGAAAAGTGTTGAGCCTTTTCACCGAGCTGGAGCGTGAATGCCATAATCTCCTCCTAGTCCATTCGTTCTCAATGCTCTTTCAAGATACAAAACGAGAAACCAACCGCCCATTCTTTACCGATAAACTCTGTCTTTGTATCTTAAGGCCATGAAAGAGACCATGACCAAGAAGTACGCGATTATGGACCTCGAGGGCGCAACCTGTACCTCCTGCTCCATTGCCATCGAGCACCTCGGCAGAAAGCTTAACGGCGTAAAGGATATCCTCGTGGACCGGGGCACCAACACCATCCAAATGGAATACGAAGGGAACGATGAGGTCGTCACCAAGGTGACGGAATTTGTGGACCGTCTCGGCTACAAGGCCGTACTCCGGTCGACCGGAGAACTAGGCTCCGCCGATAAAGCTTGAGCCGACGGCGCCCCGGAGATCGACGACCGTCTGGTTTAGTCGCGAAAGCCGCTTCGCGAGAAGCCGTGCGAGAAATATGCCGTAGTGGGGGTTTGCCTTTACGGCGTTGATAAAGTCGTTCTTGGAGATCGGCAGCAGGCGGCACGTGCCGTCGCTTACTACCGTGGCCGAGCGGCGGTCGTTCAGAAGAAACGACATTTCCCCGAGAAAGATGTCCGACGCCGTCAGAGTCGAGAGTCGCTCGTTCCGGTGGTAGACGTGCATCTTCCCGGCGACAATATAGTAGAGGTTGTTCGATTCTTCCCCTTCGGTAAACACGGTTTCTCCGTCGTGGAAGACCCGCTCTTCCTGGTTTACGAAGATACCCGGGATGATGTTGCTCTTTACCGGCTGGTGGCTGAACTCGAAGGAGACCTCATTGCCGGCTTCGTTGTACGCAAGGTTCTCCATATAGTGCCCGGTCATCTGAATTCCGTGCCCGTGTAGCCCTAGGTTTACCCCCTGTTTGCGCTTTTCCAGCTGCGCCCGCCAATCGAATCCCGAACCTTGGTCCCGAATGGTAAAGTACGATCGCTCGGGAGTAATGCGGTAGGAAAAGTAGACCCGCTTGGCACGAATCTCCGGGTCCCGGGTCTTCCGGCGGATTAGGTCGAGAATATCGCCCCTGGTTTCGAGCCATTGGGTCTTCTCGGCGTAAGAGATGTCGCAGTTCCCATGCTCCACGGCGTTCATCAACATCTCGAAAATCGCGACGTGGAGCCGATCCTTTCCGTCTTGGTCGATGAAGTTTGAGTTGTAGAGAAAATTGGAGACAAGGTTGGCGTAGGCCCGGACATTGAAGGGGTCGTTGTCCATCACGAAGGTCCCGGCGATGGAGCCGGTCAGAGTGCTCTGAAGGTCCCGTTGGTAGAGTATCTGGCTGTTCTGGATGACGATCCGGAGGACCCGGAAAAAGCTCGAGACGAACTGGCCCCGGGGAATAAGGCTGATGATGTTGGAGTTCGGCATCTGGTCGGCGGCCCGTTGGGCGTCCCGCCGGGAGTGGACGACGATAAGGCCGCCGTAGTGGAGCCAGGGGTCCGCCTTTATCGTGTCGATAATCCGGTCGGTGTCGATCTCGGGATCCGAATAGTTGATAACGCTTATCTCCGGGAGCTCGTACCGGAGGAACTCGAGGGCCCGGTCGGCGTCTTCGAAGGCAACCGGCGCGACGTAGTCGCTAAACCGTTCACAAACCTGGTGAATCCGGTCGCTAAGCTCCTGGTCCCTACAGATTATGGGCATCTTGTACATCGGAATTCCTTTTTCTCTAGGAGTATCGGACGATTAACCGGTGAAGAACAGTCGACATTCGCGGTACGAGTATGCAAAGATGCTCCGCATGAAGACTCTTGCCTACGGGTTTCCCCGCTTGGGTTCCGAAAGACAGTTCAAGCGGGCGGTTGAAGATTTCTGGAAGACCGACGGTGGAGCACCGGAAGAGCAGAAGCTCCTGTCTTCCCTTGGTGAAATACAACAGTGGATGACCGATCGCTACACAGAATCGGTCGACCTCTCCCCCTCCGGGGAGATGACGCTCTACGATCCGATGCTCGACACGGCGATCGCCCTCGGTCGCTACCGGCCCGGGAACCTTACGGAATACTACGATCTCTGCCGGGGGAAAGACGCCCTCGAGATGACCAAGTGGTTCAATACCAACTACCACTATCTCGTTCCCGAGTTCTACGATACCAGCCCGACGGATCTTGTACCCAATATCGCGGCCTTCTTCCGCTTCGCAGACGATGCGGGAATACCGTCTCTCATCGGCCCTTTTACCTTTCTCAAGCTCTCGAGGGGCATCAAGAAGGAGCTCTTCTCGGAGTTCTTACGAACTATCGCGGCCACCTACCGGAATGCCCTCAAAGGGAGAAGCGCGGCGATCGTCCAAGAGCCGGCGCTGGTGTTCGAGCTCTCTCCGGAGGAGCTTGCGATGCTCTCGATGGCCTACGAGATTATCGCGACCTCCGGCTGTGCGATCAACTTGATGGTCTACTACGATGCGGTCGACTATCTCTCGGAGCTCTACGAGCTGCCCGTGGCAGGGCTCGGACTCGATCTGGTTCACGGCCGGGAGAACATCGGCGCGATAGAATCGTTGAGCTTCCCAAGGGACAAAACCCTGATCGCCGGCCTTGTCGACGGCCGGGATGTCTGGCGGACCGACGTCGGAGAAGCGGTTGTCACCTTGCGGAGACTCAGCGGCAAAGCCGAAAACCTTGCGGTTTCGAACGCCGCCCCCCTTTTCCATCTTCCGGTGACCCTCGACGGCGAATCCCTCGACCCCGGGCTGATCGAGCGGTTGGCCTTCGCAGAACAGAAGCTCGACGATATCCGAGTAATTGCGCGCTGTTTCGAGGGCAAGGAGCCGATCCCGGAACGGCAGGCGACGCCGATCGGGAAGGACGAAGCGGTTCGCGCCCGGGTCGAAAGCCTCTCGCCGGAGGATTTTGATCGAAGCGTCGACTACCGCCGGAGGTCGCAGGTTCAGGAACAGCGCTTCAACCTCCCCCTCTTCCCGACGACGACCATCGGCAGCTTTCCCCAGACAAAGGAGATCCGGAAGGCTCGGGCGGACTACCGGAAAGGAAGCATGGACGAAGCCGCCTACCGCGCCTTCGTCGAACGGACAATCGCGCAAGTGGTCGAGCGGCAGGAGCAACTCGACCTCGACGTCCTCGTCCACGGCGAATGCGAACGAACCGACATGGTCGAGTTCTTTGCCGAGAAGCTCGAAGGCGTCGCGTTTACCCAAAAGGGATGGATTATCTCCTACGGCACCCGGGGCTACCGGCCCCCGATTATCTTCGGAGACGTCTCCCGCCCGGCGCCGATGACCATCCGGGAGATCGCCTACGCCCAGAGCCTGACCACCCGGCCGGTAAAGGGCATGCTTACCGGCCCAGTGACGATTATCGCCTGGAGCTTCGTCCGGCAGGATATTCCGATCCACCAGGTTGCCTACCAAATCGGCCTCGCCCTCCAAGACGAAGTCGCGGACTACGAGGCTGCCGGCATCGGCATGGTCCAGATCGACGAGCCGGCGTTCCGGGAACTCGCGCCGAACAAACGGCGGAAGTGGAACGACTACTTCGACTGGGCGATCAAGGCCTTCCGTCTCTGCGGGGCGAAAGCGAAGCCGGAGACACAAATCCACAGCCACATGTGCTACTCGGAGTTCAACGAGATTATCGATCAGATAGAGAAGATGGACTTCGACGTCATTTCGATCGAAGCGACCCGGAGCCGGGGACACGTAATCGAGAGCTTCGAGGAGCGCTCCTTCGACCGGCAGATCGGTATCGGGGTCTACGACATCCACTCCCCGGTCGTCCCGACGAAGGAGGAGATCGCCCGGGTTATCGACCGGGCAATCAAGGCAATTCCGAAGGAGAAGTTCTGGATCAACCCGGACTGTGGACTAAAAACCCGGGGCTGGGAGGAAACGATCCCGAGTCTGGAGAACATGGTCGCCGTAGCAAAGGATTTTCGGAGTCGCTACCAGGGTTAAGGCACCGCCGGGCCCGTCGGTTGAGGCGCTAGACTTCGAAGGCGTCGACGCCGATCCGCCGGAGAAGCTCGACCGTGGCGTCGATCCTGTTCAGGGTGTAGAGATGAATACCCGCGACGTCCTCCTCGAGGAGGCGCGCGCATTGTTCGGCCGCCCAGTCGACGCCAACCGCCGCCACATCGGCGTCGGAACGGCATTCGGCCAGGAGGCGCTGAAGAGCGGCGGGATACCGGGATCCGAGGGCCAGCTCCGGGACCCGTTGAACGCTCCGGAGCGAGAGCAAAGGCATAACCCCCGCAAGGATCGGCACGTCGATGCCGGCGATCCGGCAGCGCTCGACGAAGTCGAGAAAATCCCCGACGTCGAAGAAGAGCTGGGTGCAGATGTAGTCGGCCCCGGCGTCGACCTTTTCCTTAAGGTAGTCCATTTCCCGAATTCGGTTCGGCGTTCTCGGGTGGCCTTCGGGGAAGCCTGCAACGCCGATGCCGAAGTCGCGTCCTTCGAAACCGCGTATAAACCGCACCAGGTCGATAGCGTGGGTAAACTCGCTCTCGGGGCACCCCTCGGGGCGGCTCTTCGGAGGGTCTCCCCCGAGGGCCATGATGTTGTCGATTCCGGCCTTCGCGTACTCCGTCAGAATCTCGGCAACCTCCACCTTGCTCTGGCAGACGCAGGTTAGATGGGGAATCGGCTCGAAGCGGGTCTCCGTCTGTATCCGGGTAACCAGCTCGTGGGTCTTCGCCCGGGTGCTTCCCCCGGCACCGTAGGTCACCGATACAAAGCGGATCGGCAGAGACTCGAGATCGGCGATGGTGTCGAAGAGGCTGTCCCAGGCGTCCGGAGCTCCCGGAGGAAAAAACTCGACACTCAGCGACGGCCGGTGATCTTCAAAGATGCTCGAGATGTGCATGTCCGGCCAGGATACGCGACAGCAGCACGATCGACAAGTCTTTAGTATACTACGGCGATCGTGAACCCCAGCTTCGCCTTGCGTGTCAGCTTCTTCTTTCTCTTTGTCTGGTTCGGTGTCGTTATTCCCCACCTGCAACTCCTCTTTGCCGCCCTCGGCTTTAACCCCGCGGGTGTCGGCCTTATCCTGGGGGCGTTTCAGCTCGCCGGGGTGGCGGGACCGATCGCGTTGGGTCATGCGGCGGACCGGTGGGGTCGGTACAAACCGGTGCTGGTGGTCGTCGTGGTGGTCTCGTCGTCGGCCCTCTGGATCGCGAGCCGTTTCGAAAGCATCGCCGCGGTTATGATTCTCGCGGCGGTTTCCGGCTTCTTCTTCCAGGGAGCGGTTCCCCTTACCGATGCACTGGCCAACGCGACGTTAAACGATCCGGAGGCCGAGTACGGTCTCACCCGGGTCTACGGAAGCATCAGCTTTATCATCACGAATCTGATCCTCCAGGCGACCGGAATAATCGACGGGACCTCGGCCGGCAGGATTCTCGTGACCGTTCTCGGCGCCGGAATGCTCTACCTTCTCTCGATCCCATTGCTCCCGGCGGCCCACGGTAGTCCGAACAAACCCCGCCCGCCGGAGACCGCGGCCCTCCGGGAACCGGAAGACGGGCCCCTCGGCCTTTCGCGGCCGGTTGTCCTCTTTCTCTTGACCATCTTCCTCGGGAGAATCGGAATGTCCGGCTACTACTCCTTCTTCTCGATCTTCCTGAATCAGGAGATTGGGGTGTCCGTCGTCGGTGGCTACTGGGCCCTCGGAGCAATCGCCGAGATTCCGGCAATGTTTCTCTCCGGCAAGTTGATCAGCCGTTTCGGCTCGCTTCGTCTTGTCCGGTTCGCCCTCTTTGTGATGGCCCTCCGTCTTGGGCTCTGGAGCGTTTTGCGGAATCCGGTTGCCCTGGCCGGCACCCAGATTCTGCACGCCATCACCTTCGGGGTCTTCCACGTCGCGAGTATCGCCTTTGTAACCCGGCATACCGGACGGAAGCGCCTCGGGATCGCCCTGGCGGCTTACAGTGCCGTCGCCCTCGGGGTTCCGCAGGTTCTTGGGAGCGCGATCGGTGGATTCGTAATCGAGGGGCTCGGATTCTCCGGGTTCTACGCGGTCTTTGCCGCGCTCCCCCTGGCTTCGGGAATAATCCTCACCAGGGAGATGGCACGGTGGCGCCGAGAAAAATACTACTTGGAGTAGAACTCGACGACCAGCTGCTCTTCGGCAACGGTGGGAATAAGGTCACGGGTCGGTAGAATAGAAACGGTTCCCAGCATGTCGTCCTTCGAGACGATAAGCCAGGGGGGAACAGGTCGGGACGCGTTCTCCGAGAGGAGCCGGCGAACGAGATCCCGGGTGGCTTTTCGGTCCCGAACGGATACCGAGTCGTTGGCCCGGACAATCGCGCTCGGGATGGTCACCTTGCGCCCGTTTACCTGAATGTGTCCGTGACTGACGAGCTGCCGCGCCTGGTAGCGGCTCGAAGCCATCCCGAGGCGATACACGACGTTATCGAGGCGGCGTTCGAGAAGCACCAGCATGTTGGTGCCGGTTACGCCCTTCATCGATTTTGCCTTCTCGAAGAGGTTCCGGAACTGCCGCTCGGAAAGCCCGTAGGCGAACTTGAGTTTCTGCTTTTCCACGAGCTGCCGGCCGTACTCGGTCTGACGAACCCGTCCCTTCTTGGGTTCTCCGGGACCCTGGGGCTTCTTTTTGAGAAGCCGGTCGTACTTGGGATTCCCGAATATGTTGACCCCGAGTCTTCGAACGACTTTACCCCGGGCCTTGGTCATGCGCGCCATGCAAACGTCTCCATAATCGATCTTTTCGTGTTCAGAACGCCCAAACTATCGTGAAACGGCCCGGATGTCAAGAACCGCATTACCTGTCCCCCGAGAAGAGCTTCTTGAGCCGGGAAAAGACTCCCTTCGCGCCCCCTTTGGCTTTCGGGTCATTGGCTAAAGCCGCCTTCTCCTTCCGGGGCTCCGGCCTAGGCTCCGGTTCCGGTCGGCCCTCGGTCGGCTGAGAAGGTCGTTGCCGGTTCTTCCGAGCCTTCGATTCTTGCGCTTTCCCGCTTCGTTTTGCGTCATCCGGGGAAAAGCGCTCTCCGTACTTCTCTTCGTAGTATTTCAAACGCTCTTCGAGGGACACGCTCCGGCTCTTGCCGGCGCTCTTCCGCCCCTTTCCGGCGCTTTCGGCGACCTTGGGAGACACCCCGTGGGGGCCCGGTCCCCTCCGTTGTCGGTCGCTCCGATGATGTTCGCTCCGGGGCCCCGGTCCGGGCCGTTTGGCCTCGGCGCCGTGGTGCTCCGCACCGCGGACCTCCCGGCGGCCGTCCCGCCGGCTGTCTCTCCGGCCGTCCCGGCGCCGGCCGTCGTCCCCGGCCAGGCGCTCCCGCTTCATGCGGTGGATCCGCTGCCCGGCACTCCGGTCTTCCGCGAGGTCCTCGTCCCGGACCGGCTCGGTGGGAATCTTCATGTCGATCAGAGACTCGATCGCCTCGAGGCCGTAGACGAAGCGTTCGCAGGCGAAAGCCACGGCCTTGCCGGAGCGTCCGGCCCGGGCCGTCCGCCCGATGCGGTGGACGTAATTCTCCGGATCCTCCGGCAGATCGTAGTTGATGACCATCTCGAGGTCGTCAACGTGGAGCCCCCGGGCCGCCACGTCGGTGGCGACCAGATACTGAAGCTTCCCTTCCTTTAGGTCCTCGATAAGCCGGAGGCGCTTCTTCTGCGGGAGGTCTCCCATGATAAAGCGGCTCTTGTAGCCGTTTATCTCGAGTCGCCCGGCGACCTCCTCGGCCCCGCTCTTGGTGTTGGTAAAGATGAGGGCCTGCTCCGGTTTTTCCCGGGCCAGTAGGCCGAGGAGAAGCTTCATCTTCTCGTTCTTGGAGACGTGATAGAGCCGCTGCTCGACCTTTTCGACGGTAAGATGCTCCGGCGTTATGGCGATTTCTACCGGATCGTTCATGTACTCCCAGGCGATGTTCTTTACCTTCGTTCCGAGGGTCGCGCTGAAGAGCATCGTCAAACGCTCCTCCCGGGGCGCGGTCTGCCGAAGGATCCTGCGAAGGTCGGGATAGAATCCCATGTCGAAGAGGCGGTCGGCCTCGTCGACGACGACGACCTTCATTTCGCGTAGGTCGATTTCCCGGTTTCGGGCGAAGTCCAAGAGGCGCCCGGGGGTCACAACAAGGATGTCGACACCCCGGTCGAGCATCTCTCGCTGGGGCCCGTATCCCACGCCGCCGTAGATGCACCCCACCCTGAAGCCTGTGTGGCTTCCCAGGAGCTTCGCGTCGTTCTCTATCTGGACCGCCAACTCTCGGGTCGGCGTAATCACGAGGGCTTTGGCACCGGCAAAACTGGGGTTCGTCTTGAATACGTGAAGGATGGTCAGAACGAAGGCGGCGGTCTTGCCGGTACCCGTCTGGGACTGGACCGCTACGTCCTTGGGCTGAAGCGAATGGGCCAGGGTCTTTGCCTGGACCTCGGTACAGGTCTTGAAACCGGCGTCCTCCACGCCCGCCAAGACCTCCGGATGTAGGTTGAATTCTGTGAATTGCACAGATGGAAGGTACTTTAGAAAGCGTTTAGCTTCAAGGAACGCTTACGTCGGCGCCAAGGGCTCCCGGAGCCGGAGAATGGTGTCGGCAGTCTCGACGAACCCGTTGGACGATTCCCCGAGGGTGATGTACCGGGGACTGTGTTCCATCTCGTCGAGAAAGCCCCGGATATTCGCAACCCCGACCGAATCTCCGATCGCCGCGAAAAGGGGCTCGTCGTTCGGTGAATCGCCGATGTAACAGACGCCGGGACCTTCGTATCGACCGGTCGGGCCCGGTGTCATCCCGAAGGAAAAGAAATCTCCGAGGAGCCGCCGGGCGCAGTCGACCTTGGAATAGCTGCCGTACCAACAGTTGACGTGGATACTCGATACGCGGTGGGTTAGCCCGAGCTCTGAGGCGATCTCCCCGATGCGCCGGACTTTTTCGGGGCCGAGGGGCTCGACATCCTCCCGGAAATCGACCGCAACGTCCGAAAGGCGGAAGGCTTGGTCCGCCGCGATCGCCGATCCGGGTACCTCTTCGACGACACGCCGCTTGAGCTCTTCGAGCCGGGCGGTTCCCTCCCGCCGGGTAGCTTCGTCCTGGAGATAAACCCGGTTCATCCGCTTCGCCTCCCGGTCGTAGGAGAAGTAGAAGGCGCCGTTCTCCCCGACGACCCCTGCCACCGGCCACATCCGCGCGATATGGTCGCACCACCCGGCGGGACGCCCGGTTACGGCGACCAAATGTATCCCCGCGCGATAAAGCTCCCAGAGCGCCCAGTAGGAGGCGGCGGGAATAAGGCCCTCGTGGCTCAGGGTGTCGTCGATATCAAAGAGAAAGAAGCGCAACGACTGGGCCCTCTCGGCGGGAAACTGCGAAACTGGAAGGGATATCTGGCCGTTCACGGGTGAGATACAGTATGGTCTAGGAATGGATTTAACGACAACAACAAAACTCAACAACGGCGTGGAGATGCCCTGGGTCGGCTTCGGCGTCTTCCAGACAGAGCCCGGCCCGGAGGTCGAGAGAGCGGTTGCCTGGGCTCTGGAAGCCGGCTATCGGCATATCGATACGGCGGCCATCTACCGGAACGAAGAAGGGGTCGGAAAGGCGATCAAAGAGGTCGGTGTACCCCGGGAGGAGCTTTTCGTGACCACTAAGGTCTGGAACTCGGACCAGGGCTACGATTCCACCCTCAAAGCGATGGAAAGGAGTCTCGAGAAACTCGGCTTCGACTACGTGGATCTCTATTTGATTCACTGGCCCGTCCCCGGGAAGTACAAGGAAACCTGGCGCGCCCTCGAGCGGCTTCTCGACGAAGGCCATACCCGGGCTATCGGCGTCAGCAACTTCCTGATCCATCACCTCGAGGATCTCGCGAAGGACAGCGATACGGTCCCCGCGGTCGACCAGGTGGAGTTCCACCCCTTCTTGGTGCAGGAAGAGCTGCTGGACTTCTGCAAGGGCAAGGGGATTCAACTCGAAGCCTGGAGCCCCCTAACCCGGGGTCAGTTCCTCGACAACGAGGTCATCCAGCGCATCTCCAAGAAGCACGGTAAGACGCCCGCCCAGGTGCTCCTCCGGTGGGACCTTCAGAAGGGTATCGTCACGATTCCGAAGTCGGTTCACAAGGACCGCATCGTGGAGAATAGTAAGGTTTTCGATTTCGAGCTGGAGCAGGAGGATATCGAAGCCCTGAACGCCCTCAACGAAGACCACCGCATCGGCCCCCATCCGGACAGCGAAGAGTTCTACGCCGGAAAGGGCAAGTAGCCTCGGGACTAGCGGCCGAGCCGCTCCAAGACGTCCGCCAACCTTACGCCGGCAAAACCGTAAACGGTGGCGTCGGCGTCCAGGTCGGCGGGAGGCGCCGCCCCTTCGGGCGCGACGAAGACTGCCTGCATCCCCGCCGCCTTCGCCGCTTGAACCCCGCTTTCGGCGTCTTCGAAGACGACGCACTCCTCCGGGGGCATCTCCAACCGTTCACCGGCAAGCTGAAAGATCTGGGGATCCGGCTTGGTTCGAGTAATATCGTGCCCGGTTACCACCGCCCCGAAGAGCGATTCGATACCCAAGGCCGATAGGACCGTTCCGGCGTTCTTGCTCGAAGATGCTACGGCGAGGGGGTGCCCCGCCTCCAGGGCTTCCTGTACGAACTCCATCGCGCCGGAGACCATGTCGTCCCGGCTCAACTCGGAAAGAAGGTCGTTGTAGTAGCCGTTTTTTTCCGCGGCAAGCTCTTTTTTCTTGTCCTCCGGCAGGTCGGCCTCATTGTAATCTAATATTATTGCGAGAGACTCCATCCTGGAGACACCCCGGAGCCGACTGTCGAGGGAATCGTCGACGGTGAGCCCGTACTTTCGGCCCATCTTCTTCCAGGCCGCGAAGTGATACTTGTCCGTGTATACGAGGACACCGTCTAAATCAAAAATAAGGGCGGGCTTTTTTGTTGAGGTCACGCTTTCCATTGTTAGGCTTGCGAAGTGGAGTGTCAACAAGGACAGGTTATGAGCGAAAAAGAGAACTTTCTCTTCCCCCGGTACCGTTACTTAGGCGAATTCGAGCCCTCGGCGGTCATCTTCGACGCCAACCTCCAGGAGTTCGCCCAAAAAGTCACCTATCTCTGCACCTTGGAGAACAGCGGAAAGCTCTCCCAGGGGCAGGCCTACAGGGAGATCAAAAACCTCTGGAAGCAGCTTCGTCAGTCGAAGCGGGCCCTCGGAATAGAAACAAACCCCGAGTCCGGCAATTCGAACGAAGAGCACAAGAAAGAATAGGAGCGGAGCTTTCCCTTCGGAAAGGTCAGGAACCCTGGGAAATCTTCGCCCAGCTATCCCGAAGGGCGACGGTGCGGTTGAAAACCAGGGAGCCGCCGGCGCCCTCCTTCGAATCGAGACAGAAATAGCCCTCCCGGAGAAACTGATACGTCACTCCCGGGACGACCGTAGCGAGGGCGGGTTCTCCCTTACAGCCTTCGAGGACTTGCAAGGACTCCGGATTGAGGTGGCTCTTGTAGTCCACTCCGGACTTTTCTTCCGCTGTGGGATCCGCGGCGCCAAAGAGGCGGTCGTAGAGACGCACGGTCGCGGTAACCGCGCTGTCGACGTGGACCCAGTGGAGGGTACCCTTGACCTTCCGTTCGTCCGGGGTCGTCCCCCCCCGGGACTCAGGATCGTAGCTGCATCGGAGCTCGACGATGGTGCCGGCGTCATCCTTGACGACCTCGTTACAGGTAATGTAGTAGGCGTGTTTCAGCCGGACCTCCCGGCCCGGGGCGAGGCGGAAAAACTTCTTCGGCGGCTCTTCCATAAAATCGGACCGGTCGATGTAGATCTCCCGGCCAAAGGGGATTTCCCGCTCCCCGGCGTTCGGATCCTCTGGGTTGTTTTCTCCGGCAAAGACCTCGGTCTCCCCCTCGGGATAGTTCTCGATCACGACCTTGAGGGGCCGCAGGACCATCATCACCCGGGGGGCGGATCGGTTTAGCTCTTCCCGGATAAAGTACTCGAGAAGGGCGATATCTATGGTGCTGTTGGTCTTCGACACACCGATGTGCTCGCAGAAGCTCCGTATTGCCGCCGGCGGATACCCGCGGCGACGCATGCCGGAAATCGTCGGCATCCGGGGGTCGTCCCACCCCTCGACGTAACCGCCCCGGACAAGCTCGAGGAGCTTGCGCTTGCTCAAGACGGTAAAACCCAGGTTCAGCCGGGCGAACTCGATCTGTTTGGGCCTATCCGCCGGGGCATCGAGAGCCTCGAGAAACCAGTCGTAGAGAGGGCGATGATTCTCGAACTCGAGGGTACAGATGGAATGGGTAATACCCTCGATCCAGTCCGATTGCCCATGTGCCCAGTCGTAGGTCGGATAGATGCACCAGTCGTCCCCCCGATGCGGGTGCCGGACGTGGCGAATACGATACATAATCGGATCCCGAAGGTTCAGGTTCGGGGACGCCATATCGATCTTGGCCCGGAGCACCCGGCTGCCGTCGGGATACTCCCCTGCCCGCATGCCTCGGAGAAGCTCGAGGCTTTCCTCCGGGGTCCGGCTCCGGAAGGGACTCTCGATTCCCTTCTCCGTCGGGGCTCCCCGCTGGCCGCTTATGGTCTCGGCGTCCTGATCGTCGACGTACGCCTTTCCTTTCCGAACCAGCGTCTCGGCAAGGTCGTAGAGCCTCTCGAAATAGTCCGAGGCGTAAAACTCCCGGCCTTCCCAATCGAATCCGAGCCACCTGACGTCCTCTTTTATCGAGTCGACGTACTCCTGCTCTTCCTTCTCGGGGTTGGTGTCGTCGAAGCGAAGGTTCGTCTTCCCGCCGTACTGAGCGGCGATTCCGAAGTTTATGACGATCGACTTTGCGTGGCCGATGTGGAGGTAGCCGTTCGGCTCCGGAGGAAATCGGGTATGGACCCTCCCTGCGTAGGTATTCGAGGAGAGATCCTCCTCGACGATGCTGCGGATAAAATCTGTCCCAGGTGCCCGATTATCTTCGTTGGTTGACATGCTTTTTTAGGAGTACGAGGTGCAACAGAGCGGGCGACGGGAGTCGAACCCGCTTCACGAGCTTGGGAAGCTCGGGTAATACCGTTATACGACGCCCGCTCTCTTGCCCCGAATACTAGAGCTACACTATGCCAATAGCGCAGCGATTTATCAAGCCTGGGAAGCCGGTTCGGTGACGACGTCCGTGCCGTCCCGACTCAAGATAAGGGTGCTCCCCTCGGGAACCAGATAGGGCACGGCGATCTCCCCCCCGGGGTGGCGCATCTCGAAAATCCGGATCCGGTTTCCTTCGGGATCGACAAAGTCGAGGGCAAGGTCGACCGCGACCGGATAATCCGGCAAGACGCGGCGAAAGAGGCCGAAAACTTCCCCTTCTTGAGTCTCCGGGGGCACGAGAGTCAAGAAGACCTTGGCGGAGGTGGAGACTTGGGTTCCCGCCGGTGGACTCTGGGCGACGACCGTACCGGGCTGCCCCTCGGAGGTAAGAGTAAACACGAAGGGGCGGCCCCGCTGCCGGAGCCGCGAGAGAGCCTCGGCGTATCCGAGGCCTCCGTACTCCGAGAGGCTGACTCGTTCGGCTCCGGGCCCCCTGCTGACAACCAGATCGAGGTCGGTTACGTCGGTCAAGGGTGTATCCGGCAAGGGGTCCTGCTGGATGATCGTCCCCGGCGGCGCCTCGTCGAAGACGTAGCTGACGTCGTCGATCTGAAGCAGGGCGTCGAAGGTCGCGAAGAGCGTTTGCAGCTCGTCCTCAACCTCGTTGAGGCTCCGTCCGACGTAGTTTCCGACCTGGTCCACGATGGCGCCCCGGCTGACAACCAGGTTGATCCGACGCCCGGCCCGGACCTGGGTTCCCGGCGCGGGGCTCTGTTCGACGACCCGCCCCTTTAGGCTGGGGTCCGAGAAATAACGCAGCTGAACGTTCGGGTAGAGCTGCCGTTCCTGGAGGTCTAAGAGCGCCTCGGGCAACTCCATCGAAACGAGCTCCGGAACGGCGGTCTCTTCGGCTCCCCGAAGGGAGAGCAGGAAGGTCGTCGCCGCGGATGCCGCAGTAAGCAGAACTATCCCGACAAGGGAGAGAATGGCAATCTTGAAGTAGCGCGTCTCCGGCTCTTCCCGGTCCGCCGGGAGGAGACTCCGAAACCTTCTAAAATCTAAACGCATCGGTTAATCAAAACAGGCTTCTCGGACGGCCGGATTGCCGTTCACGAAGGCCAGATGGTCCATTACCTTCCGGCCCGCCGGTTGAATCCGCCGGAGGGCGGCAAGGTGCTGGCCCGTTTGTACCAGGATTCCCAAGGCTTTGTCTACACCGACCACGCAGCCCGGCCGGGGGGC
>JBKHCS010000065.1:0-15272 GCA_046541715.1 Spirochaetaceae bacterium
CCGCGGCGGGCGCAGCTTCTTCCGCGGCGGGCGCAGCTTCTTCCGCGGCGGGCGCAGCTTCTTCCGCGGCGGGCGCCTCGGCAACCGGTGACGGCTTCGGAGCCGGGGCTTCGGCGGCAGCCTTACCCTTCGCCTGCTTGTCGGCGAGGCGTTTTGCGTTCTGAAGCTTCGCCTTGGTTTGCTTAGAAACCATCATCTTCCGACCGTCGATTTCCACTTCGTAGAGAAGCTTTACGCCGCTTCGCTTGGAAATGGGATCGGTTCCGCGTCCCGACTTGGGCTGTTCCGCTTTTAGGTTCGTTCCTCTATGGGCTTTAGACATGATGCCTCCATTTATGTTTTGCGTGAGCGCACATTACTCATCCGAAACGGATCGGTCAAGGCTGTGGGTCGAGCCCAAGCTCGTCGAGAAGCTCGGTTACGCGTTTCCCGAAGGCGGGCTCACCGACCATGCGTTGGTGCCTCGGCCGGGGGAGATCCACGCTCATTACTTTGGCGACCCGCCCGGGCCGGGCGGTCAGGACCACTACCCGGTCCCCGAGGTAGACCGCCTCCTCGACGTCGTGGGTAATAAAGAGAATCGTCCGTCGGAGGCTCCGCTGAAGCTCGAGGAGCCAGTCCTGCAGCTGCCTCCGGGTAAGGGCGTCGAGGGCCCCGAAGGGCTCGTCGAGGAGCAGGGTCTCCCGACCGCTCAAGACGGTGCGCAAGAAGGCCGCCCGCTGCCTCATGCCCCCGGAGAGCACCTGGGGATAGTGGCCGCCGAAGCCCTCGAGGCCGAAGCGGGGCATAAGCTCCCGCGCCCGGTCTCTCGCCTCTAAGAGGTCCGCTCCCTGGATCTCAAGGGGCAGAATGACGTTGTCCAGGACGGTTCTCCAGGGCAGCAAAAGGTCCCGCTGCGGCATGTAGGCGACATACCCCGTCCGGTCGGAAACGGCTTCCCCGTCGATCCGGATAGTCCCTGCTTGGGGCTGAAGGAGCCCGGCTATTACGTTAAAGAGGGTGCTCTTTCCGCTTCCGCTCGGCCCGATAACGGTCACGAACTCCTCCGGGAGAACCTCCATCGAGACCGCCCGGAGCGCCGGAACGCTGCGGCCGTCTCCGTGAAAGGTCATCGAAACGTTGTCGATTTCGAGCCGGGGAACCGGGGCGGTCATCATCCTCCCCTATCGACCGGTTTCCCCGGGAAGGTAGTCGTTGGAATACGCCTCGACCGGGTCGAAGTCGCCCTCCAAGACGCCTACTTCGCGCATCCAGTCGGCGTAGTCTCTCCAGATCGCTTCGTCTTGGTATCCCCACTCAGGGGCGTCCATCACCATCCGTTCGGATAGCCAGGGCACGCTGTCGGAGAGTTGCTCCCGGTTAAGCTCGGGTACCGCGGCCTTCAGGATACGAGCCGACTCCGCCGGGTTCTCGATGACGAACCGATGCCCCCGGCTCAGGGCTCCGAGGAAGTCCCGGGCCAGCTGCGGCTCTTCGGCGAGGATCGACTCGCTCGCGATGATGACCGGAGTGTAGTAGTCGGGGATGCAGTCGGTATACTCGTTCAGCGGAAAGTAGGTAATGTCGATGCCGACCTGCGCGGCCTGAAAACCCTGGGTGCCGAAGTAGATCCAGACGATGTCGGCTTGTTCCTGCTGGAGCATCGCGAGCAGCTCGTTGCCGGCGGGGACGTAGTCGATGGTAGAGGGGTCACCCCCGGCGCACCGGACAAGGGACGATAGCGTCGGCTCCTCGAAGGGGGACTGAAAGGTCCCGTATCGGAGACCTTCGAAGTCGGCCGTTGTCTCGACGCCCTCCCCTGCCCGCACCGCGAACCCCGAGGTGTTGGTCTGGAGCATCGCGGCAACGGAAACCAGGGGCACGCCTTCCGCCCGAAGGAGGGTCAGGTTCTCCTGAAAACCAACCCCGAAATCGGCCCTCCCGCCGGCGACCGCAGCCTCCGCCGAAACCTCACCGGGCTGGACGATCTCGACCTCCAGCCCGGCATCGGCGAAGTAGCCCTGTTGCTGGGCGACGAAAATGCCGACATGGTTGACGTTCGGTACCCAGTCGAGCATAAACGTTACGTCCCGGACATCCTCTTCCGCCTCCCCGGCGGAAAACAGGAACCCGGCAGTAAGAAGCATCACAAGACTCACGAGCAAGATGTTACGAATCATCATAAACCTCCAAAGAAGAGTTCATTAATAGATTCCCTGTTCTTCCCACTGCTCCCTTCGTTGAGAGGTGTAGTACCAGGGAAGGGCCACGTGTTCGATTGCATAGACGATCAAGAAGAGCCCAATACTCAAGAACGTGGTTATAAACATTGCGACGAAGACTTGGTCGGTTTCGAGGGCGTTCTTCGACCGGAGCATGTAGAGCCCGAGCCCTCCCGAGCCGCTTACCCACTCCCCGACGGTTGCCGCGACCACGCTGTAGGTTACCGAGAGGCGCAGGCCGCTGAAGAAAGAGGGCAGCGCCGCCGGTAGGCGCACCGTGCGCCAGATTTGCCGTCGACTCGCCCGCATCGACCGCAAGAGCCGGATGTAGTCGGGATCGGTGGATGTCAGACCGTCCACCGTGGCGACCGTCATCGGAAAAAAGGTAAAGAGAACTACGACCATAACGTTGGGAGTCAGCCCGAACCCGAACCAGATAACGAGAAGCGGCGCGATCGCGAGAATCTGGACCGTTTGGGAAGCAACCAAGAGCGGATAGAGGGCCCTCCGCAGAAGAGGCAGGAGGTCCATCGCGCCGGCAAAGGCAACTCCGAGGGCAATCGCGATGGAGAGCCCCAGGACCGTCTCTAACAGAGTCGTGAGTATCGCCGGGCCGAGAAAACCCCAGGTTTCGACCCCCGCCTGGACGACCTGCACCGGAGAGGGCAGGATGAACGGCGGCAGACCGCTCGCGACGACGACGAGATGCCATGCTGCTATCGCCCCGACAACGACCGTCGCCGGAGGCCCGGCGGTCCGGAGATTCACTTAGCGTCGCCCCGGTACTTCGAGGTCTTGCCGGCAATCGTCGTCCCGTTGACCGAATCGGCGATCTTTATCACCGTCACGACGCTCTCCACGTCGCCGTCGAAACAGGCGCGGTGAGCCGCCTTGGCTACTTCGAGGAGCTCGTCGAGGTCATCACCCTCTAAGGTTGTCTCGAGAGGGCCGACTTCGTAGCGGACCCCGCTCTCCTGGATAACCCGGATAGCCTTATCGACCACCGGGATCGCGTCTTTGGTGAGAGGAAGGACCTGTACGGAAACATTGCGGGTTCGATTATCCATAGCAACACCCCTGCGAAAACAGAATCGCTGGGGTTACCAAGACGGCGAAACGCCCCGGGTAATCTACGGATCATCATGCTCCCTCCGCTGGAATTATCCAGTTCAGGTTCAACGGGTATGATCTCAGCCTGTTCGGCACCCCAACAAAAGAATCATACTCAGAGGCGGACCCCAAGGTCAACATTTCTGCCCGGCCCTGAATTGTCAGGTAATCCAGCGCCGTCATGTTAAGTAGCGATGCACACCACCAACGATTTGTTTCTCCGGCCCCGGGAGCGACTCCTCGCCCGGGGCCCCGAAGCCCTCTCGGACCGGGAGCTCGTATCCATTCTTCTCGGGTCGGGAATTCGGGGACGTCATGTCGACACGGTTGCGGAGGACGTCGTTGCCGCTATCGACCGCCGGGGCACCGAGCTCGAGATTCGTGACCTCGAGGCTATTTCCGGCCTGGGGGAGGCTAAGATTACCCTGGTTCTTGCTGCCTTCGAGATCGCCCGGCGGGTACTCTGCCCCACCCGGCACCGGATTGCATTCCCCGGGGACGTCCTACCCTTGATCTCCCACTACGCCGACCGGAAGCAGGAGCACTTTCTCGCTCTGCCGTTAAACGGCGCCCACGAGGTTATCGCCTGCCGGGTCGTCTCCGTCGGATTGGTAAATCGAGCATTGGTTCATCCGAGGGAGATCTTCGCCGAAGCGATCGTCGACCGGGCGGCCGCCATCATCGTGGCCCACAATCATCCGAGCGGAAATATCGACCCGTCCCCGGAGGACCGCGAGGTAACCCGCCGCCTCTACGCCGCGGGGGAGACCCTGGGGGTAAGCCTCCTCGACCACGTCATCTTTTCACCAAACGGCTACTTCAGCTTCCTCGAGCACGATCTGTTGGGGAAATGAGCTTGGAAACGACCGGAAAGCCTCTATAATTTCGGGTAGATAAGGAGGCCGGAAATGAGGTCGAGATGGATGCTGGTAGCTGGTTCGATGGTGATGATCTCCGGGGCCCTGGTCCTTGGAGCCCCGGCGGTCTGGGCACAAAACGGATCGGTCGCGGTTACCGACGGCTACGACGCTGCGGTGGTCAACCCGGCGGCTCTCTCGGTGGGGAACGCCGCGGGAATCGCCGGGGAGATCGGCTACTCGCAAGATACCTTCACGGAGGAGAGCGACGCCGGGGACACCTGGGCCCTCTTTCTCAACGGCGACAACCTGGCCTACGCCTACCAGGAACTCCCGCAGTCCGGCCTCCACACCCTCGCCGGCGGCGCAAACTTGACAACCGATCTCTACGCCGGGATTGCATACCGGTGGATTCCGGGCGGCTTCTCCAACGGGGACGTCCGGCTGGGGGGGCTCTATCGTCCGATAAACGCAGTGTCCACCGGCGGGACGGTGACCTTCGTTGATGAGGGCACCACCACCGCGGTACTCGGACTGGGCTTCAGACCGCTCTTCTTTGCCGCCTTGGACACTCATCGACTGACCTTCTATACCGACGTTCCTTATGATGGTGAGGATTGGCTCGACCCCCGAATCGGTCTCGCGGCCACACCGATAGACGGACTTGAGCTGGAGATAGGCTACGACGTCGAGACCGAGCGGTTTCGGGGCGCCATCGCCTTCTCGCTGTCCTCCCTGCGGGTAGGAAACCGAAGCCGCTTCGACTCGGATAACCAGCTCGACACCGGTGCCGCCTTCCTACATTTCTCTCCGAAGCGCTTTCGCCCTATCGTCACGAACACCGAGGACACCTTCGTCGACTACGCTCCGGGTCCCGTCGTAGTCGAGCGACGGAGCCTGCCGGATGTCTGGCCCTTTACCGAGTGGGACTCGACCGTCTCCGCCCTGGACGTGGCCACCGAGATCCGCAAGATGGCCGAGGACGACAGCGTCGAGGGAATCCTCTTTCGGAAACACAACTTCGCGGCGTCTTCGGCCAACATGCTCGAGATTCAGGCCGCGCTCGAGGAGTTTCGGGCCGCCGGAAAGCGGGTCGTCTTTTACTACGAGGGTGTCGACAACAAGAACTACGCCTTGGCGGCCTCCACCGCAGACCAGATCTATCTCCACCCCGGGGGTTTTGTCTATCTAACCGGTCAGTCGATTACCCGTCCCTACCTCGAAGAGCTTCTCGATAAGGTAGGTGTCGAGGTGCGCAACTTTACGAGCGGTGAGTACAAAAGCATGGGGAATATCTATTCGGAGACGGCGATGCCGGAGTCCGAGAGAGAGGCGCTGGAGTTTATCTTGGACGGCCTCTACGGCGAGTTCCTCCGGCTTATCGAAGAGGGGCGGGGAGACCGTCTTGCCGCCTCGGTGGAGGAGACCGTGGACGCGGGCCCCTACCTGGTTGCCGAGGACGCTCTGGAGGCGGGTCTGGTAGACCGTCTCCTCTACGAAGACGAAATCTCCGACGCCTTGGAGGAGTTGGCCGACCGTCCCCGGATTCGGGAGCGGGATAACCGGGAGGACATCCGGTACGCCTGGGCCGAGTCCTCCGGGGTCAAGGTCGCCCTGATCTACGTGGTCGGCCCGATCACGACCGGAGCCGGACGCCCAGGAGAGGTCGCCGGGTCCGAATCCGTGGCGCGAGCGATCCGGGAGGCACGGCAAGATACCTCGGTCCGGGCAATCCTCGTGCGCGTCGCGACCGGGGGAGGTTCGAGTCTGGCCTCGGACACGATTGCCCGGGAAATCCGATTGGCCCGGGAAGGGGAGGATGCGAAGCCCGTCGTGGTATCGATGGGCGGCACCGCGACCTCGGGGGGGTACTACGTTTCTGCCTTCGCCGACGAGATTATCGCTCAACCGACCACCGTAACCGGGTCGATCGGGGTCGTGGCTCTCATTCCGAATATCGAAGGGCTCTCGGAAAAGCTCGGTGTCAACTGGGAGACCCTCCGCCGGGGCGAGCGAGCCGACCTGGGGGCGGTTTATCGCCGGTTGGAGCCGGACGAGTCGCAACTGTTTCAGGAGAGCGTCGACGCGGCCTACGAACGGTTCGTCGCGACAGTGGCCGAAGGACGAGATATGTCCGAAGAAGCGGTTCAGGAGGTCGCCCGGGGACGGGTCTGGACCGGCCCGCAGGCGCAGGAACGGGGATTAGTCGACACTATCGGCGGTTTCTACTCGGCTATCGCATCCTTGGAAGAACGGCTCGGCGGACGAATCGAGTTGGTCGAGTATACCGGCCAGGAAGGGTTCTTCGGCTCGTCGGTGCCGGTAATCGACATCGCCCGGGGGGCGCTCCTCGGCGATCCCCGGGACAAGCTGCCGGCGGAGCTCGCCGAGCTTCTGGCTACCGCGGAAGTCCTCGATACCTACGGAGAGGAACGGGTTCTCTACCTTGCGCCGTACCCCCTAGAGCCCTGAGCCGCGGCAACTACTTGGACTTCGACTCGATGCGCTGCAGGGCCCACATCGTGTACTTCCGGACGCGCTTTTCGGGATCGTTCTTGAGCTTTTCGAGGATCTCCGTGCCCCCGGCGGTGTTGAGGCTCTCGATGGCCCGGGTTACCTGGACCCGTACTTCTTGATCCGGATCCCGTGCGGCGAGGACGATGCCCCGGAAGGCCGAGACCGTGCTGATGTAGGAAAGGAGTTTTGCGCTCCGGCGCCGAACTTCCGGATCCCGGTGCGAGAGCTTGCGAATGGTCGCCTCGACAAACCCGATAGCATCGAGAACTTCGACGACGTAGGGTCTCAATGAGGCGATGTCTTGCTCTAGTAGCTCGGTTACCGCGTCCTCCGCATCTTCCCCCATCCTCGTGAGCGCAGAGGATAGCTTCTCGCGAGCCTTGGGGCTCGCGTCCTTCATCAGCTCGATCATGCGCTTGAGGGACGCGGCCGAACGCTTCCTTGCCAGAGCGGCGATTGCCTCCTCGTCGAAGTCCGAGCGTTCCTCGAGCTCGTCGAAAAGAATATCAACGGCATTGATGTTCTCGGACTCCCCGAGACCGATGATCGCCGCCTGTTTGACCACGTCCACCTCGTTCTCGTCCGAAAGAAGACCGGAAAAGCTTTTTAGGACCGTGTCGCTTCCGTTGGCCCCGAGAGCCCGGGCAGTCTGAACCCGGACGCGCTCCACAGGATCCCGAAGGCGGTCCTGAGCCTGGTTAAGCGACCGCGTGTCGTCGAACTGGACGAGGGCCCAGACCGAGGCGATCCGAACCTCGGGGTCCGCGTCGCTCAAGCCCGCCCGAATCTGCTTGAGAAAGGCTTGCTTGCCGGTTCCTGGAAGGCTTGCGATAATCGCGCTGCGGATTGAGGCATCCGCGCTCTGAAGAAGCATCTCCACTCGCTCGTCGAAGAGATCTCCCGAATACGCCGCGAGGGTCTGTGCGAACTCCTTTGCCTCTTCGGTGGGGAGAATCGAAAGATTCTCCAGAACCAACTGTAAGAGGTAGGGCCTTTCGAAGTCCCCCATGGCCTGGAGCGCCGTAATGCGGACGCTGTGGGGATACGTTCCCCGGGGCGCCGATACAAGGTTTATAAGATCCGGCAGCACCTGCTCGATGGGGAACCGGGTCAGGGCCGCCCTTAAGGAGCGCCGGGCTCCAAACTCGTCCGAATGGAGAAGCTGAAGCAGAACCGGGACCACCCGGTCGGCGCTCCGCGGCGGAACGTACTCGAGGATAAGGGCTGCCAACGGCTCGTCCCCCCGCCGACTCATTAGCTCCTTCGCAAGAACCTCGACCGCGTCATCGTCACCCCGGTCCCGGATTGCAGCCAAGGCTGCCTCGTAGAGCTCCCGGCTTTCGGGGGTCGCGTCCAATCTACGGAAGGCGTTCTGGGCGATCGGCGCGACGTGCCGCCGAGGTCCCGCCGTCCGCAGCACCCGAAGGGCGAGGTAGATCGACGCCGGCTTGTCCTTTCCCGCGGCGTCTTCGAGGAACTCCGCAATACCGACGGACGCGGAGTTCTGTAGCAAGGTCGCCGAACGGTCGAGGGCAACACGGTCGCTAAAGGTCGCGTTGCCGAAATGTCGCGGAAGGGTCCCGACGTTCTGCAGATAGAGGGCCGCCGGGAGGCGCTTCTCCATGTCCTCGCTCAGGAGCGCCTCGATGGCCAGGTTCTCGTCCTCGGAGCGCCCCGGCTCGAGCAACTCGAGAACATGCCCCGCTTGCACGGAGGTCAGCTCCCCGAGGTCGAAATGGTAGCGCTCCGGAAACTCCTTGCGCATGCGGTTTCGGGCGGCTTCCCGAACCTCGTAGATAGGATCGTCCAAGAACAGCGATTTGAGAACATCAAAGAAACGGTCCCGTTTATCCCGGGGATTCATCTCTTCGATGACCGTCCGGCGCACCAGGCCCCGGGCGTCTTGAAGCGCGTCCCAGACCCCCCGTATCGAGCGGTCGTCATCGTCGTTCAGCATGATCTTGACCGCAAAGAAGCGAACCGGCCATTCGGGGTCTCCGGTCATCTCTCGAATCTCGTCGAGGCGTTCGGCAAAGAACTGCCGGGCGGCGGCGCCGTCAAAGGGCTCCCCGGGACCCGAAAGCCCGATTTTTCGCATGGCCAGAAAGTCTTCGCCTTCGGCCAGCCGTTTCTTGAGCTCTCCGGCGAGTTTGGGTCGCTCGAGGGCGACGGCAAAGCAGGCGAAGAGCCCCGTGTCCGGCGCCAGGTCCAGGACCCGACGAAAGGCACGTTCGCTCCGGGTCCTCCGGAGCTCGTCGACCCAGAGCCGATCGATTCCGGTAAGCCGGACGACCTTTGGGTTGGTCGTTCCGGCGACGGACTCGATCATCGTGGAGCGCTTGAGAAGCTGCCTCGGCGAGAGGTCGATGCGATCACCTTCGGAAAGCTCCGAGAGGGTCCGGCGAAGGCGCTTCCGGGCGATTATCCGGAGTACGATCCACAGAAGCACCAACAGGACGACTGCACCGCCGGCGACGTACAGCTCCAACGGCAGACCAAGCGCTCTTTCGATCAATTGATTCATCAGGAACTCCTGTAGCTCTAGCTTACCCGTTTGAGGACGTTAAAGACGTGGAGGGGGTGCACCTTTCCCTTTACCTTTACCGGCTCCCGCTCCTCGACCTTGAAGCGCCGTCCGATAAGGTCCCGGGTTGCCTCAGTAATGACGACCTGCCCGGGACCGGCGACACCTTCCAGACGAGCGGCGACGTTTACGGTGTCGCCGATAACCGAATAGTCCATCCGTCGGGCGCTGCCGAGGTTTCCGGCCACCAGCGCCCCGGTGTGCATCCCGATTCCTACTCGCAGATCCTTCGCCGGCCCCACGAAGAAGGATCTGTCTTTGGATTTGATCAGCTCCTGGATCTCCAGGGCGCAGCTGACGGCGGAAACGGCGTCGTCTTCCTCCGACTGCATCGGGACACCCCAGGCGGCCATAATCGCGTCACCGATAAACTTATCGATGTAACCCCTGTGCCTGATGATGATTTCCACCGCTTCGGAGAAGTAGGCGTTGAGAATCTCGATAATCTCCTCCGGCTCCTTGTTTTCGCTAAAGGAGGTGTATCCCCGAATATCGGCGAAGAAGATGGTGGCTATCTTCTTGTCGCCTCCGAGCTTCACCATGTCGGGTGTCTTGACGAGACTGTCGACGACTTCTTGGGAGAGGTACCGGGCGAACATGTCCTTGATGACCCGCCGCTGCTCCTTCACGACGTTGACCTGTTTCTTGAGCTCCCGCTCCCGGCTCTGGTCGGTAAACAAGAGGGTAAGACCTTCGAACTTCCCCCGCTTCCCCTTCAGAGGCGAGATGTTCAGAGAGAAATCCATCTCCTTCTCTCCCCGGTAGATTCCCTCTATCCCGAGAACTTCGCTTTGAGAGCTAAAGGCGCCGGAGATACCCCGCATGATCGCCGGGGAAATGCGCCCCTGGAAGAGATCCTGGATCTTGATGCCTACATTGTCCTCCGAAAGCCCGAGGCGCTCGGCGGCGACGTCGTTAAAGTAGTGGATCTCGCCGTCAAGGTCCGTCGTAATGAGGAGGTTTGTCATCGAAGAGAAGACGTTCTCCTGGTAGCGCTCGAGGGCCTCGATCTGCCGGAGCTTCGCCTTGAGCTCGTCGAGGAGCTCGGTGTTGTGAAGCATTCCCGCGGCGAGCTTGGTAAAGGCGTCGAGAAAGGAGAAGCGCTCCCGACCGAAAAACGAATCCTCCCGACCGTTCAGGATCAGTACCCCGATTTCCGCGGTCGGCGTGTAGAGGGGCAAGGCGATGGCGCTGTTCATCCCGTCGTTCAAGAAGATCTCCGCGAAAAAGGGCTCCCCCCGCCGGAGAACCACGAGTGCCTCCCGGGAATCCTGGAGGAAATCTACGAGCTCGCCCCGCCGTTTGATCTGTTTGGGAACGTCGTAGCGTCCCCGGCGGTAGAGAAGCTTGAGGGAGGTTGGGGAATCGTCGTCGTAGAAGTAGAGGCAGGCTAGGTCGCTCCGGGTAATATCGACAGCTTGATCGACGAGTACGGAGATAAGATCCGTAGCAGTCGTCTCCCGGGAGAGGATCGAGCTCGCCCGGACGAGCTCGTCAAATACTTCCGCCGACGGCCCACCAATAAAAGCTGGCAACTTCGTACATCCTTTTCGCCGCGTCTTTGCATAAGCATAGCGCCGAAAAGCGGCTAATTCTACATCTTGACAGTATTCATCAAGCTACTCGCGGGGCCGGAAATAGTACCTGCCCCCAATTCCTCCGGTAAAGTCGGCGCTGGTCGCAGGATACAGCTGAAGCCCCGGAGCCAACTCTAAGAAGAGCTCGATGGGTACGGTTTCGAAGAAATATCCCGCTCCCAGCGGAACGCGGATACCGAACTCCGGATCGTCGGCAAAGAGCACCTTCCCACCGACTCCTACGTAGGGAAGCAGCTCCCCCTCTTCGATACCGACGGGGCTCGAAAGATGGTAGTGGTAGCTCCCGTGGACGTAGAGCGACCCGTCTCCGACGAAGGACCAGGCGGCCGCCGCGTCCAGGGCCGACCGTTCACCCATCCACACCTTGGCGGTAAGCCCCGTCGGCTCTCCGAGAACGATGCCGGCACCGAAACCGCGCCACTGAACGTCCTGTAGCCGGATCCTTCCCTCTTCATCGGAATCCTGGGCGTCGAGGGTGCCGACCACCAAGAACGAAAAAACGAGGCAGAAGATACCGATCACAGCGATTGAAGGCTTCACAGACACGCTCCTTTGTTTCTTAGACGCGCCAGAACCGGGGCACAAGGATAACCAACACCGTGTACACCTCGAGGCGGCCGAGCATCATGATAAAGCTAAGAAACCATTTAATATAGTCGGGGAAGAAAAAGTAGTTCTGCGTGGGCCCCACGAGGGCGAAGCCGGGACCAATGTTCCCCAGGGTGACCAACGCCGTTGAGAAACTCGTGGTAATGTCGTACCCCCCGGTGGCGACGACGAGGGTCGTCAGAAGAAGGCACGAGATGTAGAGAACGACGAACCCGGCGATTGTGTAGACGACGTCCTTCCGGAGTGTTTGTCCGCTCATCTTTATGCGAAAGACCCCCCGGGGATGGACCATGTAGCGCATCTCATTGAGAGCCAATCGGAACATGGTGATGACCCGGACGATCTTGATCCCACCACCGGTGGACCCCGCGCACCCGCCGAAAAACATCAAGACGAAGAGCGTCAATTGGGCCAGGGCGGGCCAGGCGTCAAAGTCGGCCGTAGCGTACCCCGTGGTCGTCAGAATACTCGCCACCTGAAAGGCGCCGTACCGGAGGCTCTCGCCGACTCCGGAATAGGCCCTCTCGCTATAGAGGCTCGCGGAAACGATGACGGTCGCGACCGCAAACACAGCCAAGTACGCCTTGAACTCGGTATCCTTCGCCAGGCTCCGAAGGCGCCCGGTTACCACCCGATAATAGAGAGCGAAGTTGATACCTGCCATCACCATAAAGACGGTAATGACGATATGGATAAAGGGCGAAGCGTAGTGTCCAACGCTCGCGTTCTTCGGGGAGAATCCGCCGGTCGCCAGGGTCCCGAAGGTGTGGGTGAGAGCGTCGAAGAGGTCCATGCCGCCGAGCATCAACAGGGCCGTCTCGGCGACCGTCAGGGCGAGATAGGCGAGCCAGAGAATCTTTGCCGTCGCCGCAACCCGGGGGGCGATCTTGTCGACCGTGGGGCCCGGGGCCTCTGCTTTGAGGAGCTGGAGCCCGCCGATGCCGAGGAGGGGAAAAATGGCGACCGTTAGAACGATGATGCCCATACCGCCGAGCCAGTGGGTCAGGGAGCGCCAAAAGAGGATGGATTTCGGCAGACTCTCGATGGCGGTTAGAATGCTTGCCCCGGTGGTGGTAAAGCCCGACATCGTCTCGAAGTAGGCGTCGACATACCGGGGAATCGCCCCGGAAAGGTACATCGGAAAGGCCCCCAAGGCGCTCGCGGCAATCCAACTGAGGGTAACCATGAGAAAGCCGTCCCGGGTCGAAACGTTCGCCGATTCCCGGTGACTCAGAACCAGGTACGCCGCCGCCAGGACGAGCATTCCCGCCGCCGGAATCAGAAAGGCGTGGTAGAGGTCTTCCTCACCGTAGTACCAAGCGGGAATCAACGAGGTCAGCATAAAGAGGGTAACAACGACGAGCAGAACCGCGACGACCCGGAGTACCAGCTTTAGGTTCATGGGCCCGTCGTAAAGGTTTCCTGCACCCGGTTAATCGACTCTTTTTTTGCAATCACGATGGCGTTGTCCCCCGCTTCGAAGACGTATTGTCCCGTGGGTACCACGTTCTCCGCCCCCCGGTTGACCGATACGATGAGGGTGCTCGGCGGAAGCCGCAAACTGTCGAGGCGCTGGCCGTCGGCCCGGCTTGCGGCATCGACGGTGAGCTCGAGGACCTCGACCTTGCCGTCGGAGATCGAATGAACGCTCTGGATACTCCCCCGGCGGACAAACTTGAGAACCCCGGAGACGACTGCGTTCTTCAGGCTGACGGCGACGTCGATACCGAGATTTGTTGCGATATTGACGTAGTTCGCCTTGCTCACGAGAACCACCGTCCGTCGGATTCCAAAGGTTTTCGCGTAGATCGCGCTGATCATATTGAGCTCCTGATTCTCGGTCGCGACGATAATCAGGTCCGCGTTCACGAGGTGCTCCTCTTCGAAGACGCCCTCGTCGGAAATATCGGCGTTAATGACGAGGGCCTCGGGGAAACGTTGTGAGAGCGCCTTGCACTTCGCGTAGTCCCTCTCGACTACCTTGACTTCCCGCTTGGGTCCTTTCGGAGAGGAATCGAGGAGCCGTCGCAGGATGTTCATCCCCTTCTTTCCCCCGGAAAGGAGGTGATCCACCACCTGGGTTCCGATCTTCCCGCCCCCGACGATAACGATGCGCCGCAAGGTGCGGCGGTGTTTACCGATGCGAGAAAAGAGTGCCTCGAAATCGCTTTCGGTGGCGGCAATGTAGAGAACGTCTCCCTGGCGGATGGTCGTCTTTCCCGATGGGATGATGTACTCGTTGTCCCGAATTACCACGGCGACGAGAAAGCTCCCCGGAAGGCTTCTACTCGCCTCCGATAACAGCTGATCCTTGAAGGGGGACTCCCGGTCGATGGTAATGCTCCGCATCTGGACGGTCGTCCGCTTAAAGAGCATTACGTCGCTTACGGCGCCCCGGTCAATGGTCCGAATAATCGCGCTCGCAGCCTCGGTCTCCGGGTTTACGATGTAGTCGATTCCGAGAAATGCCTTCTCGGTGGACCTGAGGGTGGAGTAATCGATGCTCCGAACCCGGGCGATGGTTCGAGCTTTGGACGATTCTCCCTCGACCACCGCGCAGGCGATAAGATTCACCTCGTCGGAGTCGGTAACTGCGATAAAGAAATCCGCCCGGGCCACATCGGCGCGCCGGAGAGCTTCGATGCTGTTGCCGGCGTCGTTGATGACCATGCAGTCGAGGCGATTCATCGCGTACTGCGCGTGACCGGCGTCCCTTTCGATAAGGACGACATCGTGTTGCTCTTCTATAAGTTGTCGGGCAATTTGAAAGCCGACGGCGCCTGCGCCGACTATGACCACTCTCATGGCGGATCATTTATAGCAGGGGCCTCGGTTGCTGTCAAACAGAAGAGTGCTCCCGAAATTGTGTTTGTCTATTTCGACCCGTTATACTGTTGGCATGGCGGTCCGCCTCGGAAGCTGCAGTTGGAAGTTCCCCTCCTGGGAGGGCCTGGTCTATTCGGCGGCGGAGGGAATCGACTACCTCGCGGAATACTCCCGGCAGTACTCCACGGTGGAGGTCGACCAGTGGTTCTGGTCCCTCTTCGGCCCCGACTCGATCGGCCTTCCGCGGAGCACCGACGTAGAGACCTATCGCTCCTCGGTTCCGGAAGGGTTTCGCTTTACCGTCAAGGCTCCGAACAGCGTGACCCTTACCCACTTCTACAAGCACGACAAGAAGTACGGCGGAGAAAAGAACCCCTACTTCTTCTCTCCGGAGCTGATGCGGGACTTTCTCGGGGCCCTCGAGCCGATGCGCCACCAGATTTCGGCGGTGATGTTTCAGTTCGAGTATTTGAACAAACACAAGATGCCGGGGTTGCACGAGTTCCTCAGCCGTTTCGACGACTTCTTCCGGGCCATTCCCCGGGGATGGCCCTACGCCGTGGAAGTGCGGAACCCCAACTACCTAAAGCCTCCCTATTTCGAGTTCCTCCGGGAGCGGGGCCTCTCGGCGGTGCTGGTGCAGGGCTACTTTCTCCCACCCCTCTTCGAGACCTACCGGGTTGCCGGGGGTCCTGAGGGCCTCGTCTCTCCGGTGGTCATGAGGTTGATGGGCCCGGACCGAAAGGCGATCGAGGAGAAGACGAAGAAGCAGTGGAACAGCCTCGCCGAAGACCGATCCGACGAGTTAGAGGGGATCGCCGAAAAGGTCGCCGAGCTCTGGCGCGGGGGCCACGACGTTATCATCAACGTAAACAACCACTACGAGGGCTCGGCACCGATCAGCCTCGAGCGCCTGGCGAAGCTTCTCGGGCGGCTGGAAGTGGAGATAGCCCGGCCGGGGGAGTAGGTT
>JBKHCS010000066.1:0-15254 GCA_046541715.1 Spirochaetaceae bacterium
TATCCTTACCCCATGCCTACCACCGACGACAAGAAAGTCATCTTCTCCATGCACCGGGTCTCCCGGACCTACGGTACCAAGCAGGTCCTTAAAGACATTACCCTCGGGTTCTACTACGGCGCGAAGATCGGCGTCATCGGTCTGAACGGCTCGGGCAAATCGAGCCTGTTGAAGATTATCGCCGGACGGGATCAGGACTACACCGGGGATGTTGCCTTCGCCCCGGGGTATTCGGTGGGCATGCTCGAGCAGGAGCCGGAGCTGGCCGCAGGAAAGACCGTCCGGGAGATCGTGGAGGAAGGCGTCGCCGAGGTAACCGAGCTTCTCGCGCGGTTCGACGCGGTAAACGAGGCCTACGGAGAGCCCGACGCCGATTACGAGAAGCTCGGGGAGGAGCAGGCGGAGCTTCAGGAAAAGATAGAAGCCGCCGGGGGATGGGACCTCGACGCCCGACTCGAGCTGGCGATGGACGCCCTGCGGTGCCCCCCGCAGGACACCGTGGTCGATGTGCTCTCCGGGGGGGAGCAACGGCGGGTGGCTCTCTGCCGGCTCCTGCTCCGGCAGCCGGACGTGCTACTTCTCGACGAGCCGACCAATCATTTGGATGCGGAAACCGTCGCCTGGCTCGAGCGGCACCTCCGGGACTACGCCGGGACGGTTATCGCCGTTACTCACGACCGCTACTTCCTCGACAACGTCGCCGGCTGGATCCTCGAGCTCGACCGCGGGGAGGGCATCCCCTGGGAAGGCAACTACTCGAGCTGGTTGGAGCAAAAGCAGCAGCGCCTCTCGCTGGAGGAAAAGGGTGAAAGCGCCCGGCAGAGGACGCTCCAGCGGGAGCTCGAGTGGATTCGGATGAGCCCCAAGGGCCGCCACGCCAAGGCAAAGGCCCGGGTCAATCAGTACGAGAGTCTTTTGAACCAAGAGCGAAAGGAGCAGGTAAAAGACCTACGCCTGGTGATCCCCCCGGGCCCCCGCTTGGGCGATATCGTTGTCGAAGCCAAGGGTCTGACCAAGGCCTACGGCGAGATGGTGCTGTTCCAGGATCTCTCCTTTACCGTGCCACCGGGAGCGATCGTCGGTATCGTCGGGCCCAACGGCGCGGGGAAGACCAGCCTCTTTAAGCTGATCGTCGGAGAGGAGGAGCCGACCGCAGGCACCTTGCGCCTCGGCGATACGGTCTCAGTCGCCTACGCCGAGCAGATGAGAAGCAACCTCGACCCGGAGAAGAGCGTCTGGCAGCAGATCTCCGACGGCAAGGAGACCATTCGGCTGGGCGATTGGAAAGAGGTGAACTCCCGGGCCTACTGCTCCTGGTTCAATTTCGGCGGAGCCGACCAGCAGAAGAAGGTCGGCGTCCTTTCCGGCGGGGAGCGGAACCGCCTGAACCTGGCGCTGATGGTGCAACAGGGTGCCAACGTTCTGCTCTTGGACGAGCCCACCAACGACCTCGACGTAAACATTTTGAGGGCCTTAGAAGACGCCATCGAGGACTTTGCCGGGTCGGTTCTGGTGATAAGCCACGACCGCTGGTTTCTAGACCGGATTGTCACCCACCTCCTGGCCTTCGAAGACGATGGGGTGGTCTGGTTCGACGGGAACTGGAGTGAATACACGGAGTTCCGCAAAGAGCGCTACGGCGCCGCGGCAAACCGGCCCCATCGGTACGTGCACCGGAAGTTAACGAGGTAGGTTCGCGGGGCTCGATACAACGCGCGGGCGATACGAGGTAGTGCGATCGTATTTACGTGTCCGATTTGCTCTACCGGCTGCCATCCGCCTTCACATGGGCGCCGATCAAGTCTCTTCGAGGCCAAGCGCGAGAACTACGGCACGGGAAACCCGGTGCATCGTCTCGCGATCGAGGGTGCCGGTGTGCTTCTGCAACAGATTCTTTGGTATCGTGTGGATGTTGTCCGCGAGTACGTACGACTCCCGTGGAAGATTGCCGGCTGTTTGAATCGGAATTTCCGTCGGGTAGCCTTTCCCCTGGGTGGTAATTTCCGCGACGGTTACCTTGTTGAGGAACGCTATAACGTTGTTCCGGGTAAGGATAACGACAGGTCGTCTTCCGATTCGACCGCCAAGATCAACGATACACACGTCGCCGCGGTTCACGATGACTCCCAGCTTTCCGCGGCCACCCACGCTTGTGCCAAGTCGTCGTCAGGTTGGTCTTTTTGCGCCGCCCGTATCCAGGCTGCCTCGAACTCCTGGATCTGTCGCCGGGCGATCCACTCCTGGATTGCCTCGCGCACAAGCGCGGTGCGGGTTTTCTGCAAATCAGAGGCCAGTTCGTCCAAGGTTCGGACGCTTTCGTCGTCAAGAGCTATCTGCAGATTTTTCATGATTTAATTATATGATTATGCAAATATTTTTCCAATAGTTTATTTACAGATCGGTGTGCGTATCGCCCCGGCTAACAAGACGAATCAATCAGTTGATACCGGGCTCTCGCCCGGCTAATCCCCGGAGATACGCCGAAACCGTCGTGCGGTAGAAGGCGCCGAATTCCAGCCTTAGAGGTGCCAGTTCCGGCGCGGCGAGAATGCGCTGTTGCATGTCGCTGTAGCGGCACATCGGCTGGGCTCCGGCCACGAGCGCTTGATGCACCAGGAAGAAGTCGAGCATCCGACCGCGATCCAGGTCCGGTAGGTAGGGGCCGAGAAACTCCGCCGCTTCGGACATGACCCGGATCGTAAACTCCTTGAACTCCCGGTAGAGCGCTTCGGAGCTGTTCCCCTCAAGTGAGAGAGCCAGAAGGGGCGTAAGACGCAGGAGCCGCTTTTGCCGCAGGAGCACTTCGGTCCAGAGATCGACGAAGGCCGCCATTTGCCGGCCCGGGGCCCGGAGGTCGGTCGCTGCCTCGGGTGCCGACGCCACGGCTGCCCCGGCCGACACCGCGGCCCGAAGCTCCGCGACCCAGCGCTCCACGTCGTCCCGGTAGAGCCGCAGGAAGATCGCCTCCCGGGTCTCGAAGTAGCGGTAGATGTTGGACCGGGTGAAGCCGGCCTCCCGGGCGATGCTCCGGAGGGTTACCTCCTCGTAGGGGATGGTCTCGAAGAGCCGGGAAGCCGCGGCGAGGATGGCCTCGACCCGCTGGGCGACCTGCTCTTCGCTCCGGGCTCGTTGCCAGCTACTCATACGGGGCTCTTACGCCATCTGCGAGGAGATAATGCGGTCGAAGAGCCGGTCGCTTAGGAGCCCCCGGAGGAAGATGCTGGGCTTCGCCATAAAGCCGACGGCGTAGCGGGTTTTCGGCCGTCGAGCGGTGACCGCCCGGGCAACGGTCCTGGCAACGACCGTCGGCTCCGAGAGCTTGCCCGAGGTGTACATCTCGGCCATGCCGTCGGCCGTCTTGTTAGCCTTCTCTGCGTAGGCGCCGGTTCCCGAGGTCTTTCGCAGGTTGTCCGCCGAGATGGTACCCCAGGGTGTGGTGATGCCGCCGGGCTCGATGATGATCACGTCGATGCCGAAGGGCGCCACCTCCAGACGCAGGGCGTCGGACCAGCCCTCCAGGGCGTGCTTTGTCGCGTGGTACCAGGCGCCGAAGGGGGTGTAGATCTTGCCCCCCATAGAGGAGATGTTGACGATCTTTCCGTAGCGATTCTCCCGCATACCGGGAAGAACCAGCTGGGTGAGCCGCGCGAGGCCGAAGATGTTTACCTCGAACTGCCGCCGCGCTTCGTCGATCGGGACGTCCTCCACGGCGCCGTAGGAGCCGTACCCGGCGTTGTTCACCAGGATGTCGATACGGCCCGCCTCGTCGAGGATCCTCTTGACCCCGGCGACCACGGAGTCCTCCTTCGTCACGTCCATTTCTAAGACCCGGGCTCGACGCTCCTCGAGTTCCGCCATCTTCTCAACGCGCCGCGCTGCGCCGTAGACCGTGGCGCCGGCCTCGATAAGGTCCACCGCCGTCTCGTATCCGATTCCCGAGGAGGCCCCGGTAACCAGGGCGACCTTGCCGTCGATTGATGCCATCTGTTCCTCCTAATCCTGTGAATATAAGAGACACGGTGTCTCTTGTCAAGCCCTCGAGCTTCCAAGAGTTGTTTCAAGCGAGCTTCTGGAAATCGAGTGCAAGCGGGTAATTCAGCGCTGCCGGCTTCAGGGGCTTCTCGACGACGTCGGGATGGTCGAAGCGACGGACAGATTGGAAAAGCTCCTTGCCCGGATCGATCTTTTTGACCTTTCGAGGGCGATCAAGCAGCGAGCCATGGAGAGCTTTCCCGTCGTCGTGAAGACCCTCGATGCCCTGCATCTGGCCAACGCGTTATTGGTGGCGGCTTCCGGCGGCGATGAGACAGTTCACCTTTTTTCCTTAGGCCGGCAGATGAATCTCTGCATCCAGGCTGTGGGGTTGCGGGCCGCCCTCGCATAGGCGACGTCCGGGCCGAGGCTACGCGCCGGCCCCACGCTTCCGGCCGCCCGGAAACCCGACCAAGAGGCTGTTCTTTAATCTCCTTGACATATTGGGATAACAGTTCAATGTTGACTGAAGTAACGTACCGCTGTATCGATAAACCCAGCGCACAATCGGGGACCAAGGAATAAGCCGTTCCGATAACCCAGGAGATCAGAGCAGTCGCCGTCGTTGCCCTGCTGATCGCGCTGCTACCCCAGCCGCGCTCCGACGTCTACGGCGAGGTGCATCTGGCCCCCCGGCGGATCGGCGCCATCGTCCTTCTATCGATCGTTATTTCCTTTGTTCGCTTCGTCCAGGGAGCCGGCTACCACTTCCTTCTCGAAGCGATTTCTGCTACGATGGAAATCTCCCGAGGCATGGTCGTCGTCAACGAGTTCAAGCAGACCGGCGACACAAAGATCTTTGCCGGGGGAGACATAACCAACAGGATCAGGGATGCGATCTCCGCTATCGCCAACGGCCACTCGGCCGCCAAGGGTATCGACATCTACCTGACCAAGTTCGCGAACGGGAAGAGTACATGAACAAGCTTATAGACAAGAGACAACTGTCCGACGACGTCTTCCGGATGACCTTTGAGGCGCCCTACATCGCCGAGGCCCGGAAGGCGGGACAGTTCATTATAATCCAGTTGGACGACAATTTCGGGGAGCGCATTCCTCTGACCATCGCCGACGCCGACGACGTAGCCGGCACCGTTACCATCATCTTCCAGGCGGTGGGTAAAACCACCCTATCGCTTTCGACCTTAGAGGTTGGGGATCACATCGCCAACGTCCTCGGCCCCCTCGGGACACCGACTCACATCGAGAACTGGGGTACCGTAGTCTGCGTCGGCGGCGGTATCGGCGTGGCGCCGATGCACCCGATCGTCCAGGCAGTCAAGAAGGCCGGCAACAAGGTCGTCACCATTATGGGCGCCCGGAACAGGGAGCTTCTAATTCTCGAAGAGGAGATGAAGAGGTGGAGCGACGAGGTGATCGTCTGCACCGACGATGGGAGCTACGGCCGGAAGGACCTGGTGACCGTCCCGCTCAAGGAGCTCTGCGAAGCCGGAGTGCCGGACATGGTCTTTGCCATCGGCCCACCCATCATGATGAAGTTTGCCGCCGAAACCACCCGGCCTTACGGAGTAAAGACGATGGTCAGCCTGAACACCATTATGGTCGACGGCACCGGAATGTGCGGCGGCTGCCGGGTAACCGTCGGTGACGAGACCAAGTTCGTCTGCGTAGACGGCCCCGAGTTCGACGGGCACCTCGTAGACTTCGACAACATGATGTCCCGACTGAAGGCGTACAAGAAGCAAGAAACCGGCGCCAAGGAGCGCTGCAAAATCGGCTTAAAGGAGCCTGCACAATGACAGAGCATCGTACCCCCGAGGAGCTCGCCAAAGAAGCGGAAGCCCTCTGGAATGAATATGGTCCCCGGCAAGAGGCCGGGGAGCTCAAGAACCGCGACCGGCGGCAGATTCCCCAGCAGGATATGCCCGCCCAGGATCCGGCGGTCCGTCGACAGAATCAGTCCGAGGTAGCCTTGGGATACACGCAGTTTCAGGCCCAGGTGGAGGCGCTGCGGTGCCTGCAATGCGCCAACGCCCCCTGCATCGCCGGCTGCCCCGTTTCCATCGACATTCCCCGGTTCGTGGGACTCGCCGCCGAGGCGAAGTTCCAGGAGTCGGTCAACGTTATCAAGGAGTCGAGCCTTTTGCCGGCGATCTGCGGGCGCGTCTGTCCCCAGGAGAGCCAGTGCATGCTCGAGTGCACCGTCGGCAAAATCGCCAAGGACCGGATGCAGTCGGTGGCCATCGGCCGCATCGAGCGCTACGTCTCGGACCTCGAGCGGGAGAAGGGTGCCATCGAGCCGCCCACCGTCGGTCCGGACACCGGCTTTAAGGTGGCCGTAGTGGGTTCGGGCCCCGCGGGACTCACCGCCGCGGCGGACCTTCGAAAGGCCGGGCATCACGTCGAGATCTTCGAGGCCTTCCACAAGCCCGGGGGCGTCATGATCTACGGCATCCCGGAGTTCCGTCTGCCGAAAAAGATCGTGGAAACCGAGATTGCCACCCTCGAAGCGATGGGGGTAGTCATCCACACCAACTTCCTGATCGGCCGTACCCGGACCATCGAAGACCTGATAAAGAAAGACGGCTTCGACGCTATCTTTATCGGAAGCGGCGCAGGGCTCCCTCGCTTTATGAGCATCCCGGGGGAGAACCTCGTGGGCGTCTTTAGCGCCAACGAGTATCTGACCCGGTCCAACCTGATGAAGGCCTACGACAAGGGCAAGGTCGACACCCCGATCTACGAGTCGAAGGTGGTCGCGGTTCTCGGGGGCGGAAACGTCGCGATGGACGCAGCCCGGATGGCCCTTCGGCTCGGAGCCGAGACGGTCCACGTTATCTACCGCCGAACCCGGACCGAGATGCCGGCCCGGGTGGAAGAGGTCGATCACGCCGACGAGGAGGGGATCCAGTTCCACTTCCTCGCGAATCCCGTGGAGATCCTCGGGGACGAAGAGGGCAAGGTAAAGGCCATCAAGTGCCAGCGTTACGAGCTCGGAGAGCCGGACGATTCGGGACGCCGGCGTCCGGTTCCCATCGAGGGCGACTACTTCGAGATGGAAGTCGACACGGTCATACCCGCCCTCGGCAACGTGGCCAACCCGCTTATCAAGAAGACCACGGAAGAGCTCGAGACCAGCAAGTGGGGCAATATAACCACCGACGAGAACACCCGGACTTCCATGCCCCGGGTCTACGCCGGAGGGGATATCGTCCTCGGGGCCGCCACCGTCATCCTGGCGATGGGGGAGGGCCGCAAAGCCGCGGCGACCATCACCGAGGATTTGAGCTCCGGCCGATGGAATGGCAAGGAGGCCCGCGAGGAAGCCGTCAAGGAGGCCTGATGCGGCCGATCGACCAATCGACAGGAGCCGATTCTTGGCATCATCCCAGGTTTCGGTCACTTCATGAGTATGCAGAGCGTGTGCTTACTTTCCATACATTCTACGGCACTGAGACGCGCCCGTTCACAGGAGGTCGCTGATTCTGCGCACGGGTGAGTAGAATCCGACGCTTACCATACGGGTGAGTACTGCGTCGGCCTCTTCCGATGCTATGGTCCGGTCGATGCAGAGCGCCTTCAGAATCCCGATGGACCCTGTCACCGGGACTCCCCGTTCGGCGCAGCAGCTGCGGGCGGTCCGGTCATCCGTGGCGACGATTCCGCCTCGATGACGGGCGAGCGCAACGCAGGACGCCTCGCCGGAACCGAGGGTGCGAAGGAGATCGACGAAAAGCTCGCTCTCCGGCATGGTCATTGGTTCGGCGGAGACGATCGAGCCGGCGGCGAGTGCTTCCTCAACCGCGGCGAGCTCCGCATACCCGCGGTTACGACCGGCCCCGAGCTCTGCACGGACCTGCTCGGTTACGCGCAGGGACCGCCCGTATCTGTTTACAAGCAAGTCGAAGGCGCCGGACAAGGCAAAGTTCGAGAGCGTGACCGTATCAAAGAAGCGATCGGGCGGCCGGTCAGGCATGCCGATGATCGTCGGCCGACATTGCGGTGCCCTGATCGATGCCGTGTTCGGAAAGCCACCGTCTCATTTCCAGAACGTGCATGCCGAGCGACTCGGCCAGTTTGCCGATGCTGATAAACCCGCCCTCAAAGGCCGCGAGCGCCCGCGCTTGTTGGACCGGCAACTCTTCGATCGGCACGTGATAGCACGCCGAGATCGCATCGCGAACAAGCCGGCCCTTGCTCGTCCCGCGAGCTTCCGCAAGTCGAGAGAGCTGCTCGTTCGTCGCAGAATCCAGCTTGATGTGCAGGGTCGTATCGTGTGCCATATTGGCTCCTCTATGGCCAAATTTATGGCCATATGTACCATATTCGATACATCCCGTCAAGCTGATGCTCGACCCGCGCAAGACGCCGGCGCCTAGGGCCCCCAACGCCAACCTGGAGGGCTGCCCGGAGTAGGGTGGTCTATCTCGGAAGCTCGGAGCGGATCTCTTCGAGGGCTGCGAGCTGGCTGGTGCGGATCTGTGGTCTGCGACGGGCGATGCCGAGCACCAGGGCGTCGACGATTGCCACCGGGGCAACCAGGGAGTGAAACTCGGACATCGCACCCCGATAAACGTGGAGCACCGTGTCGGCGCGATCCACGCTTTCCGCAACGAGAAGATCGGTGCAGAGAACGGTGTGGGCCCCCCGGCGGGTGGCGAATTCCACCACGTGGAGGGCTCCGGGGTTCGCCCGGAGGAACGAGAAGACCAGTACGACGTCGCCCTTGGTTATGTTGACGAGTCCCTCGGCCATCTCGTTGCCGGAGGCTGCGATCCCGAAAACCGAGTAGCCGAACCTGTTCAAGCGGAACCGAAGCAGCTCGATCAGTGCCACCGACGGACCGTCGGCCCATACGAAGAGGCGCTGGGTCGCATCGAGGAACTCCACGGCCCGGTCGAAGGCGCTCTGGGTTAACCGTTCCTCCGTTCGGGAAAGGTTGTCCCTCTCGAAGCGGAGTATAGCCGCGATCGGGTTGGCGCTTTCCAGGCGATTCAGCCGATCCTGCAATTTCCGGGAAGGACTGCTCGTCGTCTCGTCGTGGAGCGCAATCCGGAGATCCCTCAGCGTCGCATATCCCACTGCTCGGGCGAACCGGGAAATGGTTGCGGTACTGACGCCGATCTCTTCCGCCAACTCCTCGACCGTCAAGAGGAGGATGTTTCTCCGGTTCTGCATGAGGTATTCGGCGATTCGGCGATGCTTCCGCGAAAGGTTACCGACTTCGGTTCCAAGAAAACGCACGATAGGACGATATCAACTCTTGTACCGGTTGGAAAGCCGACCTCAAGGGTATCGGTCCGGCGCATGAAACGCCCGTATCTATTGATTCCAAATGAAAATCAATTTACGTTTCGGTAATGACGAGCGATAACGGCCCCGCGAAACTCGACCTCCACTTTCACACAATGATCAGCCGTCAGTTGCCCTTTTCCGAAGACCATCTCTTGCAGATGCTCGACGGGGCGGTGTCGAACGGAATCGGAACGATTGCGATCACGGATCATATCGAAAGCGCCGACTACGGCACCGTTCGGAGCTACATGCGAAGGACGTTTCCCTTTACCCAGGGAGGCTACGACGTCCGGGGACTCCGGGTGTTTCCCGGGACCGAAGTACAGACGTCGGAGGGCATCCACGTGCTCTTCTTAGGCCTCGAGGAGGAGCTGGACGAGCTGCACCGCCGCATGGAACCCATGATTCAAACCGGGTACTACCCGAGCCTGAGAGAGCTCTTCGCTCGTTCCTCCTCCTTGGAGCTGCTGACAGTGTGGGCCCATCCCTTTCGGGAGACCGGAACCGACGGGGTCCGCTTTCTGCGCGACTTGGCCGACGAAGAGGACCTTCCGCATTTCGACGCCCTCGACTTGAACGCAAAGGATATCTACCTCCACGGTGAACAGATGGTGAGCCATGTGCAAACCGCGGCGGTGGGGCAGGGGCTACCCGTTGTCGGGGGAAGCGACGCGCATCATCCTTCTCAGGTGGGAAGCGTCTACAACAGCTGCGAAAGACCCGTCGTCACCTTCGAAGAGCTCCGGGCCGCGATAGAGGCGGGCGCTCTTACGCCGCATGTGTCCCGAGAGCTTCAGTCTAAGGTGGCTGAAGCCCAAGAGTTCAAGAAGAGAGTACTCGAGGAAGCGCTGCCGGGGCGCACGCACTAGCCGAGAGAAACGTTAGCCGTATTCTCATAGTTTTCTTGCACGGTTCTAACAAGAAGAAACGGAAATTCCGCTATGATCTCAAATGAAATTTTTATTTCAGGAGGAATCCATGAGGAATAGCATGGCCGGATTGCTGGCGGTAGCACTATTCGGTTTCGCCGGAGGCGCCTTGTTCGCAGCCGGGACGCCGGAGACCGAAGAGCGAACCGTATATACGATGTCCGAGCGCGAGCAGCTTATCGAAGCCGCCCGTGCCGAGGGAGAGGTCGTCGTATACGCGACATCGAGTCGTATCGGCCCCGCCGGAGAGAACTTCGAAGCAGAGTACGGAATTCCGGTCCGCGGCACGAAGATGGGCGACCCGGAACAGCGCGAACGCGTGATGCGCGAGTCGGACGCGGGTAACGTTCAGGTGGATGTTATCCTCTACGAGGACGGTCCGACCCTCTTCAATGAACTGATACCCCAGGGGTACGTCGAGCCGTATACCCCCGAAACGATGCGTGCCCTTATTCCGGAGGAGTACCTCGACCCCGTGAACTTTCGGTTGCAGCCCCGTGTTTTCGGATACAACCCCGAGGTCTACGGTGATACCAGCCCGGTAACCAACGTATGGGAGCTGACCGAGGAAGAGTGGAGAGGCCGCTTTTTTCTGAGGGATCCGATGGAAACGCCGGCCACCTTGAGCTTCTTTGCTACCATCGTCGAGAGCCCGGAGTTGATGGCCGAAGCGTACCGCTCCCACTACGGCCGCGAGATCGAGCTCCGCGAGGCCGACGCCGGCTGGGAGTTTATCCGCCGTCTGTTCGAGAACAACCCCGTTGTAACGGGAAGCGACGACGACGTGGGAGAAGCCGTGGGTGCGAGGGGACAGGAGAACCCGCCGATCGGCCTGTACACCTACACCAAGCACCGAGACATCGAAGAAAAGAACCTCAGTCTCGCGGTTGCCTTGGACATGGAGCCCTTCGTCGGCTACGCGCTGGATAACTGGGCACTGGTGGTCGCCAATGGCCCGAATCCCAATGCCGCTCGGCTATTCGTCGAGTTCGTCCTTCAGGAAGGCGGCGTTGGTCCGTGGCTTGGAGACATCGGCGCATTCTCCCCAAACCCCGATCTTTCGGTTCACCCGGATGACGACCTCGGGTCGTGGAGTGCATGGATGGAAGTCCTTATGCCCGTGGACTACGAGGCGGGATGGCGTCACCGGGAAACCCTCCAGGACTACTGGCTGCTCTACGCCGAACGCTAAGACGGCCGGCCCTTAGACATGCAACAGACCGGACTGTACAGACGGTCACTCGGAACGGTTCCGTTCTTGCGACGGAACCTCCGAGTCCTTCAACACGACCCGACCCCGGCGATCCGGCTTCTTCTTGCCCTCGGGATGACCTATCTTGTCCTGGGCCCCCTTCTGACCATGGTCGCCGAGGGAATCCAGGTACAGTTCCGAGACACCGGCCGTATCGGAAGTGACGCCGGGGCTCTTACCGGCTACTACCTTCATCGGGTCCTCTCTTCCGACGTCAGCGGCCCACTGTTCTGGAGGCCCCTGGCCAGAACACTCACGATAAGCCTTTCGGTAATGCTTCTTTCCCTCGCTCTGGGCACCGGCGTCGCCTGGCTTCTCGTCCGCACCGACATCCCGGGGCGTTCGTGGATGAGCCGTGCCTTGGTGCTCCCGTACATCTTTCCCGCGTGGACATTCGCCCTGGCGTGGATAACCATCTTCAAGAACCGGCGCTTGGCAGGGGCCTCGGGCATTCTCGAATCCGTCGGCATGACCGTCCCCGACTGGCTCGCGTACGGTCCGGTTCCGATTGTCGCTACGCTGACCTTGAGCTATTTCCCCTTAGCCTTCATCCTTATCTCCGGGGCGCTTCACTCGGTCGACGCCCAGTTGGAGGAGAGCGCCATGGTCTTCGGAGCCCGGCGGTCTCTCGTCCTCCGCCGGATTACGATGCCCATCCTTCTTCCGTCCCTGAGCAGCTCCGCCCTCCTGCTATTTTCCGAAACCGTGGGATCCTTCGGTGCGCCGTTTCTCCTCGGCTCCCCAACCAAGTACACGGTGCTCTCGACTTCGCTGTACCGAAGCATCCAACAGGGGGATACCGGCGTCGCAATGGTCCTTACAACGATCATCGTTGTCGTTGGTGTAACCGCGATCGGCGTCGATCTGTACCTCGTGCGGAACGCCCGGCGATTCGTGACCATCTCCGGCAAAGGGACATCCCGGACGCCGACGGCCCTCGGTCCCTACCGGCTTCCCTTAACGGCTCTGGTGGTGCTGGTTCTTATAGTCGCGATCCTCGTGCCCCTGGCGGCGCTCTTTTTTTCGACGATTACCCGAGAGCCCGGGGTGTTTAGGTGGGACAACTTTACCTCGATCTATTGGATCGGCGATACCTTCCCCGGCGGCACCGATACCCGAGGGCTCTTGCGCAATCTCGACGTGATATCCGCGGCGGGAAACAGCCTGCGCGTAGTATCCCTCGCGGCGCTGATCTCGGCGACTCTGGGAGTATTGATCGGCTACGTGACGACCCGGGGCCGGGCGGGGATTCTCGGCGCGTACCTCAAGCAGCTCTCCTTCTTGCCGTTCCTGGTCCCAACGATCGGTTTCGGTGCGGCGTACCTGACACTCTTTGCGGTGCCCCGGGGCCCGATTCCGGCATTGTACGGAACGATGTCTCTCGTCGTACTTACGATGGGGATAAAGTATCTGCCCTTCGCGGCGCGAGCCGGTACCGCGGCCATGATCCAACTTGGAGCCGAGCCGGAGGACGCGGCGATGGTCGCCGGTGCTAGATGGAGGGTGCGTTTTACACAGATCGTCCTACCGATTCTGAAGCGCTCTCTTGCGCCCGCGCTGATACTGCCCTTTATCTCCGGTATGAAGGAGCTGGTTCTGGTGATGTTTCTCGCGGTACCCGGCGTCGAGCTCTTGACCACCCTGGTGCTGCGCTACATCGACTACGGCTACCAACCCCTTGCCAACGCCCTGGTGCTGGTAATCATCACCATCATCAGCGTCTTGACCTTTGTTCTCCAAGCAGCCACCAAGACCGGACTCGCCGGAAGCCTGAGAGGATCATAGAGATGCCCGGAATTACCATACGCAACCTGAAGAAGACATTCCCCAACGGCGTAAGGGCCGTCGACGATTTATCCCTGGATATCAAGGACGGCTCCTTCGTCAGCCTCCTCGGTCCCTCGGGATGCGGCAAGACGACGACGCTACGAATTATCGCGGGACTCGAGCACCCTGAAGAGGGATCGATACACGTCGGTGGTAAGGCCTTTCTCGACACCGCCAAGGGTGAGTTTGTTCCCGCCGAGAAACGGGGGCTCGGGATGGTCTTCCAGAGCTACGCCTTGTGGCCCCATATGACGGCCGGGGCGAACGTCGAGTTTTCCCTCAAGTTGAAGGGGGTGCCTCAGCAGGAGCGGTCCCGCAGAGTCAGAGCCGTCCTCGACCTTCTGCAGATCGGCGAGCTCGAAGACCGGTACTCGTTCCAGCTCTCGGGAGGACAGCAACAACGGGTTGCCCTGGCACGAATGCTCGCGAGCGACGCCGAGGTGTTTCTCCTCGACGAGCCGCTTTCGAACCTGGACGCCAAGCTTCGCCTGGAGATGCGGTCGGAGCTCAAGCGGATCCATTCGCGATTCGAACGCACGACGGTCTTCGTTACCCACGACCAGCTCGAAGCGATGACCCTGTCGACGCATATCGCCGTAATGAAGAACGGCAGCCTACAGCAATACGGAACCCCTCACGAGATCTACCATCACCCCGCCAACAGGTTCGTTGCCGAGTTCGTCGGCAGTCCTCCGGTTAACATCGTAAGCGCTGCGGAACCCGGCGTCTTTCAGCCCTTTCTCGACGCCATCGCCCGGCACCCCGAGAAACCGGCGGCAGATCGGGTTCATGCGATCGGTTTCCGTCCCGAGCACGTTCAGTTCCGCACCGGCGAGGGAACCACGGCCCTCCGGAACGGCCACGTATGCCTCGAGGCGGTCGTGGACGCGGTGCTGCCTACCGGGCCGGAAACGATTGTCCAATACCGAATCGGAGAGCAGAGGTACTTCGGGAGAGTGGATTCGGAGACGTTGCTGCGACAAGGGGAATCACCGAGCGTAACGATTCCGGTGGAACGGCTCCTGCTCTTCGATCGGGACGGTGTAGCTCTCAACACGCCTTCGACCGAATAGGGAGTACCCCCACCCCGGAGAATCTGGAAGTGCTGCGTCGGCGGAGGTGAGCTCGGCGGTCTTCCGTTCTTCTGGGGCATCTATTAGCTCTTCTATCGCCGCCAAAAGTAACAATCGGTCACTTATCAAGGTTTCACTTTACAAATAGACCCGTCCAAGACGTCCAGTGGAATAGCCAAAAGTGCGGGATGATTGTGCTCCGAACTTGATCGGCCCAACCCCAGGGTCTATACTGGCATCGTGAAACCAATGCTCAGGCGGGTTGCAGCTGTGCTCTTCGCAACTCTCGGTGTGGCTGCTCTAGTTCTCTCCTGCTCATCTCCAACCGGGTCCGGAGGCACAGGCCCTGACAGCGCAGACGCGGTGGGCCCTGTGCCGGGCTCTCCCCAGGCTCAGCTTGCCGATGGGGCGAATGCCCATCGGGTGTCCCAGGGCCTCGATCGCCTCGAATGGAGCGGTTCTCTGGCAGCGCTTGCCCAGGCCCACTCCGACGACATGCACGACAGGGGATACTTCTCGCATACAACCCCCGGAGGAGCAAAGTTTACCGATCGTTTAGCCGACGCGGGCATCACCTATCGATCCGCCGGGGAGAATATCGCCAAGGACTTCGACTCTGCCGATGCCGTGTTACAGGCGTGGCTTGCCAGTCAAGGCCACAAACGGAACATCGAGAACGCCACCTTTACCCACCACGGCGTCGGGTTCAATGCGCAAGGCGGGCTCTGGACACACCTGTTTATCGGCGAGTGATAAGGCGCCCGATGGCCGACGCCGGGGGCTATAACGCCGGCCGGGAGAGGTGTCCGGAGTAGCGCCTGCGGTGCCAACGAGCCCCTCGAAGTGCCGCTTCAAATCCCGCTCGGATAGTGATAGCTTTTATCA
>JBKHCS010000211.1:0-2597 GCA_046541715.1 Spirochaetaceae bacterium
CTCCTATGGAGTTTACCACGGCAATGATCGACGCCGATCCCGTGTCGGGGCGCATCGCGGTTCATCTCCAGGAAGCGGCCCTCGGCCTTGCCGCCGAGCGGGAGCGATCGCTCATTATGGACGATGCGACCACACGCTATTTGAACCTTCTGCGCGACGTTCCCGGGATCGAGTCCAAGGTTCGGCAATACGACATTGCCGGCTATCTCGGGGTAACGCCGGTAGCACTGAGCCGCATTCGCGGGCGCACAATTAACCTGGGTTAACGACACCCCCGTCGCACTTCGCGATCCTCCTTAACATGGAAGACACGATGAACAGCTTGACGGTTCGAGAGTGGGGCGCGCTTGAGCGCGTTCATGTGGATCGCGATAGCAGGAACGTCCCGGCCGGTCGGGTTCGGGTGCGTGTCCGCTATGCGGGCGCAGGATTTGCCGACCTTATGGCGGTCGCGGGCAAATACCCGCTTGCGCCGAAACGGCCTTTCAGCCCCGGCTACGAGGCATTCGGCACCGTGGCGGAGATCGGCGCCCGCGTGGATGGTGCCGCGCCGTGCGAGCTCCAACCCGGCCGGCGGGTGGTGGCGATGCTGCCCCACATGGGTGCCTACCGCGGGGTGGTCGATCTGTCTCCGCAATGGCTCGTGCCGGTGCCAGACGGTGTGGACGATGAAACTGCGGCGCAACTGCCGCTCAATTACCTGACGGCGCTGCGCTCATCGAGTACACCGCGAAGCTTCGGCCGGGGCAGCGCCTACTGGTTAACGGCGCCGCTGGAGCTCGCACGGCTGCTTGGCATCTCAGCTTTCGGCACGGCAAGAATACCGAAGCACGATGTGATCCGCAGCCTCGGCGGCACCCCGGGCATCATAGCAAAGGATCCGGCTTGGTACCGGTGCAGTCTGGGACGGCTTCTGTCCTGGGCCCGGGACGGACGAATCAACCCGGCTCTGCATGCGGTGGTGCCGTCGGAGCGCGCCGAAGAGGCACACCGCGTGATCGCCGAGCGGCGGCTCCTACGACAAGGCGATGGCCGAGTCGATCATCGGACTGTACAAGACCGAAGTGATCCGGCCCTGCGGTCCGTGGCGGACTCTGGCAGCGGTGGGGCATGCCACCTTCGAGTGGGTGGACTGGTTCAACAACCGGAGGCTACTCGGACCAATCGGAGATAATCCTCCTATAATGTTCGTATGATCTCCGGCCCCTACGCCCTGGCTATTCTATGCCACATATTGTGCCCGGCGATAAGCTCGCCTACACTTCAAGAAACCGAACTTAGAAGGGGCACACCGTGAAGCGTGTCGGAAACCGTCTTTTCGTGATGTTTGCAATTGTGGCCCTCTTGCCCCTGGTTGCGCTGAGCTGTGGCTCTGATGAATCGGGAGGGAGCGTGGCTGAGGATTCCGAAGAGCCCGAGAGTATCGAACTCAGACCGGAATTGGCGTCTATCGTGTCCCGTTTACCTCACATCGACGATTTCGAGATGCTCGAAAAAACCGTTTACGACTTGGGCCACGAAGTAAACGGCAAGCTTCTCCTCCACTACGAAGACTACGCCCGGGACTACGATCCGGATGGCAGAGTGAACGCCGACGAGCGCTTGGCGGCGTGCCGGGGGTACGAGACCTTGGCTCTCGAGTTTATGGTGACGAGAGACGCGGTGGCGGAGAAGATTCTCTCCTATTCTGAGGAATCAGCGTAATTCGAAGAATACTTCGGTAGAACTCCGGAGGGCTTTGTCGAGGCATTCGACACGAGCATGGACAAGTCTTACCAAGATACTCTGAACTCGAGCTACCGGATGCTCCGAAAGGAGCTCGGAGCCGACGAGCCGGACAATCGAATCCTTGCCGGCCTCGTAACCGGAATTCAGCCGGTCTACGAGATGGACTTCTTCCAGGACTACACCGGGCAATGGGAGAGCGAGTTCGAAGCAACGCCCGCGGAATTGCTGCGAATCTTCGAAGACCCCGGTGAAACATTCGTCTACACCGAGAAGTATCAGGATCGCAATTAGCCGGTACGTTCGTATCCGATTGCCCGGTTCGCCGCCGCCTCTCCGAGCTCGAAGAGTCGTTCGGCTTGGGAAAAGTCGTGGAAGCTGAAATTCCCGATTTCGGGCTGGATGAGGATGTCCGCCTCTTCCCGTCCGAGGTTGCTTGTGTTCCACATAAGGATCGCGAAGGTCCGGTACATGATGTCGAGAAGGTTCTCCGGGCGCCGGGGTTCTGTCGCCTCTGGATTTAGGTCGACGGCGATTACCGTCTTCGCGCCCATGTCCCGGACGACGTCGACGGGGAGGTTGTTCGCCACCCCGCCGTCCACGAGCAATCGGCCTTCGCTCTCAACGGGGGCGAAGATGGCCGGAATCGAGGCGCTCGCCCGGACGGCCTGGGCGACCGAGCCGGAATCGATAACGACCTCTTCGGCGCTTGTAATATCCACCGCCACGGCCCTTAAGGGAATTCGAAGATCATCGAAGTCAACGTCCCCGAGAAGCTCCACGAGGACGTTTTCCATGCGTTTTGTCTTCGCAAGCCCCATCCCGGACCAGTCGACCTGCACCAGGTCGCCCCAGCTCATCTCCCGGACCCG
>JBKHCS010000067.1:0-15088 GCA_046541715.1 Spirochaetaceae bacterium
TATTACTGCGTTAGGATTCACCGTGATTCAATCAACAGGGTTGTTGATACTTTAGGCGAGACATTGTTGTGGCGGCTTGGAAGAAGGTGGGCCTGTCCATGCAGCCGCCGAAGGCAACCTTCTTCTGCTGGGGCCGGGTACCCGACGGATGGACATCCCGGGATTTTGCCTTCAAGGTGTGGGAAGAAAAAAGCGTCCGGATGATCCCCGGATCGAGCTAAGGACCCGCCGGAGAAGGCTATATTCGGATTTCCCTGGCCCAATCGGCGGAGCGAATTCAAGAAGCCATGGACAGAGTGGCTGCATTTCTCGGATAGGAGGCCATACGATGAAGATCACGCAACTCGACAAGGTCGAGAAAGGCAAGGTAGACATGGAAGGCGCCAAGGGCGCCTACAAACAGGTTCCCGTCGGTATCGCCGATCAGGCTCCGAACTTCTCGATGCGGGTATTCACCCTCGAGCCCGGCGGCTTTACGCCTTATCACAACCACCCATGGGAACACGAGAATTACATCCTGAAGGGAGAAGGCGTAATGGTGACCGAGAGCGGTGAGGAGAAACCGATCAAGGCGGGGGACTTCGCTATTGTCCTACCGAACGAGCAGCATCAGTTCAAGAACACCTCGTCGACCGACGAGCTTCAGTTTATCTGTCTGGTGCCGAAGGAGTACGAATAGACGATAAACTCCTGCTTTCTCTAAGCCTTAACTTCTCGTAGGTAGTTGTAGATGGTGTACCGCGAGACACCGAGCTCGGCGGCCACCGTGTCTATGGCTCCCCGGACCTCGAAGATTCGGGCGTCGTAGAGCTCCTTGACGACCATCTTATTCTTCGACTGGTACGACACGCCTCGCTGGATGGCGGTTTTCCTGACGGCCTCGTCAATCTTGTTCCGGACCAAGTCGTCGGAGCTCTTCACCGTCGGGACCGTCTCCGGCGCTTTGGTAGTGCTCCCGAGCTGCTCGAGGAGGTCGATCAGGGGCACGCTCAGGTCCACGGTTACCACCATTCGGCCGATGAGCCGTTCTCCACTCTTGATGGGTACCGCGACGGTCCGAACGGTCTTCCCCGTTTCGCTCAAGTGAACGCTGTCCTCGAGCCGAGCCGCCTCCTCCGGAGAGATCTGGATATCCAAACCAACATCTTCGGGATTCGTCGATTTGATGACCCGGAGACACCCTTCCTCGAGCTTCGCGATTTCACAGGAGCAGGCGGAGCCGAGCAGCGTTCGAAGCGCATCGGCGACGGAGGCGAGGGCTTGGAGAATCCGCATATCCTCCCCTTGGGACGGCTCGGCTTCTCGCCTGGTCCCTGACGGCCCAAGAACTATCGAGTTCCGGTCTGATTGAGAATCCATAAGCATCCTTCTGTATGCTTCTAGAGTATAAACCTCCGACCTATAAATGCAAGTCACCAACAAGCTGTTTAATTTTTGCACCCGGAGAGTTGTTGACCGTTGCGCACTAAATTCGCAGTATAACTCTGTATAAATTTCCAGTTGGAAAGAGAGTAATGCGGGTGCCGGAAGCATCCGTAAGGAGGTAACGATATGAGAGAACGCAAGAGTTTGCTTCTCGTCCTTTCGATTCTCTTGACCCTGTCCCTGACCGCCTTCGCGGCCGGTGGACAAGAAGGGAGCGCAGCAGATGATGAGGGTGATATCCACATCGCTCTGAGCGCGCCAATTACCGGTGACTGGTCCGAGTACGGGGTCAACTTTGAGCGGTCGGTGGAGATGGCGATAGACCATCTGAACGAAGCCGGGGGAGTCCTCGGAGGCAGGGAGTTCCGCTTGAGCGTGGGCGACACCAAGGGAAATCCCCAGGAAGCTGCGACCCTGGCACAGAAGTGGACGTCCGATCCGACGGTCGTCGCCCAGATCGGCGCTTTCTCGAGCTCCAGCTCGATGGCGGCCCAGCCGATCTACGACGCCGCGGGAATGGTCCAGCTCTCGCCGACGGCCAGCCACGCCGACTACGCCGGCGGTTCGGAATGGAGCTTCGGCATCGTCGGGACCCAGGCGGGGGAAGGTCCCCACAACGCGGCCTTTGCCTACGAAGGTCTCGGTCTCCGGAAGGTCGCGGTTCTCCACCTTAACAACGACTGGGGAATCGACGCCGCGAATTACTTCTCCGAAGCCTTCGAGGATATGGGCGGAGAGGTCGTCGGAACCGAGTTCTACTTCGACGGTGAGCGTGACTTTACCGCGGCCCTGGCAAAGCTCGCCCAGAGCGACGCCGACGGGTTGTATATCGCGTCCTTCTACAACGACGGTGCGGCCATCAACCTGCAGCGGGATCGCCTCGGGTGGGATGTAACGGTTCTCGGACCGACTTCCCTTTACTCGACGCAGCTGATCGACCTCGGCGGCAGCTCGGTGGAAGGTCTGTACACGGCAACTGGCTTCTTTACCGAGGACACCGACCCCATGGTCCGGGACTACGTCGACGAGTTCGAAGCGCGCTACGGTGCCAAGCCGAACTTCCACGCGGCCCTGGCCTACGATTCGATGATGCTTCTCGCAGACGCCATCGAACGTGCCGGAAGCACCGACAGCGAAGCCATTCGGGACGCCTTAGCGGCAACCGAAGACTTCCCGGGGCTTACCGGTAGCATCACGTTTACCGAGGATGGGGACGCCGTTAAGGGATACCGTAAGCTTGTCATCGAGGACGGCACCTTCGAGGTCTGGGACGAGTAGGTTTACCACCCTTACACAAACCAACCGGCCGGTGGTCATCTTAGGCCACCGGCCTCTTTACGAGTCGACTCTATCAGGGGCCTGCCGTGTTATTTGTTCAGCAGCTCATCAACGGGATAACCCAGGGGAGCCTCTTCGCCCTCCTCGCAATCTCCTTTGCGATCGTCTACGGCGTACTCAAACTGGTCAATTTTGCCACCGGTTCGCTCTACATGATCGGCGCTTTCTCCGGCTACTTCCTCGTTACCTACGTCGTCCGGGACATCTTTCTCGGAATCCTCGCCGGCGCCGTCGGCGGCTACCTGGTCGCGTTTGTCTTGGAAAAGCTCGCCTTCAGGGCCCTCCGGGGGGTAGCACGGATCGCTTCTCTTATCTGTACCATCGGGTTCTCGGTCTTCCTCAACGAATTGGCGGCGGTGCTCTTTGGTTCTGAGGTCAGGTCGATGCCCGCCTTCTACAGTGGGATCGCCACGGCAATCGCCGGAGTCGGCGTGAGTTGGCTGCAGGTCGTCATGGTCGGTACGGCCGCGACGGTTCTTATCGTCCTCCAGCTCTTTCTTTACAAGACCAAGATGGGCCTAGCAATCCGCACGGTCTCCCTCGACTTCAAGACGGCCGGGCTCATGGGGATAAACGTGGACCGGACCATCTCCATAGCCTTCTCGATTGCCGGCGCGATGGCGGGAATCGCCGGGGTTCTTGCGGCGGTCTACTACAACGCCGTGGTCTTTAGCATGGGGAACCTCCCGGGACTCAAGTCCTTCAGCGCGGCGGTATTCGGGGGGCTAACCTCTATTCCCGGGGCCATTCTCGGAGGCTATCTCCTGGGAATCATCGAGAACTTCGGTGTCCAGTTGGTCTCCACCGGCTACCGGGACATCATCGGGTTCGTAATCCTGGTCACCTTTCTCTTGGTACGGCCCCGGGGCCTCCTGGGCAGAAAGATCAACATGTAGGGGATGTCGTAATGAAGCTACAAGAGATAAGACCGGCGGCCGTCGCCTTCCTTCGCCGCCACCGTCTTCCCCTGGCGATCCTCGGTTCCCTTGCTCTGGTGGCCTTCCCCTGGGTCGTCCGGAACCAGTACTTCCTTCGGGTGGCGACGAACGTCGGGATCGCGGTTATCCTGGCCTCGAGCCTGAATATCATTATCGGATTTTCCGGCATGTTCTCCCTGGGGCACGCCGCCTTCTACGGCATCGGAGCCTACACGTCGGCCCTCTTGGCCACCCGACTCGGAATGCCCTTCTGGATCGGTCTGCCGGCGGCGGCGGTGGTCGCCGGACTCTTCGGTACCTTTATCGGCTTCGCCACCCTGCGGCTCCGGGCGGTCTTCCTCGCGTTTACCACCCTGGGATTCGGCGAGATTACCCGTATCGTCATTCTGAACTGGCGCAGCTTTACCCGGGGCCCCCTCGGCATCGCTGCTATTCCGATTCCGAGTCTCTTCGGATGGCAGTTCAACCGGGAGGCATACTACTACCTCATCCTTCTGCTCTGCGCCCTCATCATCACCTTTATCTACCGCATCTACCACTCCCGGTTGGGCCGGGCCCTCGTCGCGATCCGGGAGGACGAGACTGCGGCGCGGAGCATGGGAATAAACGTCTTCGGTTACAAGGTGTTGGCCTTTACCATCGCCTGTTGCCTCGCAGGGGTTGCCGGAGCCTTCTTCGCTCACTTCCAGCGCTTCGTTTCCGCCGACAGCTTCGTGTCAACCGAGTCTTTCGAGATCATCACAATGGTCGCCCTCGGGGGAACCGGTTCGATCGCCGGGCCGATAATGGGCGCCTTTATCCTCGAGCTCTTTCCCGAGGTGTTTCGCTTTCTCGCAGGTTATCGTCAGGTTATCTACGGGGCGGTTCTGATTACGGTTATCGTCCTAAAGCCGGGGGGAATAGCCGGCGTGAAGGGCGTGTTCGAGAAGCCAACGTCCGCCAAGAAGGGGTGGCTCGCCCGGCGTCTCGCGCCCCGGGGCACCTCTTTGGGAGACCTCCGATGATCCTCGAAATGGAGAAGGTGCGCAAAGCGTTCGGCGGCCTGGTGGCGGTGAACGACGTCGATATGGTGATCGAGGAAGGAACGATTCACTCGATTATCGGCCCCAACGGAGCCGGGAAGACGACGTTCTTTAACTGCATTACCGCATTGAACCCGGCGGATTCCGGCAAGATCATTTTCGAGGGCCAGGAGATACAAAGGCTACCGACGCACAAGATCTGCCGCCTCGGCATCGCCCGGACCTTTCAGAACATCCGGCTATTCCCCTACCTCTCTGTGCTCCAGAACGTCCTGGTCGGAACTCACAACCAGACGACATCCCGTATCCTTCCGAGCGTCTTACGGACCCCGGCCTTCAAGAAGGAAGAGCGGGAGATGGTGGATTTCGGTATGGAGCTCCTGGAGAAGATCGGCCTTGCCGACAAGAGAGACAGCTACGCCCGAAACCTTGCCTACGGCGCCCAACGCAAATTGGAAATCGCCCGGGCGATGGCGAGCCGCCCGAAGGCACTCCTCCTCGACGAGCCGGCCGCGGGAATGAACACCTCCGAAACCGCCGCCTTGGACGAGTTTATCCGCACGCTAAAGGACGACGGGTACACAATCATTCTGATAGAGCACGACATGAAGCTCGTTATGAGCATAGCCGACGTTATCTCGGTCATCGACCACGGCGTAAAGATAGCCGAAGGAACCGCCGAAGTCGTGCAAAACGACGAGAAGGTCATCGAGGCCTACCTTGGAAAAAGGAGGGACTCGGCATGACGCTCTTGGAAGTCGAGAATCTGGTTGTCCACTACGGGCAGATCAACGCCCTCAAAGGCGTCTCTCTTTCTTTAGACGAGGGACGCTTCGTGACGCTTATCGGGGCTAACGGCGCGGGAAAGACCACCCTTCTCAACACCATTACCGGCGTCGTTCAGGGCACTTCGGGCCGCGTCTCCTTCCGGGAAGAGGAGATTCTGAACCAACGGCCGGACCAGATTGTCCGGAAGGGAATCGCCCACGTTCCCGAAGGCCGGAAAATCTTCGCAGAGCTGACGATCGAGGAAAACCTCCGGACCGGGGCCTATATTATTGACGACAAGCCCAAAGTAGCGGAGCTTATCGAGCGGAGCTACGAGCTCTTTCCCCGTCTCGCGGAGCGCCGCCGGCAGGAAGGGGGGACCCTCTCCGGGGGAGAGCAGCAGATGCTCGCGATCGCCCGGGGGTTGATGTGCGACCCGGAAGTAGTCCTTCTCGACGAGCCGAGTCTCGGGCTTGCCCCCCTCTTGGTCGAGAAGATCTTCGAGTTCATTGTCCGGATAAACGAGTTGGGCAAGAGCATTCTCTTGGTCGAGCAGAATGCTAACCTGGCGCTTCAAGTCGCCCAGTACGGCTACGTTCTCGAAACCGGCCGGGTCATCAAGGAAGGGCCCACCCACCAGCTCCGGGACGACGATGCGGTGCGCAAGGCGTACCTCGGCATAGCCTAACCACACGACAAGGAGTCTTTTGTGACAAAAAAGGAACGCGTAGAAGCTTCGGTATCCGGCCGAGAATTCGACTATCCTCCGATGAGCTTCTGGTACCACTTCGGCACCCAACACGAGGGCGGCGAGAAAGCGGCGGAAATCCACCTGGCCTACGCCCGGTACTACGATCTGGACTTCCTCAAAGTGATGAACGACTACTACTACCCGATGCCCGATGGGAAGCTGGAGCTAAAGACGGCCGAGGACCTGAAGGCGATCAGGCGCTTCGACATCCACAAGACCCCCTGGGCGGAGCAGCTGAAGGCGGCGGACATCCTGGCCCGGGAGCTCGACGAAGAGATGTACTTTATCGACACCGTTTTCGAGCCCTGGCAGTGCATGCTCCGGAACATGGCCGGGGAGCACCTGATGGATCTTGTCGAGCGGGAGCCGATCGCCTTTCTCGAGGCAATGGACGTGGTAACCGACAACGTCATCGACTACTGCCTCGAGGTGCTCAAGCGAGGGGCCGCGGGCATCTTTCTCTCTACCTTTGCGTCGAAGAAACAGCTCCCAAAAGACGTCTACATGAAGTTCTCCTACCCCTTCGTTGAGCGCGTCATGAAGGCGGTCGACGGAAAGGGTATCCTGAACACCCTGCACCTCCACGACCTCGGCATCTACACCGAAGAGGCGGTCACGCTGCCGTGCGACGCCATCTCCTACGAGGACGTAGACGACTCCAACCCGTCGATCGAAGAGATGCGCAAGCTCTACTCCGGGTCGCTGATGTGCGGGATGCACAAGCGGGTCTTTACCCGGGTAACCCCGCAGAGGGTCATCGATAACGCGGTGGGCGGCGTTACCGCCGGAGGCAAGACCAAGTTCTTCTTGGCCCCCGGATGCTCCATCGAGAATTGGCTCTACCCCCCCTCGGCCAAGATGGCCTTAGAGCGCGCCCGGGAGGTCTATCGATCCTCTACCTGATCGTCGATTACGGGAGCTCTAGTTGCCGCGCGTCCATCGTCGACGAGAACTGGTCTATCGTCGAAAGCGCCCGCGTGGCTACCGGGCTTAAACGCGACGAGAGCGGCGGAGCCGAGGTCGACCCGGACAGCGTTTGGGCAACCATTCGAAAGACGATTCATCGGCTGGTTTCCGCCGTCGATACCGAGGCGGCCGGCAAGATCGACGCCCTCGGGGTCTCCACCATCTTCGGCTACGTCTTTCTCGACGGCCGGGACCAGCCTCTCGGCGGCGCCACGACCTGGTACGACGCCCGGGCCGCGAAGGAGTGCGTCGAGCTGAGCCGGCTCCTCAGGCGTGACGCGGAAGCCGGGGCCCGACGCCTCGCCGGGATTACCGGACGTCGGCCGAGCCCTGAATGGCTCGCCCCCCTGCTCCTCTGGCACCATCATCACGCCCCGGAACGCCTCAAGAAGACGACATCGGTCATCGGCCTCAAGGACGAGATCATCCGGCGGCTCACCGGGGTTCTCGGAACGGACTATGCGCACCAGGACTACAGCATGCTCTGGGACGTTTTCTCCGGTCGTCCGTCGGAGGCAGTCGCAGACGCCCTCTCCGGCGCCGGCCTTCGGATTCCCGGGCCCCTCCTCCGGGAGGCGTCCCCGGCGCAGGAGGGTGCCGGAACGCTTCTTCCGGCGGTGGCATTGGATCTCGGGTTGCCCCCGGGACTTCCCGTCTGCCGGGGGAGCTCCGACGGAACCGCCGCGATGTACGGCGCCGGGGTGTTGCGGCCCGAAGGAGCGGCACTGGTGGCCGGCACGACGGACGTACTGATGCGCTACGTCCCGGGGGCGGGGGACCTGGAAACCCCGGGAGCGCTTAGCGTCAACCGCGGCATGGAGGGAGGCTTCCTGGTCGGGGGCGCAACGGCCTCGTCGACCCGGGCGGTCGAGGTTGTCTGCGAGCTTCTCGGTCTCAAGCCCCATGAAGCTTTCGCAGCCCTCGGGACGGCAATCCAGGAAGAGATGGCCCGGGAAACCGGCGGCGGGTCCCCGGCTGAGGCGTCAACCGGCAGCCGGCCCCGGTTGGTGCCCCCCGTCGTCTTCCCTGCCTTCTTCGGCGAGCGAGCGCCCTTCTGGGACGACCGCCTCTCCGGGAGCGTCGCCGGCCTTCGGCCGGAACACCGGCCCCTCGATATCTTCCGGGGAACCCTCGAAGGGACCGGCTACCGCTTAAAGCTCCTCCTCGACGCCCTCGAGCCGGTAGCCGATGTCTCGGTTACCGGCGGTGGCGGAGAGATCGCGCCGTGGAACCAGATTCGGGCGGATACCATGGATACGGTCCTCCGGCAACTTGCCAACCCCGAGGCGACGACCATCGGTACGGCCATGTTCTGCCGGTCGCTTCTCGAGGGCGTCACCCTCGGCTTTTTGACCGAAGGGCTCTTCGAAGGGGCGATCGACTACTCACCACGGCATCGGGAGTATCATCGAAAACGACGGCATCACTTCGACACCCTCGCGGCCGTCAGTCGCCTGGAGGAGTAGATGAACATCTACTTCTGTGGCCTTATCGGCTCGGGAAAGACGACTATAGGTGAACGCCTTGCCCGGGAGCTCGGCCTGGGTTTTCTCGATCTGGACCAGGTGATGGACCGCCGCCTCGGCTACTCCTTCCACAAGCTGGTCGCAGAGGAAGGCTGGCTCCCTTTCCGGGAGCTTGAGTACAGCATCATGAAGTACTTCGCCGCCCAAGAGAAAACCGTCGTCTGCCTCGGAGGCGGCACCGTGCGTTACGAGTGGAACAATGACGCTATTCGGGGCACCGGCCCTGTTGTTCTTTTAAACGTCCCTATCGAAACCATTATCGATCGCATCCGCGATAACGACCGCCCCCGGGTAAACCCGGGGACCGATCTCCCGAAGGACCTCGAAATAATGTGGACCAAGGATAGGCACAAGTACTTCGACGCTGCGGACATCGTCTACGACTGCGCCGGCAAGACTCTCGAGCAGGAAGTAGCGGAGATCAAAGAGATGGTGATGACGGATCCGCGGTTCCGAGGGGTCCTTTAGAGCCCGGCAAAGAACGACAGATACGGCTTGCTCTCGGCGAGGCGCTTCACGTACACCGCGAGCTCCAACAGATGGTAGTCCCCCCAGAGAGCCGACTCGCCGTTTGGCACCTTGCTTCCCGGCGGTACGTAATCCCAGCCGTTGGGTCGGTGGTAGATGACGTGGAGCAGAATACCTTCGTGGTTCGGCGTCGTCGCCAGGTAGGGCTCGCCGAAGAGGGTGTCGCAGACCCGCAGGCCCGCTGCGGTGTAGCGGTCGCCGGCGGCCGCACCTGCCTCGGGAGCCCGCGATCCGAGGTAGCGGCCGAGACGCAAGAGCCCCTGGGCGCAGATGGCCGCCGCGGAGCTGTCCACCGGCTCAAAGTCGTTGTACGGATCCGCCGGGCGGCTCAGGTAGTCGCCGAGGTGCACCAGCCCCGGAGCGCCGGTATCCCAGTAGCAGACGCCGTCGGTCGGGGTCTGGTCGATAAAGAAGTCGGAGACGGCCCGGGCGGTCTCTAGACACCGGCCGAGGGCCGCATCCTTTGTCTCCATCCCCGGAACACCAAGCCCCTCGAACTCCGCCGGATCCCGGGTTTCGAGCCACTCGAGGAGCTCAGCGTAACCGAGAAGTATCCACGAGAGCCCCCGGGTCCAGGTCGTGTACGGACAGTACCCCTGTTGGGTATTCGGGCATCGGTAGACACCGTTTGCCGTGTTAAAGATGGATTCGTGAGCCACCCGTCCCCGGATGTCGTAACTATCCCGGCCGGTCCCGAAGTAGACATTGTACCGCGCCGTCGTTTCCGCATGCAGTAGAAGCCGCTTCAGAAGAGAGATCCGCTCATCCTGTTCGCTCATCAGCATATGGCCCAACTGGTGGGCGAGGGCCAGGGCTCTCATCGACCGGATGGTGTCGGCGAAGAGAGAGTGGCGGCCGTTGAACGACGGGACGAACCCCAAGCCGTCGGCGGCATCGGTCCACCGGGCTGCCTGTACCGCCCCGGACACCTTTAGCGCCGTGCGATAGAGCTCCTGCTCCCCTTCCGAGACATCGATCCGGCCCTCGCCGGCGAGCCGCAGGAGATTGCCGTAGGTGCTGACGTTGTTAAAGCCGTGGTCGTGGACCCCCGTGTGGCTAAGGTGGGGCGCCATGAGCGAGAGGGTCCGTCCGCGCCCCCATTCGAGAAGATCGGAGTCCTCGGTGGCGTCGTACAGGTAGAGGGCATTGCCAAACTGAAAGCCCTGAGTCCACTCGGTCCACCCCCGGGAGGTGTAACGCCCCTCGACGGTAAACACGGGAGTCCCCTTCGCCGGGTCCCAGCTCTTTCGCAAGAGCCTAGTGGACTTGGCGGCGGTTTCGAAGACGCCGGTGGTTCGTTTCGCGACGTCCTGTAAGGAAGGGGTATTCTTGATGTCGATCACGATGCGCTCCTTTTTTTGATGTATGTCGGACCTCGGATTATTTCGGGGCTAAAGAGTGCCGAGGTGGAGACCTCCGTCGGAGTGGACTACCGAGCCGGTGGAAAAGCCCATGTCACCGGAAATCATGCTCCGAACGAGGCGTCCGATATCCTCCGGGGTACCCCACCGTTTCTGAGGCACGAGCCCCTCGGCGATCAGCTTGTCGTACTTGCCTTTGACTACGGCCGTCATGTCGGTCTCGATAATACCCGGGCGGACCTCGAAGACGTCGATTCCTTCCCCGGCGAGGCGGACGGCCCAGAGCTGCACCGCCATCGAGAGCCCTGCCTTGGAGACGCAGTACTCCCCCCGGGAAATCGACGCGAGTTCCGAAGATACCGAGGTGATGTAGACTATCACCCGCCGGGAGATTCGCGGCGCCCTCTCGGGGGACGACGCCCAGTCTCCGTGGCGCAGCCATGAGCGTACCACCTCCTGGGTCAGGAAGTAGGGACCCTGGAGGTTGGTCCGGAGAAGATCCGCGAAGGACTCCTCGGTCGCCTCGAGTATATCCGCCCGGACCGACGGTCCGACACCGGCGTTGTTTACCAGGGCGTCGAGGCCCCCGAGGGCTTCGGTTGCCTCTCGAACCAGGCGTCGCCGGTCCCCGGCCTCGGCGATATCGCCTTGGATCGCCACGAATCGTGGGGAGGACCACCGGGGCCCACCGGTATCGGAGCCGGTGCGGGCAGCTCGGATCCCGCCGGGCTCATCGCCCGTACCGTCCGGCCGCAGCCCGCCGGCGGCAAAAGCCCGGCGGCAGAGGGCCACCGCCTCTTCGGCGGCCCGGGCGTTCGAACGGTAGTTTACGGCGACCGAGTAGCCCTGGGCCGCCAAAAGCATAGCAACGCCCCGGCCGATCCCCCGGCTCCCGCCGGTCACCAAGACTCCCGGACTCTCAGAAACGCTCAATCGTCATACCTCCGTCTAACCGCAGTGCCTGTCCGGTGGCGTAGCCGAGGGCCCCCTGGGCCAGGGCCGCCACCGTCTTTCCGATATCCTCCGGGGTACCCCATCGACGCTGGAGAACCCCGCCCGACTCGATCATCTGATCGTACTTCGCCTTCGCCGGCTTGGTCATCTCGGTCTCGATAAGGCCCGGAAGCAGGTCGTAGACCCGGATATTCCACTCGGCAAGCCGCACCGCCCATATCTGCGCCGCCATCCCGAGAGCCGCCTTCGACATACAGTACTCGCTCCGGTCGAGGGAGACCGCCCGGGCGTTGGAAGAGGTAACAAAGACCACGGTCCCATGGTCGAGCCGGGGCTTGCCCCCGGCGGCGGACGCCGCCTCTGCACCTCGCCGGAGGGCCGGCACCAGAGCTTGGGTCAAGAAATGGGGTCCCCGGGCGTTGATCTTCATCACCCGGTCGAAGCTCTCTTCGGTCGCCTGGGTGACGTCGATCCGCTGTATAGGGGAAACGCCTGCGTTATTCACCAGCACCGTCAGGGCGCCCCCGGCGGCCTCGACCGCTGCGACGATCGTCCCCCGCCCCTCGGCAGTGCTGATGTCTGCCGTGACGAGGCTACCGGGGAATCCGGTACCGCCGGCGGGGGTCTCGTCGCGGCCGGATTTGATCCCGCCGGGTGCCGAGATGTCCGCCCGGATAACCCGAAAGCCGGCAGCGGAAAGAGCGTCCGCAACGCCGCGGCCGATCCCCCGGCCGGCTCCGGTAACGAGAGCAAGGGGTGCTTCCATGGGCCCTAAGTGTACGGGACAGCCGTAGCCTGTCAATCGAGCAGGCTCAGAGGAATGTGCTATCCTTGCGGCATGAAGCAGATGGCAATCGTCGGGGGACAACGTCCTTCGACCTACTCCAAGAGCCCGGAGCTCTGGAACCGGTGGTGCGACCTCGTCGCGTTTCCCGGCCGCTTCGAGGCAGTAGATATCGACCGGCCGGAGGAGCTTCCGGCGTTCTTGGAGCGCGTTTGGAAGAACCCCGACTTCGTCGATTTAACGGTTACCAACCCTTACAAGCAACAGGCCTACGAGTGGTTTACCGCGGCCCACGCCGAGGTCATAGAGATCGCTCCCCGGGCCCGGCGTCTGGCGGCGATGAACCACCTCCTCCGGGGCCCGGTAGGCGAAGCCCCGAGGGCAATCGTCGAGAACACCGACGGCGCCGGGCTCTTGCAGGAGCTCCCGGCGGAGGCCCGGGGCAGCCGGGGAGCCTTGGTCGTCGGCGCCGGTGGCGCGGCGCGGTCAATCGCCGACGCGCTTCTCGAAGAGGGGCTCCCGGTTACCATCGCCAACATCGAAGAAGACGATGCCGAAGGTCTCGTCCAGTACCTTCAGGAGCGACACCCCAAGGGGAGAATTAAGACAGTGTCCTACTCGTCGCTGCCGCACCCCGGGGCCCAAAGCCCTTTGGCGGCGGTGGACCTCGCGGTCCTCGCGATCACCGAAGGAAACCCCTTCCCTCCGGAGATCCTTAGCAACTACCAGGGCGAGCTCTTCCTTGTGGACGCGCGGTACGGAAAGATGGCCGAAGGCTACCGGGCCGCCCGGGAGGCCGGGCTGGCGGCGGCAGACGGACGCCACATGCTTTTCGGCCAGTTCGCCCTCGCTGCGGACACCCTCGCCGGGCTTCACGGCGTGGAACCCGAGAAACACAGGGCGGCGCTGGTAACCATTCGCTCCGGCTTTTTAGCAGGGTAGATAGCGACGTCGCAGTGAGAAGGAGAATCAAATGAGCATGGACAGGGTACGATGGGGAATCTTGGGCGTAGGTGATGTCTGCGAGGTAAAGTCGGGCCCGGGATTCTACAAGGCGGCGCACTCGGAGCTCCGGGCCGTCATGCGGCGCCACGGCGACAAAGCTGCGGACTTCGCGCGGCGCCACGGCGTGCCGAAATGGTATGACGACGCCGACGCCCTCCTGGCGGACCCGGAGATCGATGCGGTCTACGTCGCAAGCCCACCGTCTACCCACAAGGAGCTCGTCCTCACGTGCGCCGAAGCCGGCAAACCGGTCCTTTGTGAAAAACCGATGGCTCTGAATGTCACGGAAGCCCGGGAGATGATAGCCGCCTGCGACGCAGCGGGTGTGCCCCTCTGGGTTGCGTATTACCGCCGTTATCTGCCGAGATTTCGTCGAATCCTTCAGTTTCTCTCCGAGGGCGCAATCGGCATCCCCCGGGGCGTCACCGTCCGCCTGAGCCACCCGACGGCCCATTACGGAACCGGCCGCAAGGACGCCGACGCCGAGGACGGAGCCCCAGGCGAGGCCCTGCAGTGGCGAGTGGACCCGAAGGTCGCCGGTGGCGGCATCTTTCTCGATATGGGATCCCACATGATGGACTTCCTTAACTACGCCTTCGGTGACGCGAAGCTCCTCGGAGGCGCCGCCGCGAACCAGGGGGGCTACTATCCCGCGGAGGACTGCGTCGTGGCGTCGTTCTCGTTGCCGGGAACCGGGGTGGTCGCCCGGGCCGGCGCCCCGGTGGACCCGGACGTCGCGGCGGCTGCCGGAACCGGCGCTCCTATCCTCGGCTCGGGCCTCTGGTGCTTCACCACCGGCGAAACCGCCGACGAGATCGCCGTCTACGGGTCGGCCGGGAGCATCCGCTTCAGCTGCTTCGACACGACTCCCGTGGTCCTGCGCCGGGGCGACACGGTGGAGGAGCTAACCCTCGACAACCCGCCCCACGTCCATCAACCGACCATAGAGGCCTGCGTCGCCGAGCTCCGGGGCGGGCCGGCTTGCGAGAGCACGGGAAAGACGGCTTTAGCTGCGACGGAGTTTATGGAGGGGGTTTTGAAGGTTCGGGTTTAGTCTCAAACTGCCTCGAACAGGCTATAGCCTGCAGATCGGGTCGGTCCGTGGTTATTGGATAATCTGACTGCAGGTGGTGCAAGGTCTCAACGCCGGAAAGCGCTATCTCCAGACTGCCGTTGACGCTCGCGACGTGTGTGGCGTTGATGAACACGTCGGGATAGGAGGGCTCGAGAATCCCCGTCTCCGGCGAATCTTAGAGCAATGCAGAGCAGCAAGACAACAAGCAAACCGGCCGGGACAAGGGCAGCTACAGATTGTCGCCTCTTGTTTCTTATCGGCAAAGCCTCAACGGCATCACGCATTGAATAGCCCCGTACGCTCGGCCGCGGTAACAACTCTATCGTACACCCGCAACTCATCAAAAGTCCCGTCCCAAGTACCGACAACGTGGTTCCCGGCGCCCACAGTAAACGCACCGGAGGCAGAGTTTGTGGTCGGTGTGGATACCGAAAAGCTTACAGAGCTCCGGTTTGTCGCCGGCGCCCAGGTGGGCGTAGTCTGTAACGTATCAACAACCCTGTTGATGAAATCGAGCTAACCTCTGGTGAAGAAAGGATCTGCAGCCACCAGGACCCATGGATTCCGGGTACTCCGTCGGGTTCGGTGCATTTCGCGACCAAGAAAAGAGTTAGGCGAGCCTCGTCAACAGGCTTGTTGATACCACC
>JBKHCS010000068.1:0-14918 GCA_046541715.1 Spirochaetaceae bacterium
GTCTCGGGGAACGTCGAGTTCGGCCTGAGGATGCGCAAAGTAAAGAAGAGCTCCCGGGACCGGGAGGTCGAGCGTTTTCTCCGGCTTGTACACCTCTGGGATTATCGAGACGCCTATCCCTACGAGCTCTCCGGGGGCATGCAACAGCGGACGGCGATCGCGAGGGTACTGGCCAACGATCCCCACATTCTCCTTCTCGACGAGCCCTTCGGCGCCCTCGACGCGATGACCCGGGAACGGATGCAAGACGAGTTGCTCTCCATATGGCGAGAGACGAAGAAGACCATCGTACTGGTGACCCATAGCGTAGAAGAGGCGGTCTACCTCGGATCCCGGGTGGTTACCCTTTCCAATCGCCCGGCGAGGATCGTAGCCGACATTCCCTGCCGAATCGACCACACGGAAAACCCCCGGATGTCGCCTGAGTTTGCCGCCTTCCGGGAACAGATCCGGGGGAGCATCGAGATGCCCGAGGAAACGGGGCCTAGCCGAGGGCGGCCGCAATAATCCGCCGAATAATATCGATCTCGTCCTGGGCAACCGTATGGGCCATTCCGGGGTAGAGACGCTCGGTGACCTCGGCGTTCATCCCCCGGAACTGCTCGCTCGACTCCTGGACGCGCGTCTTGGGAATGTGAAAATCCACGTCGCTGCACCCGAGAAAAACCGGCGTTCCCGCGAGGTCCCCGGAGTGTTCCGGCAGGTCGCCCTCGGGACCGATAAGACCCCCGGACAGACCGAAGACTCCGCCGTACCGCCGGGGGTTGCGGGCGACGTACTCGAGGGAGAGGCAGGCTCCCTGAGAAAACCCCAGGAGAAAGACCCGTTCGTAGGAAACGCCCTCTTCGACAATTCCGGCGAGGATGGTATCGATAACCGATAGAGCCGAAGAGAGATACGGCTCGTTTTGCTTGATCGGGGCGAGAAAGCGGTGGGGATACCAGGTGTGGTCCGAAGCCTGGGGCGCGACGAAGTGGAGGCCAAACTCTTCGAATTCGTCCGCGAGGCCAAGGATGTCGTCAGCCGAGGCCCCGCGGCCGTGAATCATCAGCATAGCTCCGGCAGCCTCCGAGGGCGCGGGCCCCTTGCGCTCGATCGGCTGTCCCCGGTGGGGCGAAGGTCTCTGGGGCGACGTCATATCTTCTTCTCCGGCTGAACGTTCTGGGGGACGGTTACTTCCGGAAGCAGCTCCTCGATAATCGAGCGTTTCCCCTCGTGCTGAGGAGGCAGCATCAAGCCGGCTCCGAGATTCTCGAGGGACTCGTCCACGGCGAACCCCGGCGGATCGGTCGCTACCTCGAAGAGAATTCCGCCCGGTTCCCGGAAGTAGATCGAGTGAAAATAGTGGCGGTCGATACTTGGAGTGACGTTTAACCCCCGCCTCAGGAGCCTTCCCCGAACATCCACCTGCTCCGCGTCGGAGCCGGCCCGCCACGCGACATGGTGGATGGCCCCGGCACCCATGCGTCCCTCCGGGGAGGTCGGCCGGCAGAAGATGTCCACGACCGTCGCCCCGGCCGCGTCCCCGGTGGCCCGGCGGTTGCGGTAGCGAAACACTTCGCCCCGGTTCTCCCCCTCCTCGAAACCGAGCTCTTCGGTCAACAGGGACGCCGTACCTTCGTACCCCCCGACGGCGAGCCCCACGCCCAGAAAGCCGCGAATGGTCTGCTCCGGAGGAACGGAGGAAGATGTCCACCCTTCCCGCCTCTCTTCCGGGTTTTCGACGAGTTCCACGGCGACTCCGTCGGGGTCGTAGAGGGAGAGAACCCGCTCTCCGAAGGGTGTTTGCCGGTCCTGGGGCTGGAGTCCGAAGGCTGAGAGCCGCTGCTTCCAATACCAGAACGATTCCGGGACCAGGGAGAAACGAACGGAGACGGCCTGGCCGATACCCGGGCGCCCCCGGGCGGCGGCGGAGCCCCAGGGAAAGAACGTAAGGATGGTCCCGGGTGTCCCGTGGTAGTCGCCGTAGTAGAAGTGGTAGGTCCCCGGATCGTCGAAATTTACCGTCTTTTTGAGGAATCGAAGCCCGAGTACGCCTCCGTAGAAATCGAGGTTTTCCTGGGGATCCGCCGCGATCGCGGTAATGTGGTGTATGCCTGCCGAAGTATTCGTCATGAGAGTTCCTGACGTGTAAGGTACAAAAACTTCGGTAAAAGGAAACTACCGGTAGCTTCGGGAGAGAACGTAGAGCTTCTGGGGTTGTGGCCGAAACCCTCTCGAGGATATGCGGTGTTTCAATCGGAGGGCCTCTTTGCGAATAGCTCCATACTCATCGGTACCCTCGGCGAGCTCCGCGTACTCCTCGAGGAACTCCAAACGCCCTTGAATCGTCTTGGGATCGTCTCCGTCGGGGTACTCGGTCGCCTCGAGCTCGACGGTAGCCCCCCCGACGCTCCCATCTATGCCAAGAAGCTCCCGCAGCTCTCCGTCGGTGTAGGTCGACCGGTGATCGATTCCCTTCAGGCGGTCGATTCGGGCCTTCAGATGGTGTAGATCCCGGGCGTTTTCCTGGTCCGGAGCGAGGTCGTCTCGGATCATCTCGTTGACCACGAGAATCCCCTCCGGCCGTAGGACCCGGAAGAGCTCCTGCAGCACCGCTTCCGGCCGCCGTACGTGATGAAGGGCGTTGGAAATGGAGACAGTGTCGAAGGAGGCATCCGCCATGTCGAGGCGGTGGATGTCCCCCTGTTGGAAGAAGACATTGCCGTAATGCCCCTCGAAAAGAAGCCGGGCCGTCGCGAGGCTCTCCTCGTCGACGTCGACACCCAAGGCGCTCCGGTAGCCGCCGGCCGCCTCGAGAAGACGCTCGGCAAACTCCCCCTCTCCGCAGGCGACGTCGAGGTAGTCGCCGAGGTCCCGGGAGGAAAGGTAGTCCTCCAAGACGCCCACGGACTACCTAGGCGGCTCGGGGCCGAACCACAGCCCCGAGGGCTTCCTCGATAAGCTCCTCGGTGGACCAATCGGAAAGAGTCCGGTCTCCGAGCAGGCGCCGCCACCGTCGAGCGCCGGGGCGCCCGTGGAAGAGCCCCATCATGTGCTTGGTAATATTGTACCGGTTGATGCCCTCGGCCTCGGCGGCACGTATGTAGGGGATCATCCGGCGAACCGCCCCGGCGGCCCGGGAAAGGTCCGAGTCAGGCTCTCCGGGGCCGGCGGCCGGTAGGCGCCCCTGTTTAGCGTCATCGGCTTCCATCAGAGCTTCTTCCAGCTCGGAAAGAAGAAGCGGGTTGTCATAGGCCGCGCGACCGATCATCACCCCATCGAGGCCCTTACCGAGATGTTCCCTCGCCTCTTCCACCGAGGCGATATGCCCGTTGGCCTCTATGACGAGCTCCGGGAAATCCGCCTTGAGACGATAGACATCGTCGTACCTCAAGGGGGGGACCTCTCGGTTCTGCTTCGGTGAAAGACCTCCGAGAACGGCGATCCGGGCGTGAACGATAAACCGCCGGGCCCCTACCGACGCGACCGTTTCTACGAACGCTTTCAGCTCCTCGTAGCTTTCACGGCCGTCGATCCCAATCCGGTGCTTAACGGTGACGGGCCGGGCGGTCTCCCGCTGCATCGCGGCGACAATATCTGCCACTTGTTTGGGCCGGGCCATCAGACAGGCGCCGAAAGCGGCCTGCTGCACCTTGTCGCTCGGGCACCCGACGTTCAGGTTGTACTCGTCGTAGCCGTAGGTCTCGGCGACGGCAACGGACCGGGCGCAGGCTTCGGGGTCGTCGCCTCCGAGCTGAAGCACCAAGGGGTGCTCCACGGCGTCGTGGGCGAGAAACCGTTCCTTGTCGCCGAAGAGGATGGCTCCGGTCGTGACCATCTCGGTATAGAGAACGGTCCGGGAAACGAGCCCCCGAACGAAGTAGCGGTAGTGTCGGTCGGTGTACTCCATCATCGGAGCGACGCTTATTCGCACAGAAGAATCACCTTACCCGTGGTCTTTCTGCCCTCGAGAAGCTCGTGCGCCCTCCGCGCTTCCGACAGGGGTAGCTCGGTCCCTATTCTCAAGGTGAGCTTTCCCGAGCGGATCCATTCGAAAACCTGCCCACCTCGCTCCTCGAGCTCCTTCCGGGTGCCGGCGTAGTGGAACAGGGACGGCCGCGTAAGGTAGAGGGAGCCTTTCCGACCGAGAATCGCCGGATCAAAATCGGGAATCTTGCCGCTGGACTGGCCGAAGGAAACGAGGATACCCCGTTGCCGGAGGCAGTCGAGGCTCCGCAAAAAAGTCGTCTTCCCGACGGAGTCGTAGACCACGGGGCAGCCGACGCCGCCGGTCTCCCGCTTGACCACCTCGACGAAATCCTCCTCGGTATAGCGGATGGTTACGTCGGCTCCCGCCTCCCGGGCGAGGGCGGCCTTCTCCTCGGTGGAAACCGTACCGATAACCCGGGCCCCTCGCATCTTCGCCATCTGAACTAGAAGAAGGCCAACTCCCCCGGCGGCGGCGTGTACGACGACGGTATCCCCCTCCTGTATCGGATAGGTGCTATGGGACAGGTAGTGGGCCGTCATTCCCTGAAGGAGGGCCGCCGCCGCGGTGGGGAAGTCGACCCCATGAGGCACGCGGAGTAGATCGGAAGCCGGAACGACAACGCGCTCGGCGTAGGAGAAGGGGGCGTTCGTGTAGGCGACTCGGTCTCCCGGTTTGAACTCCCCGACTCCTTCGCCGACCGACTCCACCGTTCCCGCACCCTCGAGGCCGAGAATCCGTGGGAGCTCGATCGGGTAGAGCCCGGTCCGGTGGTAGGTATCGATAAAGTTGACCCCGGCGGCCGCGAGGCGCACAAGAACCTCCCCTGCGCCCGGAGTCGGATCCGGGACATCGGTATAGTGCAGGACTTCCGGACCGCCATGCTTGTCTACTTGAACCGCTTTCATCGTTCAAAGATACAAAGTTTCGTCGATTCTTTGAATAATACCCGACCCGATACACTCGTCCTCGCGATAGAAAACGGCGAACTGCCCGCCGGCGATTCCCCGCTCGGGACTCGCAAGCTCGACGATACCCCGGGTCGGGTCCCCGGCGTCGACTTCGAGGCGCCCGGAGAGAAACCCGGGGCCGTGGCGCACTTTGAACTGCAACGGCATCTCCCGGGCCACGGTCAGAAGCTCCCGGCCGGTTCCCAGACGGTTAATCCCCCGGACCGCGAAGCGCCGGGTCCGGAGCTCGCCCTCGGTGTCGGCGTGGGCCACGAGCACCCGGTTTTGCGCGACATCCTTGGCAACGACGTACCAAGGGCCGCCCCCGAGACCGAGACCCTGCCGTTGCCCCGGGGTGTAGAACCAGTGGCCCCGATGGGAGCCGAGGATGTTACCGGTAGCAACATCGACAATCGGCCCCGTCTCTTCCCCAAGATGGTGGCCTACAAAGTCGCGGTAGCGGATCTTTCCGAGAAAGCAGATTCCTTGACTGTCGGGGCGGTCCCGGTTGGGAAGGTTCCACCTCCGGGCGCGCTCCCGAACCTCCCCTTTGGTAAGATATCCGAGGGGAAAATGGGCCCCTGCAAGCTGTTCCGGGGAGAGGCGGGAGAGAAAGTAGGTTTGGTCCTTGACGGGGTCTGGTGCCCGAAAGAGCCGCGGGCCCCCGGAAGCGCTGCCGTGGCCGGCTTCGGCGGCGGTACCGCCGCCCTCCAACCTGGCGTAGTGCCCCGTTGCTATGCGCAAACCGGTGCCTAACGATCCAACCTTCTGCGGAAGCGACTCGACGAAGGCCTTGAATTTGATGTCGGCGTTGCAGAAGAGGTCCGGGCTCGGCGTCCGGCCGAGGCGGAGCTCGTCGAGAACGTAGGAGACGACCTTCTCGTGGTATTCCCGCTGAAGGGAAACGACCCGGAGCGGCACGCCGAAGGCGTGGGCGACGGCCTCGGCGTAGCTGAGATCCTCCTCCCAGGGGCAGTTCCCGAGGTAGGACAGCTCGTCCTCCAACCAGACTTTGAGGTAGTAGGCTTCTATCGGTTCGGAGGTTTCTTCCCGGAGGAGCCCCAGGGCAACCGAGCTGTCGACCCCTCCGGAGAGCAGAACGGCGAACATCGGCTGATTATAGACGGAAGCCCCTTCCAACCGATACCCTTACTCCCCGAAGGAGCATCTCGTAATGGCCAAACGAACCCTAGGAACCCCGGCACCAGACGAGTCGGAGGCGGCCCTCGCCGAACGAAAGAAACGGCACCTGGAAATCTGCCTCGACGCCTCTCACTATGTCGTGGAGCACGGGAGCGCCTGGTTCGAGCACCTGACGCTTATCCACACCTCCCTTCCGGAGCTCGCGACCGAGGACCTCGATACCCGGACGACCTTTCTCGGACACGAGGTAGCCCTTCCGATTCTTATTTCCTCGATGACCGGCGGAAGCGACGAAGGCTACCGTGCCAACAAGGACTTAGCCAGAGCCGCCCAGGAGGCGGGAATCCCCGTCGGGATGGGCTCGATTAGGATTCTGTTCCGAAAACCGGAGGTCTTCGAGCACTTCTATCTAAAGAAGTACGCCCCGGACGTGCCGGTTATCGCAAACCTGAGCGCGGTACAGCTCCGGGATCTTCCCGTTAACGACGTTACCGAGCTCTTGAAACGCCTGGAGGTGCAGGGACTCGTGGTGCATCTCAATCCGGCGCAGGAGCTCTTCCAAACCGACGGGGATAGAGACTTCCGGGGCCTCTACGACACCATCGCTCGGTACACCGACATGTCGCCGGTCCCGATCCTGGTCAAGGAGACCGGTTTCGGCATCCGCCCGGCGGCTACCCAAGCCCTGCTTTCCCTCGGCGTCGAGTACGTAAACCTCGCCGGCTCGGGAGGAACGAACTGGGTCAGCGTAGAGGGCTACCGGTACGATGAGTGGGGACGGGCCCCGGAAGACTTCGCGACCTGGGGGCTTCCAACGGCGCTGCTCCTCGATGCGACGCCCACCACCTTCGGCCGGGTTATCGCCTCGGGTGGTATCCGCACAGGCTTAGACGTAGCCAAGGCGACGGCTCTCGGGGCGGCGATGTCGGGCCTTGCGCTTCCCTTTATTCGGGCGGTCTTCGACAAGGGGGTCGACGGCGTCTTGGCGAAGATCGCGGAGCTCCGAAAATCTCTCGAGACCGCGATGCTCCTTACCGAATCCCGGGATATCCCAACCCTTCAAGGGGCCCCCCTCCTCCGGAGCCTGGAGTTCAGCCACCAGGTGGAACAGCTGTCCCGGATCGAGATGGGCGCCCGGTGAGGAAGGTCGTCGCTCAGGCGTCCCCGAACCTCGCATTGGTCAAGTATTGGGGGAAGGCGTCCGTCGAAGAGAACCTTCCGGCGACACCGAGCATCGGGATTACCTTGAAGGATCTTTCGTCCGAGGTGTCGGTCGCCGAGAGCGCTGCCGGCGACCGGGTGGTCGTCGACGGAGAGATCCAAGAAATCTCGCGCTTCCGCCCCTTTCTCGACGCCCTCCGGGCCCGGGGAAGCACCCGTTCCTCTTTCTCGGTGGAGGGAACCAACAGCTTTCCCGGGGGCTCGGGTCTCGCGAGCTCCGCCTCCGGGTTTGCGGCAGCCGCAAAGGCGGGTCTTCGCCTCCTGGACCTAGACGACGGTGAGAGGGCAGTCTCCTCCCTGGCGCGAATCGGATCCGCGTCGGCGGCACGGTCCGCCTACGGCGGGATCTGCCGGCTGGAACGGGAAGCGGAATACGCCGAGCCGCTCTACGACGAAACCTGGTGGCCGGAGCTGCTCCTTTTGGTTGCGGTCGTCGCCCGGGGAAAGAAGCCGGTCTCCACCCGGGTCGCGATGGAACGGAGTCGGCAAACTTCGCCCTACTACGGAGCCTGGGTCGAGACCGCGCCGGAAATCGCCCGGAGGGCGGCGGACGCCATTGCCCGGCGGGACCTCGACGGCCTCGGCACGGCGATGCAGCAGAGCTACCTCGGGATGTTCGGAACCATGTTCACCTCGGTTCCTCCGGTATTCTACTGGCTCCCCGAGAGCGTCGCTATCTTGCGGCTCTGCGCCTCTCTCCGGGAGGCGGGAATCCCCGCTTGGGAAACCATGGATGCGGGACCCCAGGTAAAGATTCTTACGACCGAAGAGCACGGCCGCAAAATCCGCGACGCATTAGAAGGTCTCCAAATGACCGACCGGGTGCTCGAAACCCGGCAGGGGGGTCCTCCCCGGATCCTCCGGGAAGGGTGAGGAGCGAATGAGCCCGGGAGCCTGCCTCGGGGCCTCGGCTCCGAGCAACCTTCTCCTCTTCGGAGAGTACGCCGTAACCGTGCCCGGAGGGTTGGGCATCGCCTGCGGCCTAGAGCCGCGGGTCTCCGGTGTCATCGAAGAGGCGCCGAGCTTCTCCATCCGGGGCACCACGGGGCACGGCGCCTTTGATTGGGAGCCCGGAAACACCGCCCCCCCGGGTCTTCTCTCGGCCTGCGTCCGGACGGCCGCCGGTGCCGTGGCCTTCGATACCGCCAACTTGGGGGCTCTGGAGTATCGCATTACCCTCGACTCGTCGGCCCTCTACCGGGAGGACGGAACCAAACGGGGTTTCGGCTCCAGCGCGGCGGTGGCGGTGGTCTTGAGCGCACTGCTCCTCTGCCTCTTCCGCGGGTCTCTCCCCCCGGCGGAGGACGTTTTCGGCGTAGCCCTCCGATCCCACCGGACGAGTCAGGGGGGCCGGGGGAGCGGCTACGACGTCGCCGCATCGACTTTCGGCCGGCTCGGACTCTTTGAAGGGGGCGAAACCCCGGGGTGGCACCCCCTTTCGCCCGACTGGTTGCCGGCGATCGCCTTCCACCAGGGCCCGGAGGAAGTTTCGACGGCACCGGCTATCCGGCGCTTCGAAGCCTGGAGGAAGGCCGCCCCGAAGGAGTTTCGCGCTTATCTGGAGGCTTCGAACCGGGGCATTGCGAAGCTGGCCCACGCGAGCTCCTGGAAAGAAGCGGCCCCGACGGCGGAGAGGCTCTCGGCCCTCGGGAGAGAGCTCGGAAGATATCTCGATACACCGGCGGAGGTTCCACCGGCACTTCGGACTTGCCGAGAGGAAGAAAATCGCTCATCTTTAGGGCCGGAACCGACGATGGTTAAGGCCGTCGGTGCCGGAGGGGAATTGTTTGTCCTTTTCGGCGCGAAGGAGTCGCACCTGCGACTCGCGGAGGGTATACGGTGGCATACATAGGCCGGGCCTGGGGTAAGCTTCTTCTCTTCGGTGAGCACGCCGCCGTCTACGGCTATCCTGCGGTAGGCCTGGCCCTTCCAGAGACGATGGAAGTCGAAATTACCCCGGAGGGCACCCCGCCGGAGCCCGGCACAATGCTTTTCCGGCCCGACATGCCCCCCTTTAGCTCGATGGTTCGGGCCCTGGAGACGCTCTTCCCTCCGGTTTCGGCGGGTGGCATCCTCGACCGGCTGCGGGGAGGCGTCCGGATAATGTCGAGCATTCCCCAGTCCCTAGGCTACGGGTCCTCCGCAGCCCTCTGTTCCGCCTTTTCCCGGGCGGCTCTCAACATCCTTGCCGACGTGGGAATCGTCGCGACCGAGCAGGACGTCTGGCGTATCGCAAACAGCCTCGAGCGCGTGTTCCACGGGACGCCTTCGGGAGTCGATACCGGATTGGCTACTCTTGGCGGGATTCAGGCCTTCTATTTCGGGACCTCGGATCTCCACTCCGGGCTCCCCTCGGCAACTCCTCTCCCCTCATTTCCCTTTGCCATGGTAACCGGTGCGGTTCCCCGGGAAGCCTCGACGAAGGATCTTGTCGGGGCGCTCAGGAATCGGATCGAGGCCGGCGACTCCGAGGTGCAAAGGCGATTGGAGTCTCTCGGGAGAACGGCGGAGCGCGGTATCGAGGTAATTCGGGATCCTGAGGCGGATCACGCCGGAGAGATCGGTCGATTGGCAACGGAAGCTCACGCCGGCCTCAAGAGCCTCGGCCTGAGTACCGACCCTCTCGAGATCGCGCTTGACACCGGAATGGACGCCGGCGCTACCGGCGGAAAACTGAGCGGTGCGGGAGGCGGCGGGGCGTTCTATCTGATGTTTCGAACGACCGAAGAGGCCCGGACCGCTTACGGAGCCCTGCGAAAATCGTTCCGCCGGTACCCCGAAAGCGCCCAGTGGCCCTTGCGTGTCTTTGAAGCGAAAAACGGGACGGTTTGCCGGGTGGCGGCGTAGAGCCACGGCTCTAAAGGAACTTCCACCTCGGCACCATTATCCCGCGTTCGCCTTCTAACTGAGGTCGAACTTCCCAGTGGAGTTCAAATCGTCAAAAGCGACCTTTAATCGATCGACCATTCCCTTCTCACCGAGGTGGAGCCAGGCCCGGGGATCGATTTGCTTCTTGTTCGGCTTGTCGGGTCCTTCCGGGTTGCCGATCTGCGACTTCAGGTAGCCGTCGTACTTGTCCATGTACTCCTTGACCGGATGGGTAAAGGCCCACTGGGTGTCGGTATCGATGTTCATCTTGACGACGCCGTAGGAGATCGCTTCCCTGATGTCTTCCCGGGAGGAACCGGAACCGCCGTGGAAGACGAGGGTAAGGGGTTTCTCTCCGGTGTTCCGCTCGGCCTGGATCTTCTCCTGCGAGTGCTTGAGAATCTCCGGGCGCAGCTTGACGTTTCCGGGCTTGTAGACGCCGTGGGTGTTCCCGAAGGCAGCGGCGACGATAAAATTACCGACCCCGTTGAGCGTGTCGTAGGATTGTAGAACTTCCTCCGGCTGAGTGTAGAGCCGGGCGTTGTCCACAGCGGTATTGTCCACCCCGTCCTCTTCGCCCCCGGTAACCCCCAGCTCGAACTCGAGGGTCATGTCGATCTTGCTCATTCGAGCCAAGTACTCCTTGCAAATTGCCAGGTTCTCTTCGAGGGGCTCCTCCGAGAGGTCCAACATGTGCGAGCTGTAGAGCGGCTTGCCGGTCTCTTTGTAGTATGCCTCTCCGGCGGAGAGCATTCCATCGACCCAGGGAAGAAGCTTCTTCGCGCAGTGGTCCGTGTGAAGAATAACCGGGACACCGTACTTCTCCGCGATAATCCGGATGTGGTGCGCTCCGGCGACTGCCCCTACAACCGCCGCCTCTTGTCCGCTGTTGTCCAGGAACTTGCCGGCATTGAAGTGGGCGCCCCCGTTTGAATACTGAATGATGATCGCCGACGACGCTTCCCGGGCGGCGGCCAAAGCGGCGTTAACGCTGCTCGATCCGATAACGTTGACCGCCGGAAGGGCGCACTCCACCTCTTTGCAGTAGGCGAAGACCTCGCCAACAGCGCTGCCCGTTACGATCCCCGGCTTGAGTTTGAGCTTATCCATAGTCTTCTCCTGTTTATTTCGGCGCACGCCGGCGCTGAAGCCTCGCCATTAGACGTGCGAACGTGTTCCGCGGCAACAACCGTGCCGCCCAGTCACCGATTCCGTACCACTGGTAAAATGCAACCGTACGTTTTCTCCGGGCTGCCCGGTACGCCCACTGGGCTACTGTTTCCGGGGCGTGCGCCCTCGTGGTTCGATAATACCGCTCTTGATCGAAACCTGCCACCCTCTGAAAACCGGTTGCGATCGCTCCCGGACACACCGTCGTGACCGAGATACCCCGGGGGCGAAGCTCCTCGGCCAAGGACACCCCGAGAGACAGAACGTAGGATTTGGATGCGTAGTAGGTCGCCATCCAAGGTCCCGGCAGGACCGACGCCACCGATGCGACGTTCAGAATCGTCCCGCCGGATTCGATCGCGTCGATAAGTGCCCGGGTCAGGATGGTCAAACCTTCGACGTTCAACCGGAGAATACTGCGGAGCACCCCGGTGTCGGCCTCGGCGAAGGGACCGATATCCCCCCTTCCCGCGTTGTTCACCAGCATCCGGAGCGAACCGCCGTTGGCCCGGAGGGCATCGACAATCGAAGTGATCCCCTCCGGCGTCTCGAGATCCGCCGCAACCGGAACGACGGACCCCTCCGGGGCCTCCCGCGCCAGATCATCCAAGGCCTGCTTGCGCCTGGCAACCGCGAGAACCCGGTAGCCGTCCTCGGCCAGAAGGTGAACCAGGGCCCGGCCGAGCCCTTCGGAGGCTCCGGTAACCACGCACAGTCGGCTGGTGGATTCTTGGGCGTTCACAACGCTTTACTATCACCGGGAAGAATCGATTGTGGCAAGGGCGCCCCTTTCGCTACTCTGGTGCCGATGTCCAAGCGACTGCTCTTCGTCGAGCCCTTCTACGGCGGATCCCACCGTCAATTCGTCGACGCCCTGCGAGCCCGGAGTAGCTGGGAGATCGAGTTGGTGACGATGCCCGCGAAGTTCTGGCGGTGGCGCCGGCGGCTATCTGCCTTCGAAATCGCTCGCCGAATGGCGGAGCGCGACCTACGCCCCGGGGCCTTCGATCTTGTCGTCGTCAGCGACTACGTCGATATCGGCGACCTGAAGGCGCTCCGGCGCCGGTCCATCCTCCCGCCGGTTTTCTGGTACTGTCACGAGACGCAGAGCACCTATCCCCTCCCGAAGGGGCAAACCGTCGGGGCGGACATCGTCGCGACCGACATAAGAAACGCCCTCCACGCCGACGCCATCGCCTTCAACTCCGCGTTCCACCGGGACGCCTTTCTAAAGGTATACCGGAGTCACACGAGTCTTCTCCACCGGTGGGAGCCGGAGTGGGAAATCGATTCGGTGGAGTACAAGACCCGCGTCCTTTACCCGGGCATCGAGTGCCCCGGGCCCGCCCCCCCGCGCCGGGCCTCCCAGGCGTCCCGGGGGGATCCCATCATCCTTTGGAATCACCGGTGGGAGTACGACAAGAACTTCGGCGCCTTCTTTCGAGCCGTCTCGCGCCTCGCCGCGAAGGGCCTTCCGTTTCGCCTCGCTATCCTCGGGGAGAACCCCCAGGCCAAACCCCAAACCTTTCTTCGGGCCCGGGCCGACCTCGGCGAACGCCTCGTCGCCTTTGGGTACGCCGGGGATTCGCAGACTTACCGGCGGTGGCTCATAGAAAGCGACATCGTAATCTCTACCGCGATTCAGGAAAACTTCGGGATTGCCGTTTTGGAGGCGATGAGCGAGGGCTGCATTCCTCTCTTACCCCGGCGCCTCTCTTATCCCGAAATCCTCCCGGAATCGCTCCACACAACGTGTATCTACGACGGAGACGACGAACTCGAGGCGAAACTGAGGGCGTTGATCGAGGCCGTCTCTTCTACCCGGGAACCGCGAACCGACCCGGGCCCTCCGGTGCGTCAGGCCGTCACGGAAGCGGCTCGCCGTTACTGCTGGGACCGGCGGATCGTCGACTTCGACGACTGGTTTGACGGCGTCAACAGGCAGGCTGATAGTTAATGCGTTTCGTGAGGATCTGATAGTGCCAGGCGGAGATCCCCGCCTCGAACGGTGAAACCTCGGAAGACAGATAGTCGAGGCCGAGTTGCTGGTCAACCACGGGACGTTTTACCTGGGGAAAGACGACGAAGTCGTAGTCTTCGAGGTGGCCGTAGGACCGCATGCCGCCGGGTACCTCCGGAAAAAACTCGTGGAGCGTCAGCGCCAAGAGCTTGGGGCCCCGGGTGTACTTGAGAACGGCCGTCTTTCTCGGCAGCTCCTCTTCCGACTCGATGTAGAGAATGCTTTGGTGGACGGCCGAGGTCCCTTGGACAACCAGGTCGAAGTCGGTGTCCAACAAGCCCGGAGAATCCGGCCCCAGGAGAGTGTAGGTAACCGGGTCGAAGCGCCCTTCTGCGACATGGAGCTCGATAAGGTTTCCGGCCTTGTTGGGATGAGAGAGAGCCTCGACCACCCCGAGGTTGTGCGTGTGGATCTCCAAGGGCTGGTGCGATTCGGCAACCCGGTCCCGGAGGACTTCCGCCAGATGGGCGATGGTAGTCCCGGCCCCGAGAAAGAGTCGCGTCCGCTCCTGTGGCGTGCTCAACTGCCGTTCGATCAGGTCGGCGACTCCGTTGGCCACCCGAATCTTCTCAGCCTGGTGCAAGTGGCGCTTCTGCACGAAGCCGAGGAGACGGGGGGTGACACTCAAGGATTCGTCGTCGTTGCCATCCCGGGTCTTTTCGAAGAGACGGACGCCTATCCGTTCTTCGTACTTACGGACCTGGGTGTAAATCCACTTGCTGTTCTGCCGGGGAGCACCACTTCGCCGGGCGAGCTCCTCGCGAAGCCGGTCTAAGGGAATGGCTATACCGTGGATCGACGAAATGCCTCGGTCGTACGCTTCTTCCCAGAAGAGAGAGAAGATCAATTCCACCAATTCGTCTTTGCTAAGGCGCTGCTTCGGCATTCACTACTCCCCAGGGTAACCTGCCTCCCGGAGATTAGACTTTGGTTAGCTGTTAGCTAGTTTATGCCTAATTCCCGCCTCCCACAAGAATTTGAAGAAAACGCTCCGGCTTCTTTACAGTTGCTATGGAAAGACAAAGCGACAAACACGAAGGAGGTGTTTCATGAAAAGGGTACTGATCACGATCTGTTTGATGGTGATGGTTACCTCTCTGGCGATGGCCGCCGGCGCCGGCGAGACGAGCGGAGCCGAGGAGTCGGTAACGCTTACGATTGCCGGACGCGATGGGGCCTACGGTGACGCGATGGCATTGGCGGCTGCCGCCTACAGCGAACAGAATCCGAACGTCGAGTTCGAACTTCTTGAGCTTTCCGGTTCCGCCCTCTTCGAGCAAACCGTCGTAGACCTCAGAAGCGGTGCCGGTTCCTACGACATCATTCTGATCGACGACCCGAACGCGCCGCAGTACATGGCCGCTGGGTGGCTCGCGGACCTCGACGAGATGTATTCCGCCCGGGGAATGAGCCTCGATACCGACTTTATCGAGCCGGCGGTGGGTGTGGGGCGATACCCCGCGAATAGCGGCACCCTCTACGCGCTTCCCCACATCGGGAACGTCGAGCTCTTTGCCTATCGGACCGACCTGTTCGAAAGACACGACCTCTCTGCCCCGGACACCTGGGACCAGGT
>JBKHCS010000069.1:0-14840 GCA_046541715.1 Spirochaetaceae bacterium
GCGTTGGTTAGGTAGTGCTCGCGATAGCCGATCCACAGCTCTCCGACCCCACGCCAAGGAACTTGCCGTTGGGCCGAAGTGGAACGCCCATCCGGGACCGAAAACCGACGTCGACCGCCTGGCGCCGAACGACGAAGGGGCGTAGAATTGAGGGATGAATCGGGGGCATGCCCGGGCAGTCAGCCTCCACAGAAGCGGTGAACTCGCAGAGCGTGCCGGCAGGGCCGTGGCGGCCCTCGAGGAGTGCGAGCTCTGTCCCCGACGGTGCGGTGTAAATCGCGTCGCCGGCGAGATCGGCGTCTGCCGGGTCGGGAGGCTCGCCAACGTCGCTTCGGCCTCGCCCCACTTTGGGGAGGAGCGCCCGTTGGTCGGCACCCACGGGTCCGGTACGGTCTTCTTTTCCGGCTGCAACCTGCGCTGCTCCTTTTGCCAAAACTGCGACATCAGCCACGAAGCGGTGGGCGTGGAGGTCGACGCCGCCGGGCTTGCGCGCATCATGCTCGAGTTGCAGTCGCATAACTGCGAGAATATCAACCTGGTCACCCCGTCGCACGTCGTCCCGCAGATTCTCGAGGCCCTCGATGTCGCGCTCCGCGAGGGCCTCGATATTCCGATCGTCTACAACTCGAGCGCCTACGACAGCCTGGAGACGCTGCGCCTCCTCGACGGGGTGGTGGACATCTACATGCCCGACTTTAAGTTCTGGCACGGCGAGGGGGCACGGTGGCTCGACGGCGTGACCGACTATGCTGATGTCGCCACCGCCGCGGTGCGGGAAATGCACCGGCAGGTGGGGGACCTCGAGATCGTCCGGGGGGTCGCGGTCTCCGGCCTCCTCGTCCGGCACCTGGTGATGCCCCGGGGTGCCGCGAACTCGAGGGCCATCATGCGTTTTCTGGCCTCTCTTTCACCGGAGACCTACGTGAATGTGATGGGGCAGTACCGTCCGGCGCACCGGGCTCGGCGGGATCCGGTAATCGGGACGAGCAGCACGTACGAGGAGGTGGCCGGCGCTGTAGAAGCCGCCCGGGACGCCGGGCTGCGCCGAATCGACGGGCATATTTAGGGCTCGGCCGGCTTTCGCCTTCTCGTCGCTCTGAGCTGCGGATTCTCGGGGGTCGCAAACGTTACTGCGGGTGATTACCCGGCTGGTCACCCAGGTGGTTCGAGCCACCGGGCCGTCCTTGCCTTTGGAGTAAAGGGTCACTACCGTGGAGGGTGATGCCGATCACCGGCGAAGTGCGCATCGACGGGTTCAAACGGAAACTCATCGTTCTGTCGGCGGGATTCGTGTTTCTCTGGAACACCGGGTTTATCGGAGCGGAATACGGTTTGCCGTACTCGGGGCCGCTGACCATGCTCTTCTGGCGCTACCTCGCCCTGACAGCTGTGCTCTGGGCCCTCGTGATTCTTCGCCGCGAAGCGCGCCGCATACCCCTCCGGCTGGCGGGAAGGGTGGCACTTGTCGGCATTCTGTCCCACGGAGTCTGGCTCGCCTGTGTACTGGTAGCCATAGACCGCGGGGTGCCCGCCGGCATCGTCGCCCTCGTAACCTCCCTCCAGCCGCTCCTTACCGGCGCACTGGCCGGCTTGGCCACGGGAGAACACACCGGCCGTCGGCAATGGACGGGACTGGTGCTGGGCTTTAGCGGCGTGGTCATTGCCGTAGGAGCCCGCCTTACCGGAAGCACCCCGGCACCGGCTCCCTTCTACGTGCTCCCCTTTCTGTCGGCTGCTGCGATTACCGCTGCCAGCCTGATCCAGCGCCGAGCGGAGCTGACCCGTGCCGATGCCCCCATGTCGCTGGGGCTCCAGCTCGCGATTCAGTCCACCGCGACCATGGCCGCCCTTGCCCTGCCGGCGATCTTTTTTGAGTCGCTTCAAACCGACTGGGTCCCCGCCTACGCCGCTGCCCTGGTGTGGCTTGTCCTCGCGGTCTCGCTGGGTGCCTACGCTTTAATGTGGCGCCTCCTCGAGAAAACCAGCGCCACCCGCGTCGCCAGCCTCTTCTTCCTTAGCCCTCCGGTCACCATGTTGATGGCCTGGGCGGCCTTCGGAGACGCGGTTCTCCTGACCGATCTCGCCGGCCTCGCCGTCGCAGGCTGCGGCATACTCCTCGTTACGATTTTTTCGCCCTCCTAGTCCGTCGGGCCACGATCACGCCGCCCGGGGAGCGGTGGGAGTTCTCAATGCAATACTCTCTCTTGGTGTTCTACGTCCTCTTTTTTGCGACCGGCTTCATGGGCTTGGCGGCTCTGCTCCTCTTCGATTTGCGGGTGCGCAGCCGCCTGATAAGGCCGCTTCTCGGCTTCCAGCTCCTATTCCTTGTCGGAATGAGCTCATCATCATCTACGTCTACTTGGAAGACCTGCCGGGGATCACACTCCGGCCGTTTCGACGAGCATCCTCGTCATCCTGAAGGGCGTAAATGCGAGCGTGTACTGGATCGTTACCGTGACGCTCGGGCGGATAAGCCCCCACTTTTTCATTGCCATCGCCATGCTTACCTTCGGGCTCATCGCCCGGGGCCGCTCTCGTCGTCCGCACTACTTCGTCCGATCCCGGGAGCTTTTCGAGAACCTCCGAAGCCTCACGATCTGCGGGGTGCTGCCAAGCTTTCGGCTGTACGCTTACGGGTCGAGGCGTATAAGGGGCAGATTGCTATTCCAAAGGCCATACCCAAGCGGCTCAACCTACGCCCGGGTGACGTGCTCGAGTTTGACGACAGCGCCTCCGCACTTCCGGCGCGCCGCGTGATCGAACCCTTGAAGTGGCAGTCGCCTCTGGAAGAGGTCCGTCGACCTGCCGCCGGAGCAACGGAGTAGCGAGTGAGCACTGCCGTCGACAGTTCGGTGCTTTTCGCGCTTGTCAACAAGGAACTCGGGTGGCAGAAGTGGGATACTCCGCTCCGGGAGTGGATCGAGTCCCGAATCGGGAGTTAGGGATTGGTAGAGCGGACGTGGGGCTCGAGACTCGAGATCGATTCTCCCACCACTACCAAACAACAGACTCGTTGACACCTAACGAATAAACGTTTCTAGAACGCTCCTTCGTCGTCCTTTTTCGTTCCCGTCGGCCCATCGTATCTTGTGTCTCATGAAGATTGCAGTATTCGGTGCAACGGGACGCAGCGGCGTTCCCTTTGTTCGGCAGGCCCTCGACCGGGGACATCTTGTTCGAGCCGCGGGGCGTAGCTTCGAGGGACTCGGTATCCAGTCGGAGAACTTCGACCGGGTGACGTGTGACGTTCGTGACGCAGACGCCGTCAAGCGAGCCATCGATAAGACCGATGCGGTGGTAAGTCTTCTCGGCCATTCCAGGGACTCATCCGATACCCTGTTGACCCAGGCGGCCAAGGCGATGGTATCGAAGATGGAATCCGACGGACCCCAACGCATCTTGATCCTTACCGGGGCTGGGGTTCGGTATCCAAAGGATCAGCCGGGCTTCATCGATAAGCTCATTCGCTTCGTCCTCAAGTCGATGCAGCCGGTTCTTCTTGCGGACTCCAAAAGCTATAGCAGGGTCATCATGGACAGCAGCCTCGACTGGACGGTGGTTCGGGCACCGATGCTTACCGAGAAGGAGGGTAACGGCACCTATCGGGTCGGCTACGTCGGCACGGGACCGGGTCCGAAGGCATCCCGACAGAACGTTGCGACGTTTATCCTTGACGAGCTCGAAAAGAACGAGCACCTCCGAGATGCGCCGATGGTCAGCGATCGGTAGCCCGTCACTGTGAAGGCAGCTCTTGGGAACCGGGGGCCGGTCTTGGTTACCGGGCCTACCGGGAACGTCGGCCTCGAAGTGATCAAAAAGCTCGTCGCCGCCGGGCAGCCGGTCCGCGGCCTTTTGCGGGACCCGGGTCGAGGAGCGTCGATCATGGCAGAGGCGGGGGTGGTGGAGTCCGTGGAACTTCTAGCCTACGACTTTCTCCAAGGCCCGCCGAGCTTAACGGTTTTCGAAGAGGTGTCGCAGCTCTTTCTGCTCCGACCACCGGCGGTCGATGATGTCGATAGCTATATCTTTCCTTTTCTCCACGCCGCCCGGCGGGCCGGGGTCCGCCATGTAGTCTTTCTTTCGGTCATGGGGGCTCAGTTCGCGCCATTAATTCCTCATCGAAGGATCGAAAAGAAGATAGAGCATTTGGCCTTCGATTTCGATTTTCTCCGCCCCGGCTACTTCATGCAGAATCTCAATACCGCTTTTTCGGAGTTTATTCGAAAGGATGACGAAATCGTTGCCCCCGCCGGGAAAGGCAAGACAAGCTTTGTCGATGCCCGGGACGTCGGCGAAGCCGGGGCCCTGTTGCTGCTTCGGCCCGAGAGGGGCCGGAGGTCGCACGAGGTTACCGGCCCCAAGGCGTTGGATTACTACGAGGTCGCGGAGCTGCTCGGCGACGCTCTCGGTCGCGAGATCCGCTATCCCCGGCCTTCTCCCCGGCAGTTTCGAAAGCGGGCGCTGGAGCGTGGATGGGACCCGGACTACGTTAAGGTAGTTAACCGCCTCTTTCTTACCGTAAGGCTCGGGCTGGCCCACCGCGTCACCGACACCCTTCCTCTACTCCTGGGCCGGGCACCCCGCAGAATAACCGACTACGTTGATGACTATCGACTATGCTGGCAGCAATAGAATACAAGCTTCGTGGCCTACACTTGACTGTCCTCGACGCGTCTTCGAGTGATCGACGCGCTCGCTTCCGCTCCGGGAAAGGTAGCTAAACCCAGGTTGATGCCGAGCCGATTCGCGTCACCGTAGGTTGAGTCGGGCGTGGGTCGGCCTACGGCTCTCCCGTCCGGCTTCGCTGCTTGAGCCGCTTGCTCAGCGCCTGTGGAGAGATGCCCAGAAGCCGCGCGGCGGCGGCCTGATTCCCGTCGGATCGTCGGAGCGCCTCGGCGAGCAGAGAATCGACCGCGGCGATGTCGCGGTTTGTCGCAACGACGAAACGCGCGTCCGTGCGACGCGACAGATCGGAACCGAGGGGGTAGTAGTCGCGTCTCTCCAGGAGCTGGAGTAGCTTGATCTGTGATTTCGGTGCCAGATCGCCGATATCATCCAGAAAGACGGTTCCCGAAAGCGCGTGCGCCAGAAGGAGAGATCTTCGTCGGCGTTGCGGTCTGCGATGTCAGCGCGCAGGAGCGTCGTCTTGCCGGTCCCCCGCGGTCCAAAGAGAAAGTAACTCCCATCGGGTGGCCGAAAATTCCGGGTTACGGGCTCATACGTTTTGGGAGTAAGCTACCCAGAATTGCCATAGCGGGAGAACTCTCTTCCCCCGCTCGGCAACCTATGTATCGGTTACGATATCAATGACGGGATAAACATCACCAAAGACGGAAAAAATAGTAACAGAATCAGTACGAAGAGAAGCGTCAATACGAATGGTAGTATCGCCACGACCAGCCGTTCCAGCCGTATGCCGGCTACCGCCGTGGCTACGTAGAGCACCGTTCCAACCGGTGGAGTCACGAGCCCTATTCCGAGGGCGATTGACATGATGACACCGAAATAGACCGGATCTACACCGAATTCCGTCATAACGGGAAGGAATATCGGCGCGAGAATCAACATGGCCGGCGTTAAGTCCATTACCAAACCAACAACTAGCAGCAGTGCAACGGCGAAAAGCATGACCACAGTCGGTGAGCCGGTCGCCGAGCTCAAGAGTGCCGCCAGCTGAAACGGCACCTGGGCCCGGGTGAGAAGCCATGCGCTCACCATCGCCATCCCGAGGAGGAAGGTGACAATGGCCGTCGTCCGGGCGGTCGCCGCAAAGAGGCTTGGCAAGTCCCGGAGGCGAACCTCGCGGTAAATGAGGGAGAGCAGAAGGGCCACGATAGCCGCAACGACGCCCGCCTCCGTAGCGGTGAAAATGCCGCCCAGAATACCACCCACGATGATGACTGGTATAGAAAGAGCGGGAGCGGCGGAAACGAACGTTGTAAAAACCTTCCGGAGGCTCAATCGCTTCTTCTCCACATCGTCCCCAACCCCGTAGCCGTGGCGTCGGCATGTAACGTAGGTAGTCACCATGAGGGCAAGCCCTACGAGGATACCGGGAATGACGCCACCGAGAAACATGCGACTAATCGACGTGCTTGTGATGATACCGTAGAGAATGAAGGGGATGCTCGGCGGTATAATAATCCCGATAACCGCGGAAGAGGCCGTTACTGCGGCGGCGTAGGGGGCGGGGTAGTGCTGCCTTACCATCGGAGGAATCATCAACCCCCCGATCGCCGACGTGTCCGCGATTGCCGACCCCGATATACCCCCGAAAAACATGCTGGCAAGGATGTTCACATGTCCCAGCCCACCGGTAATGTGTCCAACCAGGGAATCGGCAAAGTTGACCAGCCGTCGGGCGATGCCGCCCCTATTCATTACCTCTCCGACGAACATGAAAAACGGGATGGCGAGCAAGGGGAATGAGTTCATCCCCACAATCATCTGCCGCACGATGACGATGAAAGGATAGGGCGAAATCCAGATCATGATTATGTTCGCCATCCCCAGTGCAAACACTACGGGAAGCCCAATGATGACGAATCCAAGTAAGGCGCTGATGAAGATTACCAACATACCAGTCAATCTCCCCCGTGCTCGCGGTCCGCGTTATGGACCTGCTTCTCGATCACCTCTCTCACGGCTTGCTGGGCCTCGGTTCCTTCTTCCTCTACGAAGCCAAGTCCACGGCCGGTGATCGCCATGGACGTGTGCTCAGCGATTCGCAACAGGTTCAACAAGACCATTAAGCCGACACCCGCGGGCACCGAGGCGAATACGTGTGCCATGTGAATGCGCAACGCCGGTGACCTATTCGTAGCCGCCTGCATCATGGCAATACCCTGGCGAAACAGCACCACGACGACGAACATGACCAGAAGGTCACCAAAGAGCAGAAGCGCGATCCGCACCTTGGGGTTCCGAATCCTATCGATGACGAAGTCGAGCCCTACGTGTTGGCCCTTTTCGAATGCCATCGCCGCCCCAAGCAGCGACATCCAGATGAAGAGAAAGCGTGACAGCTCATCCGCCCATCCAACCGAACGGTTGATCACGTATCGCATGTAGACGTTGTATCCCACGATTACGAACATAACCACCGTCATGACGATGACAATGAAGGTCACAACCATCATCAATCGTCGTACCGCTACGTCTATCCATCGCATTCGACAGCTCTCCGCACAGATATTCGAACTATTCACAGATAATAATCGCCAACGAGCAGTCTGAAAAGCCTGCGGCTTTCGTTCGGCTTATCTCGGTTGGCGAGACAAAAAAGGGGGGCGATCGGTGACCGCCCCCTCATGATTTAAACCCGTTTAACAACGGTCCTCCGCGCCTCCGCCATAGAGCGGGGTGACCGAAGAAATGCGACCGTTACTGCTACTGCGTCGCCTGCCATTCGGCGACCTTGTCTTGAACGGCCTGGATAAGGTCGGCTCCGATCTCATCCTCGAATTCGCCATAGACCGGCTGGACCGCTTCCTGCCACTGCATTCGCTCGTCCATGGTCAGCTCGGTTACCGTCATAACGTCTTTGAGTTCTTCACGGTAGTCCTGATTCCACTCCTGATTCAACTCGCGATTATGCTCGCCCGCTTCTACACCCGCCTCTGCAATAATCTCTTGCAGATCGGAAGGAAGCTCATCCCAGAATATTTTGGAGATCATGAACACGAAAGGGGAGTAGATGTGTCCGGTGTCGGTCACGTAGTCCTGCACCTCGAAGAAGCTCTGCAGGTAGATGGTGCCGAATGGATTCTCTTGACCGTCCACGACGCCCTGTTGCATGGCCGAGAACAATTCTCCGAACGCCATCGGTGTCGGATTGGCTCCGAGCTGTCGCCACGCCGCCAGATGCAGGGGGCTTTCCATGGTCCGCAGCTTCAAACCCTCTACGTCTTCGGGCAGTCGGACTTCCCGAACACTATTGGTCAAGTGTCGGAACCCGTTGTCCCAGTATGCCAGACCGATAATCCCTTGGTCGGCAAGCTGATCCAGGAGGTCTTGGCCGACTTCACTATCGAGTGTGTAGAACGCCGCTTCAGCGGTCGGGAAGAGGAACGGCAAGTCGTAGACCTGGAAGTCTGGAACGAAGCCGACCATTGGTGCTGTCGACGGGCAGGTCATCTCAAGGGCCCCGACTTGCAGGTCCTCCATCATCTCACGGTCGTCACCGAGAGCGCTCGAGTGGTAGATCTCCACCGTGATACGCCCGTCGCTACGCTCCTCCACGAGCTCTTTGAAATACTCTACCGATGCATATTGTGCCGACTTATCGTTTAATCCCAGACCGACATCGATACTAAACGTTTGATCCTCGTCGGCCACCTCGCCTTCTCCGCCGGCAAACGCGAACGACGGAAGCAGCAGCGCCACGAGCATGGCAAGGGCCAGCACTTTTAACACGTGTTTCATCACGAAACCTCCCTTAGAAAATGACCAGCGATCGACGATCGCTGCACGACTATCCCGCCGTTCCCACCTTGAATCGACCCCGGATTCTCATCGGGGTAAACCAACGGCTACGTTAGCTGCAGGCAAATACCCAGGCTCGGCCCAAGAGTCGTCATTCGAAAGCAAGTAAGACGAGACTTGTTAAAACTAGGCTACACCGAGTTTGGCCGGCTGTCAACGCGGGAGTACGGATGACGAAACGGCATTTCGAATCGCAGAAGGTGGAAAGGATCTCGATGTGAGGAGCAAAGGAGCGTCGATCGGACTTGATTACCTTTGTGGATCGTTCCGCTCGAGCTAGGGCCCGGCCTCCACATCTTGCGCTGCTTCCAAGAGCAGCGAGAGAACCTCGTCGTTTTCATTCCCCGAAGCGGCATACATGATTGCGGTCGCTTGCTGGTTATCTTCCGCGTAGGGGTCCGCTCCGGCCTCCAGAAGCGCCGCGATAACTCTCGGGTTCGTATTGCGGAACGCGGCGTACATCAGAGCGGATTCCCCTCGGTCGTTTCGGGCGTTGACATCGGCGCCGGCTTCTAAAAGAGCTCGAATAATTTCGTGGTTTTCGTTGTTATCCGCTGCGTACATCAACGGCGTCCAGCCATCGCGACCTCGATCGTTCACCTCGGCGCCCGCTTCCACGAGTAGCCTGATGACCTCAGGGTTCCGGTTCGACCTGGCCGCATACATCAACGCCGTCATACCCATAAAATCGCTCTTGGCGTCGACATCGGTCGTCTTTTCTAAGAGCGCCGTCACCACCTTGGCGTTTTGGTTTCGCGCCGCGGCGTACATAAGCGGCGTCCGTGCGTCTTCGTTGCGAACGTTGACATTTGCGCCACCGTCCATGAGCGCTTCGATGACTTCTGCATTGGGGTTCGTTCGAGCTGCGTACATCAACGCAGTCCCACCTTTTTGGTTTTCGGCGTCGACTTCGGCACCTGCCTGCAGCAGGATCTCGATGATTCTCGGATTCGGGTTCGATCTTGCGGCCTGCATCAAGGGGGTGCTCGCGTCTCGAGCCCGGGCGTTCACATCCCCTCCGGCCTCCAGTAGCGCTACTATGACCTCCGGGTCGTCGCTCGATCGAACCGCGTGCATCAACGGCGTCATACCCAGGGAAGCGTCTTGTGAATCGATATCGGCACCGTTTTCGAGGAGCGCAGTGAGCCGTTCACTGTCCAAACGGCCCCATTGCGTTTCGTTCAGCGCCGGCCACTCATCACCGCCGGAGGCGGTTCCGGCGATCAATACCGAGATCAATACCGACCACACGAACTTCATATCGTCATCTCCTAAGCTGTCTTCCCGAATACTATACTACCGCACTCACGTTTTTTGAAGGTCAATCTTCGTGTCTCGGGACCGGTGACGTCCGACACGAAAGCCCCCAAGGCGTCCACCTTCTCCCGGGCCTCTTGTTCCCATCGTCTCTCTAAGAATATCGAAGGCCGCCACATCGAAATCTACCCCGTAGCGCGTCTCTATCCGATACACCATTCGTATTCGTTTCGGGGCGCGACATATATTTCCGGGTAAGCCCGTCGTCGCCTCGGCCAGATCGGCTCGGTCCGATTCTGAGAGCCACTCGCGCTCGAAGGACCGCCGAAGGAGCTCCCGTACAAAGCCGGATACATTCTGATCACTCGGCTTGACCGCTTCAATACTCGAGGGCAGATATCCCTCTATCCTAACGGTAATTTCAATCATATAGGCGTGTCTACTGCGTGAGCAGAGGATCTTCGAACGAGAAGGCCTCTTTACCGTCACACAGTAACAAGCGCGCTCTAGTACAAGCCATTTAATCCGGGGAGCTAGTCTGGAGCACGCTCCACCCGGGCGGCGGCGATGTGCCCCAGCTCGTGACCCATCACCGCCGGAAGCTCGTTGCCATCGATCAGGGTGAGGAAGCTACTCTGCATGACCACGAAGGGCTCCTCTACCCCGATGGCAACGGCGTTCCAGAAAGGGCTCTACGCTCTTCATCGAGGCGTGGACCCGGGGGGAACTGCGCGGAGGTAACTCACACGGAGGAGGCAAGATGGATAAGGCGCAGGGCACGCTCTCGAGTAAGATCGATCACCCTCTGCACTACTTCGTCCAATCCCGGGAGCTTCTCGAGAGCTGCCAGAGCCCCACGATCCGCGGGATGCTGCCAAGCTTTCGGTTCTACCGTTACGGGTCGACGCGTTCGGCAGTATACTTGCCGCCCTTGCGGGGAACAACCGAGACCAACATCCGTCGCTGGTGCAGATGCTGAGAAATCTAATGCTGCGCCTCCGTTCTGGTGGCCCGTCGGCTGTGGAACGGGATTCTAACCCCCGAAGGGCCGTCGAGCCAGCGATTCCTCGAAGATCTGCGCGGGCGGTCTTCGGCTTCCATCGTTCGGCGGAGACTATTGACTAAGTTCAGACGTAGCTAAATATTGGCATCATGAAGGAAGTGACAACGCACCAGGCGAAGACCCATTTGTCACAGCTTATCCGCGACGTTCAGGCCGGCGAGACGATAATTATCCGCCAGGGCAGAAATCCGGTTGCTAGGCTTTCGGCCCTCTCGCCGAGAGGACCGGGAAGGCCGAACGTTGGGACCGTGACATCTGACCCCGTCACTTACTCCGATGACGCCTTCGCGCCGTTGTCCGACAAGGAGCTTGGGGAATGGGGCCTTTGAGGCTCCTCTTAGACACCTGTACGTTTATCTGGCTCTGTGCGGAGCCGGGCCGGCTGTCCAAGAAAGCTTCCGGCGATCTCGACTCGCCTGAGTCCGAGCTTATGCTCAGCGACGTCTCTGCAATGGAGATTTCTCTCAAATGGTCCGCCGGCAAGATCGACCTCCCAACAACTCCCCGGCAGTGGATCGAGTCCCAGATCAAAAGCTGGGGATTGAAAGAGCTTCCACTTACGAGAGAGATACTCTACCGGTCAACGGAGCTCCCGCCGCATCATCGGGATCCCTTTGACCGGTTCCTCGTCGCCACCGCTATCGTAAACGATGCTCTTCTCGTCACCCCGGATCCGGAAATTCATCGCTACCCGGTGGGGTGGCGGTGGTAGAGCGAAGGACCGGTTCGGTAGCCGAAGGATCGACCGGGTCATCGCGGACGGTAGTCTCGAGTGGCCGGTGGTTTGGGTATCGGTAGCCGGGCCGGCGGGAAGTTTTACGGCCCGAGCGACCGGAGGAACGTATCCACCGGGACCCAGCGGACCCCGGATCGTTCGAGCGGCCGCCCGCCGCGGTCGACGACGCAGTCGACCTCCACACCGGAGCGCGTGCGCCGGAACGAGAGCTCTTCGTCGGCGTTGCGGTATGCAATGTCGGCGCGAAGGAGCGTCGTCTTGCCGGTTCCCCGCGGGGCCAAAGAGAAAGTAGCTCCCGTCGGGTGGCCGAAAACTCCGGGTTACGGGCTCAGACATTGTGGAAGGCATGCTTCCATAACAGCTGCTATTTTGGAGGTTTACCACCCAAAAGTCTTTGATTCGCCCCAAGGGTGTGCTGCCGACAGGTTCCATCGGAAAGCGCTTACCTCGAATCGGTGGGCCGATGCACCCGGGAGTTCAAAAAGCAAGCGGTGTCGGTTCACGCGCGGCCTCCACGACCTTCTCAAACGGTTTGACCATCTCGGGTTGTAGCCGGTTACGGATCTCGTTGCGCATCCCCGGTATCCTGGAACGCATCTTCATGATAGCCGCCCGAACCTGCTGTATCGCTGGGTATCTGTACTCGCAACAAGCTCGGCTATGCGATTCTCGCCCGCCGCAAAAGGCGCCGGCTTGGCGCCCCGATCAGAAACCCTTGGGAGTAGTCGATTTTGAGTTTTCGGACCAGCGTCAGGAGCTCCGGGGAGTCCACGAACTCAGCGACCGTTTTGATTCTGAGGCTACCGGCGATTTCTGCCATCTTCGTGAGGACGAGACGGGCTCGCTCGTCGTCTTTGATCGCCTGAACGATGGATCCATCGAACTTGATGAAGTCCACCGGCAGCCGAATGACGTTCGCAAAGTTCGAGTATCCGGAGCCGAAATCGTCGATGGCGAAACGATAGCCCATCTCTTTTACCTGATGGATGAACGAGAGGATCTGATCGAAATTGCCGACGCCTTCACTCTCGGTTATTTCCAGCACGCACCGTCCGCGGCACCGGGGATAAGCCTTCATCATACTCGCGAGAAACGGAAGGAACTCTTCATCCTGTAAGTCCTCGATGGAGACGTTAATTGAGAAGTCCACGTCGGAGGTGGCCATTTTGCCGAAGCTTCTCCGAAAGACGATTCGCGTAAGCTCGCCGTGGTAGGTGGATAGTCTCGCGGCAAAGAGAAACTCCCCCGGCGGCATCAGGGTGCCGTCTTCCTTCTGAATCCGGATGAGCGCTTCGTACATGCGGATGCTCGAACCGCGGTTGGTCATAATCGGTTGGAAGACAACATCGACCTCTTCGTGCTGAATTGCGTGACTGACCACCGCCAGGGCGCTGGTATGGGCCACGATGTTTTCTCGGATAGAGCCGCTGTCGGCATAGAACAGCTCGGGGCGTCCTGAGTAGAGAGCGGCGGTAAGCGCCTGCTCCGCCTGGCTAAAGACCAGATGCGGCTCCTTCCCGGTACCGACGGCGATCCCGGCGGTTACGGGTACAGGGAATCGTATTCCGTCGATCGACAAGGTCTGTGCCCGGAGCGAGGCGACTATCGACCGAAACCGGCTCTCCGTCTTTTCGGACTCTCCCTTTTCTTCCTGGAGGATGCCCAGGGTGTCTCGGTCCACGTGGTAAAGAGAGACACCCGAGAGTGTCTGGGTGAGGGTCCGCTCGATCGTTTCTCGGATGCCGGCGAGGTATTTTTCGCCGAAACGAAAGCCGAAGCAGGAGTTGATCTCCGCAAAGCGCTCAGCCTTTACCAGGGCGAGGGCCGGCGTGTAGTATCGCCCAATGTCGTCCAAGAGGCGGTAGCGATTCGGCAGCTTGCTCACCGGATCGGCGTGAGTCCGAGCCACGAGGCGGCCCACCAATAGGCGGTGCCGGTTCATGACGGCACCCAAACAGAGGGTCCCTACCGCCGTGCCGAGGGCCCCGGGGAAAAGAAGGCCGGTCGGAAACGCCGGTTCGACGAGGTCGGCAAGCACAACGCCGAAAAAGGCCAGGGAACCGATAGCCACAACACTTCCGGCCCGCAGCCCGCCGAGAAGCAGTGCCGAGACGGGCAGGGTGACGGGGATCAACACCACCCAGATAGGCAGAGACTCCAGACCTAAGGCGGAAGCTATCCACGTCGCACCGGCATCGGTCAGGAGGACGAGAGTGAGCAGGTGGAAGAACAACGCCAGGCTTCGTAGCGCCCGAACCGCCGGAGACGGATTTGGAATTCTCCCCGCAGCCAAGCGATGCAAGGCCTCATCAGGGCCGTGAGTCGGGGCCAGGACCAACCGCCCCCTCCACGTCTTTCGCAGTGCGTGAATCATAGATATCTTTACTCGAGTAAGAAGCTACCACGGCCCTGGAGCTATTTCAGGTTTTTAGGATAGCAGCACGTCCCGCGCCCCCTTCAGGTAAACGAAGATCTGGGGGTCGCCGCCGAGATCCGGATGGTACCGGAGACTGAGCCGCCGGTACCGGGCGGTTATCTCTGTCGCAGGGGGCCACCGTGGCGGGAGCTCTTCGGGCACCCATTCGAGAAGGAAGCAGGCGATCAGCCGCTCCACAACGAGGTTGCTCATTCCGGGATAGCGGCTCCGGAGCAGAAGTAGGTGGTCACGGAAGAGATCCATCCACTGAAGCTTCGTGTAGGCATGGTACTCCTGGGCCTGTTTCTTAGTCGCCGGGAAGATGTGTTTCTGCCAGAGGGGATAGCGACCCCGGCTATGGTAGTGGGCCTCGAGGTAGCCGAGGTATTTGATAAAAGCCCGGGTTCCCTCCGGAAGCCGGCGCATGCTCTCGAGGAGGAATTCGTGCCTCTCTTCCTGCTTTCGCTCCCGCGCCCGTTCGTAGTCTCTCTTTATCTGGAAGAACAGCGGGAAGAAGGGCTCCTTCGGGAGCCCGTAGGTAAGGTAGAAATGGTTCAGGTGGTCCGGGTGGACCTTGCCCAGGTTCAGTACGGAATAGCAGCGACGGCTTATCCGAAGGTCTTGAAGGCGCGCCGAGGCGTAGAAGTAACTCATCAGCAGCGGGTATTGAGGATGCTTTGTAAGCGTCTTCGGTTGGCGCGACAGCAGGTAGGCGAGGGAGTAAATCTTTCGAGATGTGGCTCTTCGACGTCGACGGCGCATCTACGGAAAGATCATACCACACGAGAGAGCCGGCCACTCCGAGACGCTTGAAATCGCCCGGGGTCCCACTTCGGCGCGCCTCGCGGCAGCAGGACGTTACGAATATCTCCGTCGAGTTTGTT
>JBKHCS010000212.1:0-2520 GCA_046541715.1 Spirochaetaceae bacterium
CGGACCAGTTCTGAGAGGGAGAATCCCGTCTGGGTTACGATGTCGATTCCCCGTCGGACGAACTGGGGAATGAGTATCTGGCCGCCGCTGGTTACGATAAGACAGAGAACACCGGCGAGATAATGTCCGCGGTACTGCTTGACCAGAGGTAGAAGAGTCCGGTATTCCTTTAGCATAGCAACAGGCCGGCCAGTGTAATGGTTATTCCCGCCTTTTGAGAAGAGGTTGACGCGTTTGGCGGGTATTTGTTAGCTTGTTGATTCATTTTGGAGGACTAAGCATTGATAGCAAAAGGATCTGCGGCAAAGCGCCATCGACAGAGTGAAAAGCGAAGACTTCGCAATCGGGCGGTCCGGAGCCGTGTCCGTACGACAACCAAGAAGTTCCTCGATGCAGTAGAAGCAGGCGACGAAACCGAGGCCGGCAACCAATTTGCCCTGGTGACAAAGCTCCTCGATTCCGCAGCCGTAAAGGGCGTATACCACAAGAACACCGCGTCCCGTTCCAAGTCGCGTCTGCACAAGCGTCTCAGTTCTCTTCAGGCGAAATAGCTCCTGCCCGCAGAGGATAGAGCGTGCCGGAAAACAAGCTAACGAAGGCGGAGATCGTCGACGCCATTGCAGAGACGACGACGGTCAGCAAGCGAGAAATTCAACACATCATCGACTCCTTCTTTGCCGAAGTCAAAGGCGCCCTCCTCGAAGACCGAATCATCGAGTTCCGGGGATTCGGCACCTTCGAAGTTCGGACGCGCAAAGGGCGGGAACGGGCCCGGAACCCCAAGACAGGGGAGACCGTTCGGGTTCAGGATCACGGTGTCGTCGTTTTCCGTCCCGGAAAGGAACTGAAGGACTCAGCCTGGTCTCTGAGGCGATAGGTGCCCCGTAGCCGAACCGCCGCGAAGTCCTTGACCACTATTTCCAGCGCCCCAGAAGGCCGGAAGAGACTGCTCAAGAACGCCGCGATCAATCTGGCCTTGGTCCTCGGCGGGGCACTCCTCTACGCTTTGCCCTTTCCGAGCCCCCTCAACGAGTGGGGCTTGTTCCCCCTGGCTTACATCTCGGTGGTGCCCGTGTTTTTGGTGGTCCGCCGGACGAGCTGGGTTGGGTCCGTGCTCTGGGGGTTCCTCTACGGCTTCGCAACCTACGCGACGGTTAACTACTGGCTAATTAATTTCCACCCCCTTTCTATCTTTATCGTTCCGGTTATTTACGCCGTCTACTTCGCCTTCTTCTTTCCCATGTTCAAGGCGGCGACGGTTCTATTCCCCCGGTACGGCTATCTGGTTCAGGTGGTCATCTGGATGGCCTACGAGTACTTCCGGATCCAGTTCTTTCTCGGGTACGCCTACGGCATAATCGGCTACTCCCAGTACCTGTTCCGGCCCCTCCTCGGGGTTGCGGAGCTCGGTGGCGTCTGGATTGTCAGCGTGCTGGTCGTTTTTCCCTCCGCCTGGTTGGCCTGGGTTATCGATTCCGCGGCATCCTGGCGGGGGGCTCTCGACAAAGCCCGGGAGCGGATCCGACCGCTTATAGTCTACGCGATCGTCTTTGTCCTGGCGATAGCCTACGGCTTCGTCTCCTCCGTCGATTTGGGGGAGAGCCCACAGTGGCGGGTTGCCCTGGTGCAGCAGAACGTCGACCCCTGGCGGGGAGGTCTTCCGACCTACCGGCGGGCTCTCGATATTCTGATGCGGCAGAGCGATTTGGCGCTTCAGGAGAATCCGGATATCGTCGTCTGGTCCGAGACCTCCTTCGTCCCCTCAATAAACTACCACACTCGTTATCGCACGAATCCCGAGTCCTACGCTCTGGTCCGGGAGTTGACGGAATACCTCGGCCGGCAGAACGTGCCCTTTGTAATAGGAAACGGAGATGGGGAGCTTAGGCCAGGTCCCGACGGCTCTCTCGAGCGGGTAGACTACAACGCCGTCCTGCTATACGACAAAGGGGACTACCGTGGGGTTTACCGGAAGATACACCTGGTGCCCTTTACCGAGCACTTTCCTTACGAGGATGCCTTTCCCTGGCTCCACCGTCTCTTGGTGGAAAACGAAACCACCTTCTGGGAGGCCGGGGAGGAGTACACTGTCTTCGAGGCCGCCGGTGTACGTTTTTCGACTCCCATCTGCTTCGAAGATACCTTCGGTTACCTCGCACGGGCCTTCGTCCGGGAGGGGGCGGAGGTAGTGGTAAACTTAACGAACGACTCCTGGTCTTACTCGGTTCCCGCGGCGATGCAGCATATGGCGATGGCGGTGTTTCGGGCGGTCGAGAATCGCAGGTCCGTCGTCCGAAGCACGAACGGCGGCATGACTACGGTTATCGATCCCAACGGCCGGATAACCGCAATGCTCCCGGCCTTTACCGAGGGCTACCTTGTGGAAGACGTCCCGGTCTACACCGCCCGCCGGACGCTCTATACCGCGGCGGGAGACTGGCTCGCGTGGGTCTTCGTCGTCGGCGCTGCGGGACTCTTGGCCGCCGGAGCCGCGGCCCGGTTGTTTAGCCGGTTGTTTAG
>JBKHCS010000213.1:0-2520 GCA_046541715.1 Spirochaetaceae bacterium
CGGTCCGGCGCCTAAGCGCCGGACGGAACCCCTCAAGTGGCCCGACCCCGCCCCGCAAAGACCGCCACATCCCGCAAGCGCCCGGCGGCAACCGCGGCCGTCGGCGCGCCGGAGCTGTAAACATAAACTGCACGGGGCCCGCACCTTGGGGGCGCCTCTGACTCAAGGAAAGGTACGTCCGCCCTCAAGGGATAACCCCGGGGTAACAATCAGCTACCTGGCGTGAAACCCGGCTCGGTCAGCGAAGCCACCAAGGTGTGGGTGCCGGGCGGGGTGTGCATGCGGCGCGCCGCCGGCCGGTGATTGCCTCCGGCGGGGGCGCTCCCTACTTATCCTGCTTCCGGGCGAAGTGGGAGAACTCCATCGAGTAGGTGCCCCGGCCCTGGGTGGTGCTTCTAAGGGCGGTCGAGTAGCCGAACATGGCCCGCAGGGGGGACTCGGCCATAATGTGCTCCACCGCAGCCCGGGACTCGATTCCCTGGACGAGGCCGCCGCGCATGGTGATACCGCTGATGACGTCGCCGAGGAACTCCTTGGGGCACATGACGTCTATCTTCATGATGGGTTCGAGAAGATAGGGGTCGGCGGCCCGGCAGGCGTTGTCGAAGCCGAGGGCCCCCGCTGCCTCGAAGGCGAACTCGGTGGAGGTGGTCTCGTTGTAGACCGCGGAGACCAGCTCGGCCTCGATGTCGATGGCGGGGTAGCCGAAGACGATGCCCGAGCCGAAGGAGCCTTCGACTCCCCGCCGGGCCGCCTCGATGAGGTTCTCCGGGAGGTCGTTCTTCGAGATGTGGGAGATAAAGTTGTTCCCGGTGCCCCGTTCCCGGGGACGGACGGTGATGGTAAGTGTGGCGTCGTTCTCCTTCCCGGCGAGGACACGGTGGAACTTTTCGGTGTGGGTCGCTTCCTTGCCGATCGATTCCCGGTAGGTAACTTGGGGGTTTCCGACCTTGGCGTTGACCTTGTAGTCGTCGACGATCCGGGTAACGAGAACCTCGAGGTGCAGCTCTCCCATCCCGGAGATGACGAGCTCTCCGGTGTCGGCGTCTTCCCGGGTGGAGAAGGTGGGGTCCTCCTTGCCGAGGATGGCGAGAACCTCCTTGAGCTTGTCCCTTTGAGACAGAGTCCCGGGCTCGATCGCCACCGAGATGACCGGCTCCGGGAAGTCCATCCGCTCGAGGATAACCGGGTAGCCTTCGCTCCCGATGGTGTCCCCGGTCTGGGCGGACTTGAAGCCGATAATGGCCCCGATATCCCCGGCCCGGAGTTGGTCGAGCTGCTCGGTCCGGTTTGCGTGGAGCCGCATCAGCCGGAGGACCCGCTCCCGCTTTTTCTTGTCGACGTTAAAGACGGCGGTGTTGGCCTTGATGGCCCCGGAGTACATCCGGACGAAACAGAGATCCCCGGCCTCCCGCTCGCTCTGGATCTTGAAAACAAGCCCCACCGGGGGGCCGTCGACGCTCCGCTCGACTTGGACCGGATCTTCCTTCTTCGGGTGGATGCCCTCTATCGGTGGCAGCTCCTCAGGAGCCGGGAGGTATTTCAGAACCGCGTCGAGGAGGGGCTGAACGCCGATGTTCTTGAGGCTCGCCCCACAGAGGACCGGAACCGCCGCCCGGCTTACGGTAAGATCCCGGACGATAAGATCGAGGGTTGCCGGGGGAATATCGGCGCCCTCGAGGATGAGCTCGGTGAGGTCGTCCGAATGCGCCGAGAGCTCGTCGAGGAGCTTCTCGCGCCATTCTTCGGCGAGCTCCCGCCACTCGTCGGATATCGGGAGGCGCTGGTACTGGGCCCCGAGGGCCGTGGAGTCCCACCGGAGCTCCTCCATGGTGATAAGGTCGATAGTCCCGCCGAAGCGCTGCTCCGAGGCGATCGGCAGGGCGACGACCACGGGGTTCGCCGCAAGCTTCTCCCGAATCTCGTCTACGGCGCCGAAAAAGTCGGCCCCGATGCGGTCCATTTTGTTTATATAGACGATCCGCGGGACGTGGTAGCGGTCGGCCTGGTGCCAGACGGTCTCCGACTGGGGCTCGACGCCGCCGACGGCGTCGAAGATGCCCACCGCGCCGTCGAGAACCCGAAGCGAGCGCTCCACCTCGGCGGTAAAGTCGACGTGCCCCGGCGTGTCGATAATGTTGATCTGATGATCCTGCCAGAAGCAGGTGGTGGCGGCCGAGGTAATGGTGATGCCCCGGTCCTGCTCCTGGGTCATCCAGTCCATGGTAGCCTCGCCGTCGTCGACCTCGCCGATGCGGTGGCTCTTGCCGGTGTAGAAGAGGATCCGTTCGGTGGTCGTTGTCTTGCCGGCATCGATGTGTGCAACAATGCCGATGTTGCGTATCTTCTGTAGCTTTTCTGCCATGGTATTTGCCTTAAGATAGCATCTTGCGGCTTTTCTTGACACCTGGGAAACCTCGTGGTAGCTTCCATTCGGTCAAACTATTTCGGGCGCTTAGCTCAGTTGGGAGAGCGCTTGCCTTACAAGCAAGATGTCGGCGGTTCAAGCCCGTCAGCGCC
>JBKHCS010000070.1:0-14465 GCA_046541715.1 Spirochaetaceae bacterium
GCCGGCCCCGACGCCGGGCCGGAGCACCGGCCCGCCCCGGCCCCGAACCCGTCTAGGCCTCGAAAAACCTCCTCAGGACCGTCTGGAGAATGCCGCCGTTGCGGTAGTAGTCCACCTCCACGGGGCTGTCGATCCGGCAGACGGTCTCGAAGGTGGTGGTTCCCTTCGGCCCCTTCGCCTCGACGGTGACGGTTTGACCGGCCTTTAGGTCGTCGTCGACATGAATGGTGAAGAGCTCTTCGCCGGTTAACCCGAGGGACGTGTAGCTCTCCCCGGGCCCAAACTGCAGAGGCAGAATCCCCATCCCCACCAGGTTACTCCGGTGGATCCGCTCGAAGGACTCGGCGATCGCGGCCTTGATGCCCAGGAGGTAGGGGCCCTTGGCTGCCCAGTCCCGGCTGGAGCCCATGCCGTAGTCTTTCCCCGCCAGAACAATGGTGGGTGTGCCGGATTCCTTGTAGCGCATCGCCGCGTCGTAGATGTCGGTTGCCCGGTCCTCCGGGAAGTATTTGGTGACGCTTCCTTCGGTCCCGGGAACCAATTGGTTCCGGAAGCGGATGTTGGCAAAGGTTCCCCGGGTCATAATCCGGTCGTTCCCCCGGCGGCTGCCGTAGGAGTTAAAGTCTCGCAAGGTAACCCCGTTTTCCAAGAGATAGCGCCCGGCGGGGGCCTCGGGGTCGATGGCCCCGGCGGGGCTGATGTGGTCGGTCGTGATGCTGTCACCGGCCATCACCAGAACCCGGGCGTTCTCGATCGGCTGAATCGGGTCGACCTCGAGCCCCATCTCGGTAAAGAAGGGCGGCTCCTGGATGTATGTGCTCGAGTCATCCCACTTGTAGAGATCGCTTCCCGAGAGCTCGATCTTGTTCCACTCGGGGTTGCTGTTCTCGAGACCGCTGTAGCTCTCGATAAAGGCATCCCGGTCGAGAGCCTTGGCGACGTATTCGGCGAGCTCTTCTTCGGTCGGCCAGATATCCTTCAGGTAGACTTCGGTACCGTCGGACCGTCGGCCGAGGGGCTCGGTCTCGAGGTCGATATCCATGCTTCCCGCAAGGCCGTAGGCGACGACCAGGGGGGGCGAGGCGAGGAAGTTCGCTTTGGTATGGGGGTTGATGCGCCCCTCGAAGTTGCGGTTACCCGAGAGCACCCCGGCGACGACCAAATCGCCCTCTTCGACACCCTTCGCGATATTCTCCGGCAATGGTCCGGAGTTTCCGATACAGGTGGTGCACCCGTAGCCGACGAGGTAGTAGCCGAGCTTTTCGAGGTAGGGCATAAGGCCCGCCCGCTTAAGATACTCGGTTACGACGACGGAACCCGGGGCGAAGCTGGTCTTGACGTACGGCGGTGTCGCCAGCCCCGCCTCCACGGCCTTCTTCGCGAGCAGGCCGGCTCCCAAGAGCACCGATGGGTTGCTGGTGTTCGTGCAACTGGTGATGGCGGCGATAACCACGTCCCCGTGACGGAGATCTACCGTATCACCGCTGTCGAGGACCACCGGAGCGGTCTTCTCGATCGCCTCCTTCTTGAGGTCGTAGCCCCGCTTGTCGATCGGCGCCTTTAAGAGCTTGTCCCACTCCTTCTTTACCGAACCGACCGGAATCCGGTCCTGGGGCCGTTTAGGCCCTGCGACACTCGCCTCGACGCTTCCGAGATCGAGCTCGAGGACCGCTTCGAATTCCGGGTCCGGGGTATCGTCGGTTCGAAAGACGCCCTGAGCCTCGGCGTAGGCCCGAGCCAGTTCGATAAGATCCTCCGGGCGTCCGGTGGAGTACATGTAGTCGAGACTCTGTTGATCGACGGGAAAGTAGCCGACGGTCGCCCCGTACTCCGGTGCCATATTCGAGATGGTAGCCCGGTCCGGGACCGTCATGCTCGACAAACCTTTTCCAAAGAACTCAACGAACTTTCCGACGACGCCGTGTTCCCGAAGCATTTCGGTAATCCGCAAGACAAGGTCCGTCGCGGTAATCCCCGGGCGCAAGCTACCGACGAGCTTTACGCCGACCACCGGGGGTGGGAGCATAAACACGGGCTGTCCGAGCATCGCGGCTTCGGCTTCGATACCGCCGACGCCCCACCCTACGATCCCGAGACCGTTGATCATCGGGGTGTGAGAGTCGGTCCCGACGAGGGAATCGAAGAAGGCCATCTCGCCGCCGTCGACTGGGGCGGTCTGAACGATCCGGCCCAAATATTCAAGGTTTACCTGGTGGCAAATACCACTCGCCGGCGGTACCACGGCAAAGTTTTCGAAGGCCGCCTGACCCCATCGAAGGAACTCGTAGCGTTCCCGGTTCCGGGTAAACTCCAGCTCGGCGTTTTGCTTCAACGCCTCGGAGCTGTTGAAATAGTCGACCTGCACCGAATGGTCGATAATCAGGTTTACCTGAAGTTGAGGGTTGATCTTCTTCGGATCTCCGCCGAGACGAGCCATCGCCGACCGCATCGCAGCTAAGTCGACGACGCAGGGGACGCCCGTAAAGTCTTGCAACAGAACGCGTGCCGGGAGGAAGGGTACTTCGCCGGCCCCGGGATTCCGAGGATCGTAGCCCCCGAGAGATTCGACGTGCTCCTTGGTTATTTCCCGGCCGTTTTCGTTTCGGATTACCGATTCAAGAAGGACCTTTATCGAAAAGGGGAGCCGGGAAAGGTTCGTGAATCCGGCCGCTTCGAATTTGTTCAGGTTGAAATATGTATAAGTCTTCCCTCCGACCTTTAGTCTATCCCGCACGTTGTAGGAATCCTTGTACTCTCGTGGAATCATGTTTGCTCCTTCTCTGTTGTCGCCCCAGGGTGGACCTTGTTATAGTTCCGTGTTACTGGAGCAATATACTTCATATTGTAGGGAGGATTCACCTTGAGTGGCAACGATACGCGCATCCGAGCGGAGCTCGCCGAGAGCTTTCGGTACATGGTCGCCTCCCGGGAAATCGACCTTATAGAGCAGGACTTCACGGCCCGTGGAGAGGCCTTTTTCCACGTTTCCGGGGCCGGTCACGAAGCGAGCTGCATTCTCAACAGCTTCCTCAAGCCCGAGGATTGGCTTCACTGCCACTATCGGGACAAAGCGTTGATGATAGCCCGGGGAATAGGCATCGAGATGTTCTTCCTCGCGACCTTCAACAAAAACGATTCGCATTCCCGGGGACGCCAGATGAACGCCCATATGAGCGCCCCGGATCTGAATGTCTTGAGCCTCGTCGGCCCTGTGGGAAACAACGCCCTCCAGTCGGCGGGAGTCGCCATGGCGGTGAAGGACCAGGAAGCAAAGCCCATTGTTCTCTGCGGCCTCGGCGACGGCACAAGCCAGCAGGGTGAGGTCTATGAGGCCATCGCCCACGCCGTTCGGGATACCCTTCCGGTGCTCTTCTTTATCCAGGACAACGCATTCGCGATCTCGACGAAGACCAAGGGGAGAACCTTCTACGACACCCCCGACGGCATGGCCGATTCCTTCTACGGTATTCCGATTGCCTACATCGACGGGCGCAACCCGGAAGAAGTCTACGCTACTCTCGAGGTGGTCGTGACCGAAATGCGGGAAACCCGACGCCCCCGGATCGTCGTGTTCCGGGTGGACCGGCTGTCGAACCATACCAATGCAGACGATCAGCGGATGTACCGTTCTCAGGAGGAAATAGCTGCGGTCCAGTCGACCGGGGATCCCATCGTTCATCTTCGCAACTATCTGGTCGATCACGGCGCTTCGGCCGAGGATCTCGACCGCATCGTCGAGGACGTCCGCCGGGAAGTCAAGGAGGCGGCCCACCGGGCGCAGCGGGCCCCGGACCCGGAGCCGGTTCTGAACGCATGGAGACAGCTCCCGGCGGAGCTCGAGGACCCGGAGAAGGAATACCGCGGCGGTGCTTCCAACGGAGACGCCCCCCTTGTCATGCTCGAAGCCATCCGGAACGTTCTCCGGCACCATCTCGGAACGGACGAGCGTGTTCTCCTCTTCGGGGAGGACCTCGAAGACCCCAAGGGGGACGTCTTCGGCATTACCAAGGGCCTGACCCAGAGTTTCCCCGGGCGGGTCACGAACAGCCCCTTGGCCGAAGCATCTATCGTCGGGCTTTCGGTAGGACAAGCCCTCGCGGGAAAGCGCCCGGTCGCCTTCCTGCAATTCGCGGACTTCCTGCCGATCGCCTTTAACCAGATCTGGGCGGAGCTCGGGAGCATGTGGTGGCGAAGCGACGGTGGCTGGCAGGCCCCGGTAATCGTGATGATTACCTGCGGCGGCTATAAACCGGGGCTCGGCCCCTTCCACGCCAGCAGCCTCGAGGCACTCGCGGCCCACACCCCTGGTATCAACGTCTTTATGCCGTCGACCGCCGGGGACGCCGCGGGGCTCTTGAACGCGGCATTCGCCTCGGAGCGCCCTACCCTCTTCTTCTACCCGAAGAGCTGCCTCAACGACCGGGAAAACGCGACCTCCCCGGATGTGGAGCGCCAGCTGGTGCCCATCGGCCGCAGCCGCTTCGTCCGGCAAGGGTCGCAAATGACCTTCGTCGCCTACGGGAACACGGTAAACCTCTGCGTAAAAGCGGCGGACGCCCTGTCGTCCGGCGGCGTTTCCAGCGACGTCATCGACTTGCGGAGCATCGTTCCCTGGGACATCGATACCGTCGTCGCCTCCGCCGAGAAAACGGGTCGGCTCATCGTCGTCCATGAGGACAACCATACCGCCGGCGTTGGAGCGGAAATCGTCGCGACGGTGGCCGAGCGCTGTCGCCGCCGGGTCGAATGCCGACGGGTCACCCGTCCGGACACATACGTCCCCTGCAACTTCGCCAACCAGTTGGAGGTTCTCCCCTCCTACAAGCGAACCCTAGAGACGGCCGTCGAGATGCTCGGAGGCTCGATCCACTGGAAGAAGGACACAGACGCCGCCGGCGAGAACGTCTACTTCGTGGAAGCGATCGGATCGAGCCCCTCGGACGAATCGATTACCGTTACCGAATGGCACACGAAGGCCGGGGACAACATCGAGACGGGGAGTATCGTCGCGGACCTCGAGGCCGACAAGGCGGCGGTGGAGCTCCGGTCCCCGGTCGGAGGTCTTGTCGAAGAGGTACTCGTCCCCGAGGGGAACCTGGTTAAGGTGGGAACGCCGCTTCTCAAGGTAAAGACCGGCGAATCGCAGGAAGTCAGCCTTAAGCAGATTACCCGGGAGGACCCGGGAACGCCGTTGATCTCCGGCCTGGAGTCTGTGACCGTCGCCTCGGCGGCGGAGCACAAGCAGGCGCCTCAGCTCCTCAGGCGGGGAGGCGGAGCGGTAACCGTGGGCCTCGTCGGGGTGACCGGCGCAAAGGGCTCCCGCATTGTTTCGAACGAAGAGATATCCTCCATGTGCCCCGACTGGAGTCCCGACGAAATCGTAAAGCGGACGGGCATCGAGTCCCGTCCCTGGCTTGCGCAAGGAGAAACCGGTGTGACCCTCGCCGCCGACGCCTCCAGACGCCTCTTCGAGCAGACCGGCGTCGGTATAGCGGATATCGACGCCATTATCTGCGCGACCGAGACGCCAATTCTCCACACGCCGGCGATGGCTACCCTGATTCAGTACGTCCTCCGGGACGGGAATGACGACATTCGGTGCCAGGCCCACGACGTCAACGCCGCGTGCACCGGCTATCTCTATGCGCTCCAGACGGCCTACGACTTTATTCAGAGCCGCCCGGAGGCCAAGGTGCTCGTGGTTACGACCGAAGAGCTTTCGAAGCATCTCGACACCGCGGATCCGTCGACGGCGCCGATCTTTGCCGACGCCGCTACCGCGACCCTCGTTGTCGCCGACGGCGGTGACCTATCACCCCAGGCTCAGCTCTTCCGGCCGGTTCTCGGGGCGGTGGGAGAAGACGGCACGGTACTCCGGGTACCTGCGGATCCGAAGGAGCCCATCTTTATGGACGGACCTCCGGTCTTCGTCGAGGCGGTAAAGGACATGATAGCGGGGCTCCGGGAAGCCTGCGACGAGGCGCAGATTGCCGTCGACGCTCTCTCACTGATCATTCCCCACCAGGCGAACCAGCGGATTATCAACGCCGTTCGTCAACGCATGAAAGCCCCTGCGCACAAGATGTTCTCCAACATCCGCTTCAATGGGAACACCTCTTCTTCGACCATTCCCCTCGGCCTCGAGGAAGTCTGGAAGGCACGGTCGCAGGGAGACTATCTCGGGTTGACCGCATTCGGTGGCGGCTTTACCTACGGTGGCGCCGTCGTGCAGATGCGATAGATGCCGGCGCAGGGGACGCCGGGAACTCCGGGGACGGCGGCGGTAACCGGGGCGACGAGCGGCATAGGCCGGGCGTTCGCCGGTCGATTTGCCGCCATGGGGCATAACCTTATCGTTACCGGCCGGCGGGGGGAGCTCTTAGAGCAGGTAGCGGCGGGTCTTCGTCGCGACTACGGGGTCGATGTAAAGGTGATGGTGGGAGACCTAACCGACGCCGGGGTTCTCTCTTCTCTCGAGAGAACCCTTCAGGGTACCGAGGACCTGATCTACCTGGTGAACAACGCGGGGTACGGCCGTGGCCGTGTCTTCGCCGAGGATTCCGCCGATGAACAGTCCGCCCTTCTCTCGATCCACACGTTAGTCCCCCTCCGCCTGACCCACGCCGCCCTCGCTGTCATGCGCCCCCGGAAACGAGGGAGCATCATCATGGTCTCTTCCCTCGCTTCTTTCGCGCCGATGCCCCGGGGCAGCGTCTACGCCGCCGCGAAGGCCTTCTTGCGGATATTCGCCGAAGGGCTTCACGTCGAGAACGCTTCCGAGGGGATCATCCTCCAGGCCCTCGTCCCGGGGTTTACCCGGAGCGACTTCCACCGTGACGGCCTGGCGGACGTCCCGAAAGACCGGCGTCTTTCGCTTCTGTCGTGGCACAGCTCGGAGAAGGTCGTTGAGGTTTCGCTTCGGAACCTCGGGCGGCGGGTCGTCTGTATCCCCGGAGCTCGGAACCGGTTAGTGCGTCGAGTAGCCGGGGCACTCCCGAGGTTCCTGCTCTATCGACTCCTCCGAAAGAGCAGGCGCTAGGCCAAAAGCCGGATCCTCGACATAATGTAGTCGAGGCTTTCTTCCTTGATGATGACACGGTAGAAGTCGCTCTTCGGCAGCTTCTCCGTATGAAATCCCTCGTAGCTCAAGTATTTCTCGCTCCGTTTCCGGTCGAACCAGTGGACCAGCCTCATCTGTCCCCTGTCGATCTCCAAAGCCGTCATTCCGCGCTTTCCGAGAACGCACCCGGAGTTGAACATGCATGGCACGACGAGGTTCTCCCGATAGAGGCTCGCCGCACTCGCTTCGTTGTTGCGGTCGGCCTGGGCCTTGAGGAGCTCCGCCTTGTACTCGCGAATCCGGCGCTCGATGTCCGGCTTCTTCTTGGGCGCGCTCTTCGGGTACTTCCTGATAAGGCGCTCGATCTCGAACTTCAAAGAGTCGATCTTGGACATGCTCTCGAAGAGAGGCCGGTGGGTGTGACCGATTATCGAGAGTAACTTCGCCGAGCTGGCGAAATTATAGACCCGCTGCTCGACCCGGAATCTCTTTTCGCTATCGTGGGACACCTCGTAGTTCTTAATCCGCAAGGGATTCGCGAAGTACTTGAGCACGAACCCGAACCAGTCGTTGTACACTTCGAAGCGAATCGAGGTCTGGTGTCCGTGAAAGAGAAAGATCTCGTCTCCCCGGTAGTCGAAACGGAGCGCCTCTTTGACGGCGATCTTCGGGCTCCGGATGCTCTTGAGGGCCATGTCGTGGTTTCCGAAGAGGCGGTCGAGGCGCCCTTCTCCTTCGAAGCGGGAGAAGAGCTCGTAGACGCGCTCCCACCGCTTCATGATCGAGTCCAGCGAGAAGCGCTGGAGCTCTTCGACGTCGCCGTTCAGAATGAGGCCGTACGGTTTCGGATAGTAGTACTCGCCGAGGACCCGCAAGAAGAGCTCCGAGTTCGGCGCGAAGTCGTCGCTGTGCTTCCCGTTCCCCATGTGGAGGTCGCTGAAAATGACGTACTGGTCCTTCTCCGTGAGCCGTTGGACCGGGGTCCGGTCGTAGAGGGCGGATAGGTTTCTCGCTCCGAACTCGTCGCCTTTCACAGTCTCTTCATGCCTTTGAGCACAACTCGGCTGCAATTGTAACCGGGCGCGCCGAAGATTCCACCCCCCGGGTGGGTTCCGGCGTTCGCGAGAAACAGTCCCTTCAGGGGTGTCTCGTACCCCGAAAGCTCCGGAAGAGGGCGGAAGACGAACATCTGGTCCGGCACCATTTCGACGTGCATCACATTCGCCCGGGGCATATTGTGCTTCCGCTCGATTTCTTTTGGGGTCTGGATGTAGGTGTCGATAACCTTGTTGCTCGTTCCGGGGGCGAACCGGTCTACCACCCCGAGAAGCTTCCGCGCCTCCGCCTCGGCCAACTCGTCCCAATCCTTATGACCCCGGAGCTCGTAGGGATAGTACTGCCCCCAGACGAACATCGTGTGCTTCCCTTTCGGGGCAAGGGTGTCGTCGACGGCGCTAAAGGTCATGACGACGGCGGCGGGATCTTGCGACGGGAGCCCCCGGAGATAGTCGCCGTAGGCATCCTTAAGGTACTGAGTCGACGGACAGAGCAACTGCAGCCCGGTTGTCATCTCTTCCGAGGAGACCCCGTCGACTCGATACCGAGGAAGCTCCTCCATGGCCGAGCGCAGTACCATCCCGAAGCCGTTCCCTAGGTGAATCGAATCGATCCGGCGCCGGAGCTCCGGGGAGATCCAGTTCCGCAGAAGCCGCCGGAAGGTAACCCAGATATGTGCGTTGGCGACGATGGCCCGGCCGCTCATTTCCCGGCCGTCGGCCAGCCTGACCCCCCTGGCACGTCCCTCGGAGACCAGAATCTCATCCACCTCGGCGTTCGCGACCACAGAGCCGCCATGGGCCTCTATAAATCCCTTCAGAGCCTGGGTGAGCATTCCGGACCCGCCCCGGGGCCGAGCGGGGCCGATCTTGTGGATTATCGAATGCCAGCCGACAAACTCCGTCGAGAAGGAGTCGATCGGTGGAGGTCCGCTCTGGGCACCCCACCACGCAAGAGCCGCCCGTACCTTTTCGCTTTCGAAGAGTCCGTCGAGGAAGCGTCCGTAGCTTTGAAAGAGACTCCGGAGCATGTCGTACCGCTCGAGCTTGGTCTTGTGGAGCCGTTTCCCGAAGAGGCCCTTCCCCATGTTCCAGGGCGTCGGCGTTTGGAGAAAGAGCTCGAAGATAACCTCGTTGAGGGGCTGCCATCTTCGGATAAACGAGCGGTAGGCATCGGCGTCCCGGGGGGAGACAGCGGCGATACTCTCGCAGGTCTTGTCGATGTCGCGGTAGAAGGCAAGGGCGCTTCCGTCGTCGAAGGGAGCAACCATAAACGGATCGAGTTCGATGTACTCGAGCCCATACTTATCGAGCTCGAGCTCCCGAACGATCGGAGTGTGGTGGATCATAAAATGCGCGGAGCCGCCGACGTCCATTTTGAATCCACCGAACATCTCTTCGGTGCAGACCGCACCTCCGATTGTGTCTCGTCGCTCGAAAACGGTGACCTTGTACCCCGCTTTCGCAAGATAGGCCCCGCAAACCAGCCCGTTATGGCCGCTTCCTATGACGATTACGTCGGTATCCGCCATTTAGATAACGGCTCCGTTCCCCGGCCCCCCGGGCTCGTCGAGGAGGGAGACTCCCTCGGTCATCCAACTGCCGGCGTACTCTCCCTGCCCCTGTTTGGTCAAGAAGAACACATAGTCGTGATTCCGTCCGTCGGGGGTCTCGAGGGAAACGACGACCCGAGCAAGGTTTCCCCGCACCTGCACGTCGGAGATAGCCACCTCTTCGGCGAGAAGCATCGGCTCGTAGAGACCGTTCCGCATCATTTGCGCGAAACGCGGAAGAGGTCCGGTTAGCCGTTTGTTCGCCGGGGAGGCAAAACGAAAGGCGATTTCTATCCCCCGGTCGGCACCGTCGTTGTTCCGGAACGCATCCACCTGAATTCGAACAACTTCCTCCGGGGCAAGGCTCGGATCCGGGCTCTTCGCCGCCAGCTCGTCTAGGGGGCTCTGGCTGGTGCATCCACCGAGCGCGACAAGAACAATAACGAGTAGAAGTAGCAGGGGGTGCGACGCGTAGACTCTCATACGAACTCCTCCCGAGAATATAACGACGACATCGCACTTTGTCCGCAGTTGATCCGATCTTCCGAGGGCTGTATTGTCCTTTTGAGTGCTTGACCTAACCATCGTCGGCGGCGGTATTCAGGGAACCGCGATCGCTCGAGCCCTAACCGCCGCGAAAGCCATAGAACCCGATCGTCTTGCGATTCTCGACCCGGAAGAAGAGCCTCTATCGAACTGGCTGCGCCTCACGTCGGCCTGCGGCATGTCTTTTCTGCGATCCCCGAGCAGCCATAACCTGGACATCGACTTCCGGGCCCTCCGGCGTTTCGCCCTGGGCCGAGGGTACGATCCGGCGGCTCACTTCCGTCCCCCCTATCTTCGGCCCAGCTTGGCGCTCTTCAACGACCACAGCCACCGAATCGCCTCGAGCCCGGAGATCGCCGGAGCAAGGCTCCGGGGACGTCTGCTATCCCTGGCCCCGGGGCGCGGTTGGCGTCTGGAAACCGACCGGGGCCTCTTACGCAGCAAGCTGGTGCTCTTTGCCGTCGGGCGTACCGGAGGGCCGGCCTACCCGACCTGGAGAACCACCGGGGCAACCATCGAGCATGTCTTTTCCCCGGGATTCCGAAGGCCCGGGACCGGCCCCGGAATCCGACGAATAGCCGTTATCGGAGGAGGCGTCACCGCCGGTCAGCTCATGTTATCCCTCGCGGAGGAGCATCCCTCTTCGGTCGAGCTGGTCATGATAAGCGGCGGTCCCCTTCAGGTGCACCAATTCGACAGCGAGCCCTGCTACCTCGGACCCCGGTGTCTCGAATCCTTCTTGAGGGTTCCGGACCCGGAGAAGCGGCGCCGGATTATCCGCGAGGTTCGTCACCCCGGTTCGATGCCTCCGGATATCGCGGCTTCCCTCGAAGAGCTGGTACGAGAAGAACGCCTCGAGGTCGTTCCGGAGTGGGTCGTCGGAGTCCGGGAGGGGTCCCGCGAGAAGACGCTTTCCCTTGCTTCCGGGCGGGAGGTGCCGGCAAGCCGGGTTATTCTCGCGACGGGGCTCGACCCGGGGCCACCGGCCCACGAGATCCTGCAACCCCTCATTCGGGATCACAGGCTCCCAACGACCGCGGACGGCTACCCGATACCCGACCCGACCCTCCAGTGGGCCCCGGGGCTCGTCCTGACCGGTCCCTTGGGCGAGACGGAAATCGGCCCCGGGGCACCGAATATTATAGGGGCCCACCTGGCCGTGCGTCGGATCATTCCCTTTCTCAGGAGCGAGCCCGGGGTCGCCTGGCGGCCGGTGCGGATCGCGACGTCCTGACCCGGGAACCTTAGCTCCGGAGGGCCCCGAGACCGCCGTCCACACCGAGGGTCTGTCCGGTAATCCAGGCCGCGTCGGAAGACAGAAGAAAGGTTACCAGCGCGGCGACCTCTTCGGGATTACCTACGCGCCGCAAGGGATGCCGGTCCGCCGAGGCTTCCCGCTTCTTGTCCGTCGAGAGAAGCTGATCTGCCATCGGCGTGTCCGTCAGAGAGGGTGCCACCGTGTTAACCCGAACACTCTTCGGGGCGAGCTCCGCGGCGAGGCTTAGCGCCAGCCCCGCGGTCCCTCCCTTCGCCGCGGCCACGGAGGTGTGAAAGCTCAGGCCTACCTGGGTAGCGACGGTGCTAAAGAGGACAACCGACGCTCCACCGGCGCTCGTCAGGGCCTTTAGGAGCTGCTTCAGAACGCGGACCGCCCCAATTACGTTTACCTCGTAGTCGCTGCGGAAAGTATCCAACGACAGTTGGCGGAAGGAACCGAGGGAAATGCTCCCGGGACAGTAGACAAGGCCGTGACAGACGTCGAAATCCGGAGCAATCTCGCCGAAATCGGTGGTAACGTCCACCTCTCGGTGGGTTACGCCGAGCTCGGCGATCTCCGGGCGGTTCGACCGGCTCCATACTTCGACGGTCGCCCCGGCTTCGACGAGGCGACGGGTCGTCGCGGCGCCAATGCCCGAGGTTCCCCCGACGACAACGATGTTCTTTCCGGATAAGAGACTCATGCGAACTCCTTGGTTTAGGTGAGATCTTGATGGAGATTGTGCTGTGAATGGGCGGATTCCCCGAGATGGAGCACCGGTCCTCCCCGTTCAGAGAGAAACCCCCGGCACCGGTAGAGGGTGGGAATCCGGACAGTCCGGGACGCGACGGCGTCGAATGGCGTCGGCTTCATCTGAAGCCAAAGATACAGACCCCGGAAAGGGGAATCAAACCGCCTGAAGCTCGGCGGCGGTCGCCTGGTACTCGAGAATACTCGTTCGAATGCTGGCGAAGACCAGTGGGTAGACGACGTTGTAGAAGTATGCCTTCTGGATCATGGAGCGTTTGCTCCGTTCGAAGGAGTGAAGAATACGCTTCGACTCCTCCTCCATGTAACTCTGATAGTCCGCAAAACCCTTGTCGTCGTATTCTGACTCAGAGCCTGTCTTGATGGTGTCCTGGTACTTCCCGAGCTTCTCGAAGAGCCGATAGAGGGACCACTTCTCTTCAAGGTAGCTTTCGATTTTGGACCGGTCGTTCTCGAAGCGCTTCTCGAGAGCCTCGAAACGTTTGGGATAGATGGTCTCAAAGATAAAGCTCTTTCGGATCTTGATTCCTCGTTTCCGGAAGGCCTCCTCGAGCGCGTCGGTGACGAACTTGTTGCCCCGGTAGTACTGCATCAACTCGAGGATCTTGTCCGCACCGACCTCCCCCTTCTCCAGGAGAAGCTCCACTTGATCCATGATGGACTCCGGAAGCCCCGGATTGACCTGAATACTGTAGGTCTTGAAGGAGGCGTTGTTTTTGTCCTTCAGATAAACCGTGCTGTACTGAAAGAGCTCCTCCTTGGTGATGTTCCGGTAGTAGCCGAAGAGAGCCTGAGCCTCTTTCTTGAACCGGTTGTAGTAGGCGTCGGCTATGCCGGTCTCCTCGAGGACCTTGTAGAACTCCTCGGAGATTCTCAAGCCTCCTACGGGGGCCGTGGATTCCATCCGCTTGGCGTCGATGACCGGAAGCCCGATGACATCCCACTGCTTCGCCCCGTCGGGACCGAAGTTGCCTAGGGTAACGTTACCGATATTGGCGCCGATTCGAATACGGATCTGAAAGAGGGCGTTAAACGAGGAGGAGAGCTCGGACCCGGACCGCAAGACCGATATTATCTCGAAGGCCCGCTCGAGGACCCGCCGGGTCTCTTTCGACTCGCTCTCGTAGAGAAACTTATCGTTCGCCTGATTGAAGAGCACGCTGACCCGTTGCATTTCGATGCAGGTGTAGAAGAGCTCCCGGGCGATGTATCGCCGGAGCGCTTCCTGGTCGTGTTCGAGCTCCTTTGCCCGAGGGTCGATAATGCCCCCGTAGTGGAACATCAGGCTGTCCCCCTCGAGCTTGTTCAGATAGCCTCCGTGCCGCCGGAGAACCGAATTGAAGGCCGTATACAGACCGTTCAGGACGGCCTGGTTCTCCTGGGGACTCAGGAATTTCGAGAGGTAGGTGTAGTCGGCGACATCCAAAAAGCCGATTCCCATCTGGGTTACGACGGAGGTCGTGGGTATTCCCCCGATTTCGATAATCGCGTCTACCAGCTGTTTCGGGAGATAGTATTCCTCGATCTGCTTTCGAAGCTCAAATTCCCGGCCCTGGACGCCGTTTTCGGTGTAGACGGTCATGTTGGGAGAACTCATACTGAACTTAGATGATAGCCCGCCGCCGGGCATTCTTCAACCAGCCGAAGGAGGTCCCCTATTTCCGCGCTACGCCTCTTTATCGCGGCCGAGATTACCGAAGAGCTCCGCAACCGGATAGCCGCCGCAACCGAAACCGTCAAGTCGGAGCTCTCACCGCCGGTCAAATGGCTCCCCCCGGAAAACTATCATATAACCTTACGCTTCCTCGGAGACACACCTCAGACCGCCCTCCCGGGCATAGAGGCGTTGCTCCGGGGAATCGGCGAGACCCTTTCCGGGGTCGAGGTCCAGGCCGGGGGCGCCGGCTGCTTCCCGACCTGCCGAAGACCCCGGGTCATCTACATCGGTGTCGAGGATCCCGGATCCGGGCTCTCGTTGTGGCACGAAGCCCTCGAGGACGCTTTGCTCCAAGAGCTGGGGCTTCCGAAAGAACAGAAGCCCTTCCGGCCGCACGTAACCGCCGGCTACTCCCGGGACCATCGCCCCGGGGACCGGGAGAAGGTCCAGGAGGCGGTGGAACGCCTCGGCGCGCTTACCCCTGTCCGCCCGGAAGAGCTACAAAAGATTGTGCTCTTCCGGAGTAATCTTGGTCCCAAAGGGGCCCTCCACGAGCCCTTGGTTGTCT
>JBKHCS010000071.1:0-14439 GCA_046541715.1 Spirochaetaceae bacterium
TACGGCGCGAAGGGACTCGCCTGGACCCGGGTTACCGGGGATGCGTCGTCGCCGGCCCTCGATGGCGGTGTTTCGCGCTTTCTGGAGAAGGAGACGCCCGAGATTGTCGACGCCACCGGGGCGGAGCCCGGGGATCTGTTGCTCTTTATGGCGGACGGCTGGAAGACCGCCTGCACGGCCCTCGGTGCAGTCCGCCGGGAAATCGGAAAGAGTCTCGTCCCGGAAGACGACAAGCACTTCTCCTTTGCCTGGATTATCGACTTTCCGCTTTTTGAGTGGAACGACGAGGAAGAGCGGTGGGAGGCGGCTCACCACATGTTTACGATGCCCCAGGAGCCGTTTATCGACACCCTCGAGGAAAACCCCGGGGAGGTCAAAGGCGACCTCTACGACCTGGTGTGCAACGGCCTCGAGCTCGCCTCAGGTTCGATAAGAATACACGACCCGAAGCTCCAGCAGCGGGTCTTCAACGTCGTCGGGATGTCGGAGGAGGAGGCGAAGCGGCGGTTTGGATTTCTCCTCGAGGCCTTCGCCTACGGTCCGCCGCCCCACGGCGGCATCGCCCCGGGACTCGACCGGTTGGTTATGCTGATGGCAGGGGAAAACACCATCCGGGAAGTGATGGCCTTCCCGAAGAACAGCCTCGGGGCCTCGCCGATGGACGACTCTCCTTCCACGGTGGACGAGAAGCAGCTCGAGGAGCTCGGAATCCGGGTGGTTGCCCCTCCGCAAAAAGAGCCGGAGAGCCGGACCGAGGCGCCGGCTTAGCCGGGCCCGGGCACCCGGCCGCCGCTGGATAGACGGCGCCTATTTCTGTAGCTTCTCGGCCTCTTCGGCGATTATCCGCAGGCCCTCGTAGACCTCGTCGTCCGGCATGGCGAAGTTCAGCCGGACGCACTCGTCCTCGTGGTCCCACCGGTCTGCCAACCCGAAAAAGAAGTAGCGCCCCGGGACCACGATGGTATGCCGCTCCTTGAGACGCCGGTAGAGCTCTTCGGTGGTTCCCTTTAGGCTCCGGAACCAGACCCAGAGAAAGAGGGCCCCCTCGCTCGAATGGATCGCATAGTCCACCTTTCCGCCGAAAAGCTCGTCGATCCACTGTTGCGCCTTCTGCGACTTCTGACGGTAGAAGGGCTCGATAATGTCCTGGCTCATCCGGAGGATCTCCCCGGATTCGAAGAGGGGCTGCAGGAGAACCTGGCCGAAGCTTCCGTTGGCGAGGCTCAGGATGGCGTTCGCGCCTGATATCGCCTGGATAATCTCCGGCCGGGCGACAACGATCCCGGTACGGACCGAGGGAAGACCGATCTTCGAGAGGCTCATCGCGAGGACGATGTTCTCGTTCCACACCGGCCTGGCCTCGGTGTAGATCATGCTGGGAAAGGGCACCCCGTACGCGTTGTCGATAAACAGGGGGATGTTCCGGTCCCGGGCGAGGCGGTCGAGGCCGGCGATCTCCTCGTCGGTTACCACGTTTCCCGTGGGGTTGGTCGGCCGGGAGATGCAGATTGCCCCGGCGTCTTGCGGGATGTCGAGGGTGCTAAAATCGACGTGGTACTTGAAACGCCGCTCCCCGAGCTCTTCGATGGTGGGCTTCCGGCCGACAAAGCAGTTGTCCTGAAGCATCTGGTCGGCGTAGCCTATGTACTCCGGAATAACGGGGAACACGATCTTCCGGAGCCCTTGCTCGCTGCTACCCGCAAACGCATTGAAGAGAAGAAAGAAGGCGGTCTGGCTTCCGTTGGCAATTGCAATGTTATCGGCGGAAACATCCCATCCTTGCTCTTTCCTTAGAAAGGCGGCGACGGATTTGCGAAAGGATAGACGTCCCTGGGGCGCGTCGTAGGCGGCGATCATCCGCTCGTATTCGTCGCCGTTGGCGAGAATCTCCTCCATTCGCCGGCGCCAGAGAGCGTTTACCCCGGGTATCTGTGCCGGGTTTCCTCCACCGAGCATGTGGACCGGCCCCGAGGACTCGACGGCGGCTCCAAGGTCGGCCATCAGCTCGAGAATGCCGGTACGGCGGGTAAATCTTCTTCCAAAGTCGGACAAACGCATGGCGGCGAGTATAATACAAGCCCCGCGACAATTGAAACAGAACAATTGAAACAGACACGGACCCGGGTATATTGTGGACACCACAAGGAGTAAACGTGTACCGCATCCGCACCCACAACAAGATATCCCCGAAAGGGTTGTCGCTACTGGACTCGAACCTCTTCGAAGTCGGCGAGAACATCGAAGAGCCGGACGCCATTCTGGTTCGAAGCTACAAGCTCCACGACACGGAGTTCCCCGAGAGCGTCAAGGCCATCGCCCGGGCGGGGGCCGGCGTAAACAATGTACCGGTGGAGCGATGCACCAACGCCGGTATCGTCGTCTTTAACACCCCCGGGGCGAACGCCAACAGCGTCAAGGAGCTGGTAATCAGCGGGCTCCTCCTCTCTTCTCGAAAGATTCACGAAGGGCTGGAATGGGTCCAGACGCTAAGGGACAAGGGCGACGAGGTCTCGGCCCTCGTAGAGAAGGAGAAGTCGAGCTTCGCCGGTCCGGAGATAGCCGGGAAGACCCTCGGGGTTGTCGGACTTGGCGCTATCGGGGTTATGGTTTCTAACGCCGCCCTTGCCCTCGGAATGGAGGTCGTCGGCTTCGACCCGTACCTGTCGGTCGAGTCCGCCTGGGGCCTATCCGGGTCGGTGAGCCGGGCACGGAACCTCGATGCCCTCCTCGCGCAGTCGGACTACATCAGCCTCCACGTCCCCTTGAACGGCTCGACCAAGAGTATGATCGACGCTACGACGCTTTCGAAGGTCAAGCCGGGAGCCCGGCTCCTCAATTTTGCCCGGGGCGGCTTGGTGAACAATCAGGATCTGCTGTCCGCCCTCGACGCCGGGATCCTCTCGGTCTACGTAACCGACTTCCCGGAGGCGGAGCTCTTGGGAAACGCAAAGGTACTGGCGGTTCCCCACCTCGGCGCCTCGACCCCCGAGGCGGAGGAGAACTGTGCGATCATGGCCGCCCGGCAGCTTAGCGAGTTTCTGCTCCGGGGCAACATCGTCAACTCGGTAAACTTCCCCGAATGCCAGCTCGACTATTCGAACAACGAGCGGATCCTTATCGCCAACCGAAACATCCCGAACATGGTCGGCCAGATAACGACCATCCTTGCGGATGCCAACATCAACATCCAGGACCTGATCAACCGGCACTACGAGGATATCGCGTACAACATCATCGACCTCGACGCCCGGGTCCCGGCCCCGTCGATCGAGAAGATCCGTAACATCGACGGCGTCATCGCGCTCCGGGAGATCCATCCGGAGGAGAGGACTGCGTGATACGAGGCCGCATGATCCGAAGCCGCAGATGTCGTCGGTTGTACCCGGGTCTCCTTGGCGCCGGAATATTGCTCCTCGGCGTCTTCGGCGCCTCGAGCCTCGGGGCCCAGGAGCTTTCCGAGGGCCTCTATGCCCGGATTACCACCAACCGGGGGCAGGTCTTGGTCGAGCTCGCCTACGAGGAGGCCCCCCTTACGGTGACCAACTTCGTCGGTCTCGCCGAAGGCCGCCTGAACTCCTCCCGGGGCGCCGGGGTTCCCTTCTACGACGGCCTGACCTTCCACCGGGTAGTTCCCGGCTTCATGATCCAAGGGGGAGACCCTGCGGGGAACGGAACCGGGGGGCCGGGGTACCGGTTTCCCGACGAATTCGACCCGTCGCTCCGGCACGACCGCCCGGGAACCCTTTCGATGGCGAACAGCGGTCCGGACAGCAACGGGAGCCAGTTCTTTATTACCCTGGATGCGACGCCCTGGCTCGACGACCGCCACAGCGTCTTCGGCTACGTGGTCCGGGGACAGGAGGTCGTGGAGTCGATCCGGCAGGGAGACCGTATCGAGTCGGTAGAGATTCTCCGCCGGGGTAGCGCGGCTCTGGCGTTTCAGGCGGGGCAGAACGCCTTCGACCGACTGGTGGAGGAGCACCGTCGTCGGAGGGCGGACGCCCAAGCGGAGGACCGGCGCCATGCCGTCGGCATTATCGAAGAACGGTGGCCGGACGCCCGGACCACCGATTCCGGCATACACTTCGTTGTCCGGGAGGCCGGTCGAGGGCCGGTTATTCAGCGGGGAAACAACGTGACCCTCCATTACGACGCGTATCTGCTGGATTCCACCGAACCTTTCGAGTCTACACGCAGCATAGACTCGGTTATCGTTACTGCCGGAGAAGGAAGGCTTCTCCCCGGCTGGGAGGAAGCCTTGCTTACGATGCGCCCGGAGGAACGGAGGACTATTATCCTTCCGCCGGAGCTTGCCTTCGGTGCGACGGGAGCGGGACAGAAGGTCCCGCCGAACGCCTTCGTCGTTTTCGATATCGAGATTCTCTCGGTTTCCCGTTAGCCGGGAGCCCTGAGCCTGCGATGGTGCCAAAGAACCGCCGGAAGAGCCAAGAGATCTACCGCTGCCGGGAATGTGGTGCCGAGGCGGCCAAATGGTTCGGCCGCTGCCCGGAATGCGGGGCCTGGAACACCGCCGAGGAGGCGGTCGTCACCCCCGGGGGCAGCGGTTCGACGAGCGGATCGAGGTCCGGGGGCGGACGATTCGGAGCGGCCGCCGGGAGGGCCGCCGGAAGCGTGGCAGGGAGGGCGGCCGGGAGGCCGGTTGCCCTGGCGGACATCCCTGCGGAGCATCAGTTTCGCCGGACCACCGGGATTCCGGAATTCGATCGGGTCCTCGGAGGAGGGCTGACGGTCGGGTCCTCGGTGTTGATCGGCGGCGCCCCCGGGGTGGGCAAATCGACCCTGGGACTCCAGGCGGTGGGGAACGCCGAAGTCTCTCTTCCGCTCTACGTCTCCGGAGAGGAGTCGCCGGCGCATCTGCGCTCCCGGGCCGGGCGCCTCGGCGTCGATACGAAGCGCCTTCAGGTCCTCTTTTCGAACAACTTAGAAGAGATTCTCGGGTCGATCGAAACCCTTAAACCGGACCTTATCCTCGTCGACTCGATTCAGACCGTCCTTTCGGAGGAAGCCGGGGTTGTCCCGGGAACCCCGGGGCAGGTCAAGTACTGCGGCCTCGAGCTGGTCGAGACGGCCCGGCGCCTCGAGAGCACCCTTATCCTTGTCGCCCATGTGACCAAGGAGGGATCGATCGCCGGTCCGAAGGTCTTGGAGCACCTCGTCGACACGGTCCTCTATTTTGAGGGAAGCGACCGGGAGCTCCGATTCCTCCGGGCGACCAAAAACCGGTTCGGCGCCGTCGACGAGGTGGGCCTCTTTTTGATGACCGAAAAAGGTCTGAAAGAGGTAGCCGACCCGGGGCGGGCGTTTTTGGTAAAGCGGTCGGGGGAAGTCCCTCCGGGGGTCGTCACCTCGCCGATATACGAGGGCTCCCGGGTCTTTCTGGTGGAGATAGAGGCGCTCACCGTCCCGGCGAAGGGTGGATTCTCCCGGGTCTACTCCGACCGGGTCGATTCCTCCCGGGTCGCCCGGATCGCGGCGGTTATCGAGAAGCACTTAGGGCTCACGCTTTCGGATCAGGATCTCTACGTCAACGTCGCCGGCGGTTTTCGCATCCGCGAGACCGGGGTCGAGTTGCCGATAGCCCTGGCCCTGGTCTCGGCGCTTACCAACCGGCCGATCCCGGCGAGCATAACCGCCACCGGGGAGCTGAGCCTTTCTGGCGACATCCGCCCGGTTCCAAAAATGGAGACCCGGGCCCGGGCCTCCCGGGATCTCGGTTTTCCGCGGCCCTTGGGGCCTCCCCCGGCGGGAGAGGCGGACAACGTGACGTGGAAGGCGCTTTCGACCCTCCGGGAGAGCGTCGAGGCTAGTTTGGAAAGAGAAACGGCAGAGCGATAAAGGTTCCCACGGCGCTCCCGATCGTCGAGAAAAAGAATACCAACAGAACATGCGTCAACCGGTTCCGGAAGAAGCCCCGGACCGTCGCGATATCCTCGGTCAGCCGCTCGAAATCGATAACCCTCGGCTTTCGCAGGACCGCTTCGAGAAGACCGACGACAATACCGACGCCGATGGTGGGGTTCATCGACGTTATCGGGGCCGCGAGAAAGGAGGCGACCACCGTCAAGGGGTGCGCCAGGGCGACGATGGACCCGGCGGCCGACAGGGTTCCGTTGACGAGGACCCACCGGGTCAACATCGAGAAACCGCCGTCCCATCCGGCTCGGACAAAGCCCCAAGCGACGAGGGACGCGACCGCTATCGGCACGAGCCAGGGAATTGCCCGGACGATTACCGACGAGGGAGGAACCGAGCTTATGGTCCCGAGGTCGATCGTGTCCCCTCCGGCGTTGAGCTCTTCGAGAATCCGGACGATGCCCGGCATGTGCCCCGCGCCGACGACGGCAAGGATGCGGGAACCCTTCTGCCGGAAGATACTCGCCGCGAGGTAGCGGTCCCGCTCGTCGATGAGCACTTCCTTGGCCTTCGGAAGGTACGCCGCGAGCTCCTCCATCATCGACTCCAAGGCACTTTGGTTCTTCAGGGCCTCGATCTGTTCTTCGTCGATCGTCTCCCGGGAAAAGGCGGAGCTGAGGAGCGCCGAGAGAAGCTTGCTCCGGCCCCAGAGGGAGCTCAATCGCCAGGCCCGGCGAAGGGTAATCTGAATGTCCCGGTCGCAGAGGGAGAAGGGAATACCCCGCTCTTTCGCCCGCTTTACCGCGGCCAACATTTCCGCCCCCGGAGTGACCCCGACATCGAGGCCGATACGTCGCTGAAAGGAAGCCAGAACCAGGTTACTTAAGAGCAGAAAGCCCCTCTTCTCTTTGAGGACCCGGTAGATATTGAGGTTGTGCCAGGACTGCCCTTCGCTGCTCGCCTTGTACCGGGCTTGGTCCATCTCGACGCAGACGCGGTCCGGCTGATGCTCGTCGATCGCGTTTTCCACGTCTTGGACACTCGATTGAGAAACGTGGGCGGTTCCGACGAGGATAAATTCCCGGTCGCCGAGACGCAGAGTTCGGATGCTCGATTCCATTCTGGTTAGATGCCTTTCCCGATGGCGACGAGAAAGCGTCGCCGGAGGTTCTCTTCCCCGGGATAGAGGTCCCGAGGGATGGTGCCGCCGCCCATGTGGACGTGACCCCCGCCGGAGCCGATCCCCGAGAGGGCTTTGCGAATGACCACGTCCGACGGCTTGGTAAAGTCTTCGCTCCGGACCGACAGGCGGAACTCATCCCTCCCCGGCTGGACGACGACGACGAAGTGGATTTCCTGAAGTCCGAGGAAAAAGTCGGCAACAAGCGCCATGACCTCCGGGGTACACTCGCGCTGGATCGGGACGTAACAGAAGTCGTCTGCGACGACACAGGCGTTGATGGCTTCTCGAAATACCGAGAGGTCCGCGAGGGAGAGGCTATTCTTCAGGAGCCGGCTTCCGGTTTCCCAGTCCGCCTTAAAGAAGAGGACGTCGAAGGCTTCGAGGTCGATGGGGGTAACCCCCCGGGTCATAAACGCGGTATCCATCATCAACCCCATCAAGAGGGCCGTGGCCACCGAACCTTCTATGGCCGCCGCGGAGATTTTGAAGTACTCGTAGATGATGGTGCAGCAAGATCCGTAGTTCTCCCGGATATCCCAGTAGCGAACCTGAGGCTCCGTCGGCGGGCTGTGGTGGTCGATTACGCCGACGACCGTTCCCGGCACGTCTTGGAGGTTGCTGTTGCCGACAAAGCCGTCGACCACGATTAGTTGGGTGTCCTCCCGGAGCTCGGTATCCTCGCAGGCGCTTATGGGGATCTCCAGGCTGTCGATAGCGGCCTCGAGGGAGTTACTCTGAATCTCTCCGCCGTAGCAAAGAGAGGCCGTAACGCCGTTGAGACTCAAGAGGTGCCGGAGCGCAAAGGCGGACGCCACGGCGTCGTGGTCCGGGAAGTCGTGGGCCTGGATTACGACGGGACGATCCCTATCGATGTGGGCGATTAGCTCCTGTACACCCTTCACTGGGGGTTACCATAGCGCTTTAGCTCCTCTGTGGCGAGCCGGGTCTCGATAAGGCCCCTTCGATCGATCTGCTCTACCTCGCCGAAGAGGGTCTGGGCGGTGTCGTGGAGGCCGATTCTGCGGTAGTGGCACCCCATGACGAAGAGCATTTGCGCCTTGACAATCTCGTCCCGTTCCCGATTGATTCGCTGGAGCAGAGCGCTATCGGAAGCGGGGTTTTGGAGGAACCGGGCCATCTCCCAATAGAGGGTGTCCCGGGGCATTTGCGGGGTGATATCCGCTAGATAGCTCCGCACGGAGGACTCTTCGCCGGCGCGCCACATACCCACCGCCGCAAGGAGCGGATAGCTATACTGATCCGGCGCCGCTTCGAAGGCACGCCGGAAACTGCGATACGAGGTCTCCCACTCTTCCACGATAAAGGCGAGGGCACCGTGGGTCGCGTAGCCGTCGCGGTAGTCCGGCCGCATCGCCAGGGCGGTATCGAAATCCTCGAAGGCAGCGGAGAAGTTTTCGAGAGCCATGTAGGCCCGTCCCCGGTAGACGTAGGTTAGGAAGACGTCGGGGTCGAGCTCGAGGGCCCGGGTAAAGTCCTCCGCCGCCTCGGCGTACCGCCGCCGCTCGGCCCGTACCCTCCCCCGGTCAAGGTAGTGCCAGGAGAATTCCGGCTCGAGACGGATAGCCTCGTCGAGGTCCTCCTCGGCGTCCTGGAATTCTCGTTGGAGGACCCGGGCCCGGCTTCGGTCCACGTAGGCAAAGTCGTACTCCGGCGCCTCGGCAATGGCATCGCTCAGGACCTCTTCCGCCTCCTCGTATTCCTCCTGCCGGATGAGAACGTTGCCGAGGCCGACGAGGGCCACGAGGTTATCCGGTTCCTGCTTCAGGCCCTCTTCGAAAGATTCTTTGGCGTCGTCGAGACGCCGATCGGTAAGGTAGAGCTCTCCGAGGGCGGCGTAGGCGGAAGCGAAGGAGGGGTCCGATTCGACGGCCTTCCGGAGGAGGTCTTCCTGGGAATCTGAATCGTTCCGGGCGCCCTGGATAAGTGCGAGGTAGTAGAGGGATTCCGGATGCGACGGATTCGCCGCGAGGGCCTCCTCGAGGGTGAGCTCGGCGTCCTCGACCAGGCCGGCTGTCATCTGGAGGGCGGCGAGAAGCACCAGGGTATCCGGATCTTCCGGATCCCGGAGCCGGGCATCCTCGTAGGCGGCGATCGCCGCTTCGGGATCCCCGAGGGACATGTAGAGGCTGATGCTTTCGTAGGGAGTGTCCTCGAGGCCCTCCACGAATGAGGCGTCCTCCGGGGTATCGGGCCGTTGTTCGGGCCTCGTGGCACAGGAGCTCCAGAACACCGAGAGGGCTACCCCGAGGAGCGATACGAAGAGGCGACGAATGAACGTGTGCGTAGAGAGGATATGAGCCAACTCACCAATAATATCCACCGAGTTTCGATTTTGACAACATTAACCGCGGCAAACTTGCCGACGGCGTTACGATGCTGGTAGAATCCGCACCATAATGAGGCGCCGAATTAACCGCACGTACTTCGTAATTCCCGTCGTCTATGCGGGCGTTATTTTCTTTCTCCTGTTCCTGCAGTTCTCCGGCGGCGAAGTATTCGTTGAACGTCTCGGCCCCCTCGTTCTCCGGGCGAATATCGTAACCAACCCGAGAAGCCAGGAGTCTTCCCTTTCGCATGTCCGCGTCGAGTACGAAGGGCTCTCCTTCGAATTCGATTCCGACCGTTCCGTGGTTCTCCGGGAGCCTTCGGGGCGAGAAGTCCGACAAGAGTTGGTCTCCTACGAGACCTTGGACAATGGGTTCAGCCTTCGGTTTGCCGAGGGGGCGGAAATCCGGTTTCTCCTCGCCGGCGACGAGAACGGCGAGCTCCACATCAAGCCGTCGATTCAGGACGACGGCAGAAGCTACGAGGCAATTCGGCTCCCCTTCGAGCTTTCCGGAGGGGCCCGGCTCGAGGCGGAGGGCGAAGAGGCGGTTGTTCCTATTACCTACGGCTCGGGACGCTACCTCCTCGCACCCCCGGCCCGGGCCTCCATAGACCCCGAAACCCGGCAGATCCTGCTTCCGGGAAACGTCCTAAGCCAGACGGTTCGTTACAGCGCGGCGGCGCAGAATCAGCAGGAACCGATTCTCGCCCTCTTCGAAGACGGCGCCCTCTCGGTTTCCGACGGCGCGTTCGAAGCGGCGGTCCGTGGGTATGTGGACGTGAGCTACCGGGGGTGGCAGCGCCGATTCAACGGCGGCTCCGGGACCTGGCTCAGCCGGGACGGAACATCGGAGTTCGACGAAAAGATCCTTGCCGCCTACTTGGCGGAGGCCTGGCGGAGAAACGAGTACGTCTCCGCCTTTAACAGAATGCGCCGGGCGGCGGATCTCCATTCCGGAGAGGTCGGTCTTCTTTCGGCCCCCTATCTCGGGAACCTCCGGGACGTCAGACAGGACTTCCTCCAGGCGGACGCCGAGAAGAGCCAGGAGCTCTTGGAATTGGTCGAGGCAGGAGACTTCGACGTCTTCCTGACCGAGAATCTCGGGGAGTTCGCGCTCTATCGTGCAACCACAGAGTTTCGAGACGCCTTTTTCGACTTCCTAAGGCGCCTAGATCCTCAGAATGCGGACGTCTACCAGGCAATAGGAATGCTCAAGGCCGCTCTCTTTACGGAGCTTCCGACGGAGGAAAGCAGGGAAGCCTTCGAGGCGCTCTACTCCGTCGCGAACAACCCGCTCATGAGCAGCCTGGTCCAGGTGGACGACGGCTTTCTCTTGGAGACGGTCTCCGGTCAGGTCGACGTTCTCGCCTCCCTAGAGGGGGGAATCGTCTTGAACGCCTTGGGGGACGAGACCGGCGATCAGCGGTACCGGGACATCGGCCGCAACCTTGTACTTTCGGCCCTCGCCCTGGCGGATGAAACCGGTTTTCTTCCCCGGGTTCTTCTTGCTTCCGGGAGAACCGCTCAGGGACAGGACGGCAGCTTCGGTCTCGAAGCGGTTTACCCGCTTCTCATCGACAACACGGCGTACCCCCATCTGGTCTCGCTCTACGACGAGTTCGGCCCCGGGAGTTGGATCTGGACCGTCGCCGAGGTTTCGCAAGTGGAGCGTCGAGGAGACGACCTCCGGATCGGGATCCGGTACCCCCGTAACCGGACGCATTTCTTGATTCTCCAGGGCGTCCCCCCCTTCTCCGGCATGGAGCTCTTTGGACAGCCCTGGCGAACCGACCCGGCCTTCGAGTCGTACGTCAAGGGACGTCACTACAACGCCGAGACCAACACCCTGATGATCAAGTACACGGATAACTCCGTGACGGGCAACATCATTCTCGAGTACTAAGAGATGCTCCATAATCCCCCTTCCTTTCAGCGCCTCACGAAAGACACCTCCTTCTTTTTCGTCAGGCACGGCGAGAGCGTCGGAAACGCGGATCACGTTATTCAGGGACGCAGGGAATACTCCCTCTCGGAGAAGGGAAAGGACCAGGCGCGGCGTACCGCGGGCTTCTTTGTGCAGCAGTTTCCCGATCTCTTATTGACCTCCCCTCTCCGGCGGGCCCGGGAGACGGCGGAGATTATCGGGAAGAGCATCGGCTACGGCGGGGAGCCGCAGACCGTCGACAACCTAAAGGAGCTCGATACCGGCATCTTCTCCGGTTACACCTTCGAGGAGGTTCCGAAGCGCTACCCCGAGGAGTGGAGACGGTTTCGGATCGAGAGTTGGGAGTCGGTCCCGGAGGCGGAGTCGGTCGAGAGCCTCTACGGACGGGCGGCGGCGGTATGGGAGTATCTGATCGATACCGCCGAACAGGGCTACCGCCGGATTGTTTCGGTAACCCACGGGGGTTTGCTCCAGTGGATCTTTCGGTCGAGCCTTGGGGGGCATCACGACCGGTGGATGCCCCTCATCAAGGGAAGCAACTGCGGGATCTTTCAACTGTCCGCCCACCCGGTAAACTACGACGAGGAGCGTCACCCCGCCGACGGCTTCTACGCCGAATGGCGCTTGGTAAACCACCGGCCGGGGCTCGACGCCCCGGTGGAGGATTACTCGAGCCTTCGGGGCCCGAAGGGTTAGCCGTCCAATAGCTTGGTCAGGTTCTCCGCAGTGTAGCCCAGCTCGGCGACGACGTCCTTGGCCGGAGCCGAGGCTCCGAATCGCTCGAGAGAGAAGATATCCTTCGGGGAGGTCGCGAAGCGCTCCCACCCAAGGGAGACACCGATTTCGGCAACCACGACCCGGGAGGAGGAAGGGATTATCCTTTCCCGGAAGGCCTCATCCTGCTCCAGGAAACGCTCCCGGGAGATCATCGACACGACCCGAATACTCGATTCCCGAGCCTTGTCGGCCGCCTCGAGGGCAAGGGAAACCTCTGACCCGGTCGCGACGATGGTGATCGCCGGGGAGGAGCCGCCCTCCCGGACGACGTAGGCACCGCGACGAATGGTCTTCTTCCAGTCGGAATCGGACTTCTCGTAGACCGTAAGGTTCTGCCGCGTCAGGGAGAGAACCGAGGGTCCCTTGGTCCGCTCGAGGGCCATCAGCCAGGCTTCGTTGGTCTCCTCCGGGTCCCCCGGGCGGAGAAAGGTCATATTCGGGATGGCCCGGAGGGCGGCGTAGTGCTCGACGGGTTGGTGGGTAGGGCCGTCCTCTCCGAGAAAGACCGAGTCGTGGGTCATCACGTAGACGACCGGCAACCCCATCAGAGCCGCGAGGCGCATGGATCCCCGCATGTAGTCGGTAAAGACCAGAAAGGTGGCGCAGAAGGGCCTGAGACCCCCGTGGAGGTAGATTCCGTTGGCAATAGCCCCCATGCCGTGCTCCCGGACACCGAAGTGGAGGGTGCGCCCCTCGGGGGTCGCCTTGGCGAAATCGCCGAACTCCGGAATCTCGGTGTTGTTCGAAGAGCCGAGGTCGGCGGAGCCGCCGATAAGGTTCGGAAGCGCCTTCGCAACGGCGTGGAGGGCCGCGCCGCTCGCCTTCCGGGTCGCGGTGCTGTCACCGACCTTGTACGCCGGCATCTCGATGTTCTTGAGGAAGGGGAGACCGTTGTCGTATGCGGCGTCCCACTGTTTCCGGAGCTCGGGGTTGGCCCGGGACCAGGCGTCGAAGAGTGCTATCCACTCCTCGTAGACCTTCTTCTGGGCGGCCTGCTTCTCCTCGAAATACGCCGCGGCGTCGGGATGGACGAAGAACTCGTCGTCCTCGGCGAGGCCCAAATTGACGCGGGTCTTGACGATTTCTTCCGAGCCGAGCTTGGCTCCGTGGACGCCGTGGGTTCCGGCCTTGTTCGGGGAGCCCTTTCCGATCACCGAAGAGAGGGCGATAAAGCTCGGACGATCAAGATCCTTTTTCGCTTCGGCGACCATCTTCCGGATGCCGTCGACGTCGTAGGCGTCGCCCCGCATGGTGTGCCAGCCGTAAGCTTCGAACCGCTTAACCGGATCCTCGGTAAAGGCGAGGTCCGTCGACCCTTCGATGCTGATCTTGTTATCGTCGTAGAAGACGATGAGCTTCCCGAGACCGAGGTGCCCCGCGAGGGAGCAGGCCTCGGCGGACACCCCTTCCATCAGGTCGCCGTCGCTCGCTATTGCGTAGACGTAGTGGTCGACGATCTTGTGCTCCGGCGTGTTGTAGGTCGCCGCCAGATGAGCCTCTGCGATGGCCATCCCGACGGCGTTGGAAATCCCCTGCCCGAGGGGGCCGGTGGTCGTCTCCACGCCGACCGTGTGGCCGTATTCCGGGTGCCCGGGAGTCTTGGAGCCCGCCTGACGGAAGCTCCGAAGGTCGTCGAGGGTAAGAGGGTAGCCGCTCAAGTGGAGCAGGGAGTAGAGAAGCATCGACCCGTGGCCCGCGGAGAGGACGAACCGGTCGCGGTTGGGCCACTGCCAATCCCCGGGGTAGTGATTCATGAACTCGCCGTAGATGAGGGAGCCGACCTCGGCGAGGCCCATTGGTAACCCGGGGTGCCCCGAGCTTGCCTTCTCGACCCCGTCCATCGATAGGGACCGTACGGATAGAGCTACGGCATCAACAGTTTTATTGTCCATTCAGAATCCTCCGGAAGAGATTGTCGGTGTGCGACTACTCTACAACAATTCGGCGGAGGTTAGAAGGGAAGGTGGGTATCAACAAGATTGTTGATACACTTCTACCGCTTTAGCCTCGTTTCGAGCTCTCCGAGAACCGAGGAGAGGGGAATTTCGAGGGCTCTAAGGAGGACCAGCAGGTGATAGAGGAGGTCCGCCGCCTCGCTGGTTACCTCCTTTGGGTCGGTCGCCAAGAGGAGCTCGATCGCCTCTTCCCCGGTCTTCTTCCGGATCTTTTCGAGGCCTTTTTCGAAGAGGTAGGTGGTGTAGGAGCCCTCCTTCATCTCCTCCCGGCGGGAAGCGATTACCTGTTCCAGGGCTTCGAGGACACCGGTGGCGGCGGCGGTCGCGGGCGCCCCTCCGGCGGCCGGGGCGGTTTCCG
>JBKHCS010000072.1:0-14352 GCA_046541715.1 Spirochaetaceae bacterium
CGCCGATAAGGCCGACCGTCGCAAAGCGGAGCTTCTCGATGCGTCGATAGACTCCGTTTTCCCCGAGATCCGTCCCGAGGAAATCGTCACCGAAGTGGACCGCTACCGGGGCTACCGGCAGGTCGAATCCGGGAAACGGAGCGTTGACGTTTATGGTATTTTCGACGACGCAGGGCACCTCGTTTATCTGGTGTACAGCCCGGACCGAGACGCCAAACATGCGGCGAAAGGAGATTCCGATAGCCCGGAGGGTGCCGGAACCGCGAAACTGGGCCTTTTCGGACGCGGACTACGGGAGTTCTTCGATCGAACGCGCTCGGTGTGACCGCGCACTATACTCCCCTTGACCATTGTCAGTTGGCGTGCTACTTAGTACCTTCTCTAAACTCAGGTAAGGCAAGACAATGTATGCATTAGTAGAAATTGGCGGAAAGCAGTACAAGGCCCAAGAGGGTTCGACCCTTCGTGTCGATCGGCTTTCCCAGAACGAGGGTGACGTCGTCGAGTTCGATTCGGTCCTGATGGTCCGGAACGACGACGATGTCAAGGTTGGAGCTCCCTACGTCTCCGGAGCGGCGGTACGGGGTGTCGTCGAAGAGCATATCCGGGACCGTAAGGTAATCGTCTACAAGTACAAGCGCCGGAAGAATTACGCCCGGAAGCGGGGCCATCGGCAACAATACTCCGTGGTTCGGGTCCGGGAAATCTCCGGCTAATATGGTTCGCGTCGTCATGGACGTCGACGCGGATGGTGGTCTTCGCCTGCTGGACGCCACGGGACACGCCCGGGTTCTAAAGGGGCAGGTCAGCGTGGTCTGCGGCGCCGTCTCGGCGCTGCTTCGCAGCGTGGCGGGGCTTCTTCTCGATGCACCGGGGATCGACGTCTCCGGCGAGGCACCGGGTGCCGGCGTCTTAAGGCTGTCGGTAGAAAGAGTCGCGACGGAACAAAAGGAGTTTCTCGCGGGGATTACCGCCCTCCTTATCCGGAGCTTGGAAGACGTCGCCGGTGACGAGCCGGACGAGGTTTCCCTGAAGATAAATTTTTCGTAAGAGGTTAGATAGATGGCACATAAGAAGGGTGGTGGAAGCTCAAAGAACGGCCGCGATTCTCACGCACAACGTCTCGGCGTAAAGCGTTTCGGCGGACAGTTGGTAAAGGCCGGAGAGATCATCGTGCGGCAACGGGGCACCCGGTTTCATCCCGGAACCAACGTAGGTAAAGGGAGCGACGACACGCTCTTCGCAACCGCAGCCGGCACCGTCGTATTTGCCACCCGCCGGGGAAAAAAGACTATCTCGATAGAGCCCTCGGCGTAGCCCCGCTGCGACGTCTTGAGCCTCTTCGTTGATGAAGTCTCCGTTTCCGTCGAGTCCGGTCGCGGTGGAAACGGAGCCCTATCCTTCCGGCGAGAGCGCTACGTCCCAAAAGGCGGCCCCGACGGCGGGGACGGCGGGGACGGCGGCGCCTGCATCATCGTAACCCATCCCCAGCTCAATAGCCTCGGTCATCTGGTCACCAAAAGGCATCACAAGGCCGGTAACGGTAAGCCGGGGGCCGGGCGGAACAAACACGGCGCCGACGGGGCCGACGCCGTTATAGAGGTGCCCCTTGGAACCCTGGTCTGGGACCGGGAGACCGGGGAGCTTCTCGCGGACCTCAAGGCTCCCGATTCGCGGCTGACGGTCGTCGAAGGGGGCCGGGGAGGCAAAGGCAATACCCACTTTAAGTCTTCGACCCATCAGACTCCCCGGTTTTCCCAGCCGGGGGAGCCCGGAGAGCGCCGGGAGCTCAAGCTCGAGCTCAGAGTCATCGCCGAAGTGGGGATTGTGGGATTCCCCAATGCCGGCAAGTCGTCCCTCCTGGCGGCTCTTACCGCGGCGAAGCCCGAAGTAGGAGCCTATCCCTTCACGACCAAACAGCCGAACCTCGGGGTGCTTACCGACGAGTGGCGCCGGGTTATCATCGCCGATATCCCCGGGCTGGTAGAGGGTGCCTCGGAAGGCGCAGGCATGGGATTCCGCTTTCTTCGGCATATCGCCCGGACCCAGCGTATTCTCTACACCATCGACGTTACCGATCCTATCGACCCGGATGAGGCGCTTCGCCTCCTAAGAAAGGAGCTCTCGAGCTTCGATCCGTCGCTCCTCGACCGTCCGGCGGTTCTCGTCGGGACCAAGATCGACCTACCGGAGGCCGGAGCCGGTCTGGCCCGCCTGAAAGAGGCCGAGGAGGCGCCCGACGTAGTCGTCGGCACCTCGGCGCTGACCGGAGAGGGACTCGAGGAGCTCGCCGCTATTCTTCTCGAGGACGCCGAAGAATGAGAGTGGCGATGTTCGGCGGCACCTTCGACCCGATTCACATCGGCCATCTGTTCATTGCCGACGAGGTCAGGACCATCCTCGGGTACGATAAGATAGTATTCGTTCCGACGTATCAGCCGCCCCACAAGACCGAGCGTCCTGAGGCTTCCGGTGACGAACGGGTACAAATGCTTCGTCTGGCGCTCAACGGCCGGGAAGATATGACCGTTGACTCCTGGGAGCTCGAGCGGGAGAAGGTAACCTACACCATCGAAACGGTACGGTATCTCTACGACACCATGCCCATAGACGGTAAGCTTGGTCTGATTATCGGGGACGACCTGGCCACCGATTTCGACAGCTGGAAGGAAGCCGACGCCCTTATCCAAACAGTCGACCTCATTGTCGCTCATCGGAAAGGGGAGGACCTTCCCCGGGGGATAGAGCCCTTTGCCGCTATTGACAACTCTCCGATGCCGGTGTCATCATCAGAGATCCGGGAGAGAGTCCGATTGGGAAAAGCCTTCCGTTACCTCGTGACTGAATCCGTTTATGTCTTTATACAGCAACACGACCTCTATCGACGCTGACGTGAGGAAGGTGACGGCCTACCTCGAGCAAAACGTCTCCCCGAAACGTCGCCGGCACATCTTCGGCGTGGCCGACACCGCCGAGGTGCTTGCCCGGCGTTTCGACTACCATCCTCAGAAGGCGCGCCTGGCAGGACTCGCTCACGACCTTGCCCGGGAGTGGCCTCCGGAGGCCGTTTCCGAGGAAGCGCTCCGGGACGGTAGGGGACTCTCCCCGCTCGAGGAGCAGAATCCCGTTCTCCTTCACGGTCGCGCGGCGGCACAGTTTATTCTCGAGGCCTTCGATATTACCGACACGGAAATCCTCGATGCGGTTCGGCACCACACCCTCGGGACCGCCGACCCGTCACCCTTAGCTCTTATTCTCTACGCGGCGGACTACCTCGAGCCCAATAGGCCCTTTCTGGACGCCCGGCTTAAGGAGCTCCGAGACTCGGCGGATCTGGTTACCCTGGTCCTCGCGGTTATCGACCACCTTCGGGAGAGGGGCCGGGATCTCGCCGAACCGACCCTCGCGATGGAAACGACGTTACGACGCCGGGCGGAATCCCCGTAATGCGGACTAAGCCTATCGATCGCGGCCTCATCATCGTCGGTCTTATTCTTATCGTCATTGCGGGGACGGTAGGGGTGCTCTCCTCGCAGTTGCGAAGCGACGATATAACGACGATCGTCGAGAATCAGTCGATGATCGATGTTCTCCTGGTTATCGACGCGGCGGAAGATGTCCTTCTTATAGAGGCGCTGATGTACCACCCGGAAACGGGAAAGTCGGCCCTCGTCAACGTGCCTCCGAATACCGGAGCGATCATCGGGCGCCTCGGTCGGGTCGACCGGATCGATACCCTCTATCGGATGGGCGAGATCGACAATTTTCGGACCGAAGTCGAGGCCCTCATCGGGACGCCGTTGCCCTTCTATCTGGTAATCGACGAGGAGGGTCTTTCGGACCTCGTCGATCTCCTCGAAGGCGTCGAGGTCTTTATTGCGTCGAATTACGGACCGGCGGAGGGCGGACCGGCCCTTATGCTGCCGGCGGGGAACGTCGTCCTCGACGGCGCGAAGGTCCGGGATTACCTGAGTTTCGAAGAGCCCGGAGAAACCGATGTGGAACGAGTCGAGCGGCGCCAGACCTTCGTCCGGCGTCTCCTCGCGGCTGTCGGTTCCAAGGCGGAGTACCTCTCGCATCGTCAAGTCACTCCCTACTTCATCGAAGCCGTCGAATCGAATATGGATCGCAGGAGCCTCCTTACCTTTGCCGGGAGTCTCGCCACCCTAGACGTTAACCGTAGCATCTCGCGGCGGGTCCAGGGCAACGAGCGCGTCGTAGAGATCGCCGGCAACAGGGACACGCTGCTTTTTCCCCATTTCGAAGGGCAATGGCTCCGGGAAACGGTTCGGCAGGTCCGGGACAGCCTTGCGACCGACGAATCGATCCGGGACGACAACGTCGTTATCTCGATTGAAATCCTAAACGGCACGGAGATAAACGGCCTCGCCAGGCGAACCCGGGAGCTTTACGAGAGTTTCGGCTTCGACGTCGTTTCCTTTGCGAACGCCGAATCGACGGGTATCGAGCACACGGTTGTGGTCGACCGGCGAGGTACCGTCGAGCTCGCCGAGCGGGTCGCAGAGATTATCAGGGCTGTTAGGGTCGTCTCGGATGTCGACCCGGAAAGCCCGGCCGACGTAACAATTATTCTTGGACGGGATTTTGATGGAACCTATGTCAGACAATAAGGCGCTCGCCCTTGGGGCCGCAGGCGTTCTCGACGATCACAAGGCCCAGCGGACGGTGGTCCTCGACATCTCCCGGGTCTCGAGCGTAAGCGATTACTTCGTAATCGCCACCGCCGGAAGTACCGGGCATCTTCGAGGTCTGATGCGGCGGATCGACGACTACCTTACCCAGGAGGGGGTTTCCCTCTTGGGAGTCCGCCAACGGTCGGTCGAGTCAGGATGGATTCTGCGAGATTGCGGTTTTATGGTCGTTCACCTGATGACCGATGAGATGAGGCGATTCTACGACCTTGATTCCCTCTGGTTTCAGGGGGAGGTCGTCTACCAGGGCGAGTCGCCCCAATCTCCCTCGGAATCCGGAAGCTCACCGTCGTCGGCGTCCCCCTCGTCGTAGAAACCGTCGTCCCCGTCAACGTCATCGTAGAACTCGTCTCGATCGAAATCATCGAAACTCTCGTCTATCATGCGCCAAGATTAAATCTTAGCTGTGACATCGTCAACGGAATTTCCTATACTGGAGCTCAGAAGTAGAGGAGGCGAAAGGTGGAGCTCACCGATATTCGCGTTCGGAGAATAACCGGAGACGGTCGGCTTCGGGCATACGCTACCATAACCTTCGACCACTGCTTTGTGGTCCATAATGTTAAGATAATCGAAGGTCACGGAGGCCTTTTTGTCGCTATGCCGAATCGGCGGACCAAGAACGGGGAGTTCCGGGATGTCGCCCATCCGATTACCCCGGAGTTTCGGGCCTTGATCGAAGAGCAGGTGATGACGGCGTACAACAACGGCGACACCGAAGAATACTCCGAGTCTTGACAATCGCCCCGTCATTGTAACACCTTACCAAGGTCGTTCCGACGACACCGTTGGGACGTTGGCAAGCGGTCAAGCCACCGGGTTTTGATCCCGGCATTCGGAGGTTCGAATCCTCCCGTCCCAGCATAGCCGAAACCTTTTCACCACTGAGGAGCGAAACGATGGAAGAGCGGGTGCTAGAAGCACAGCCGAGAGAGAGTCGAAAGAAGGGGCCTGCGGGACGCCTTCGACGCGCCGGTCGCATACCGGCGGTTATATACGGACACACCGAGCCTAAGGCGGTAAGCGTCGACGCCAAAGAGTTTTATGGCCTTTTCCGCCATATCTCCGAAAGTACGATCATCACCCTGAAGGCCGACGGCGAGGACGTCGAGGTTCTGATCAAGGACTACGACGAGGACCTTCGGACGAACACCATCAACCACGTCGATTTCTACGCCATCCAGGCGGGAGCCCTCCTGAGGACCCATATCGGCATCCACCTCGAAGGGTCGCCGAAGGGCGTTCGGGAAGGGGGAGTCCTGGAGCAGCAGCTCCACGACGTCGAAATCGAGTGTTTCCCGAAGGATATTCCCGAACACGCCTTCAGCGTCGATGTCACGGGTCTCGAGATCGGCGACTCGATTCATGTCTCGGATATCCCCGAGCCGCCGGGAGTCACCTTTCTTACCGGAGGTGACCACGTGGTAGCCCTTGTCAATGCAACCCGGGAAGAGGTTGTCGAGGAAGAAGCGGCCGAAGAAGGGGTCGAGGGCGAAGCGGCGAAGGCCGAGGGCGAGTCGGAAGAGACTGCGGAGACCGAGGAGTAGCATCTGCTCCGCCTTATCGTCGGCCTCGGGAACCCGGGGCCGCGATTTTCCGAAACACGGCACAACGTCGGTTTTATGCTGCTCCGCCTTCTCGCGGAGCAGCACCATTTCGTTTTCCGGAAGAAGCTCTTTGCTCCATACCTTTCGGCCCGTTCCAATCTCGGCGTCGACGACGGCCGACCGCTTACCCTTATCGAACCGCTCACCTACATGAACAGGTCCGGAATAGCCGTCCGGAAGGCGCTTCTGCGGAACCGCGCAGAACCCGAGGCCACCCTAATCGTGTGCGACACCCTAGACTTGGCGCCGGGACGTATCCGCCTGCGGCGTGGCGGTTCCTCGGCGGGGCACAACGGGCTAAAGTCGGTTATCGAAGAAACCGGCAGTTCCGATTTTATGCGCCTCTACGTCGGCATCGGCAGGCCCCCCAAGAGGGAGGAGGTCGTTGACTACGTTCTCGGTGAGTTCCCGCCGGAGGAACGGCATGCGATCGACCGGGCCCTATCGCGGGGAGCGACGGCCCTCCGGGAGCTCTTGACCCAACCCTTTGAAGCGGTGACGAATGCCATCAACAGCCGAACCTGACCGGGGTACCACTGCCTCCCGGCCCGCGGGTACGCTATTAGCCGCTCTCCGGGCCGGCGGCGTGGACGGGCGGAGCCACCTGCTCTTGGCTCTCTCCGGCGGGCCCGACAGCACGGCCCTCCTCTTTCTTCTCGGCCGTTACCTACGGTCCCTTCCGGGAGGGCTGACGGCGGCGTACCTGAACCACGGGCTCCAGCCGGAGTCGGAGCAACAGGCAGAGGAGGAGCTCCTTCGGGCCAACTGCGAAACCTTAAAGGTTCCCCTTGTGACCGGAACGCTCGAACCGGGGAGCCTGGTGGGCTCCCCCGAAGCAAAGGAAGGCGGCCTGGAGGCCGCCGCCCGAGAGGCCCGGTACGCCTTTCTTTACCGTACTGCGGACCGGATCGGGGCAACCCACCTCCTGACGGCGCATCACCGGGAAGATCAGGTGGAGACCGTCCTGATGCGGCTTCTAACCGGGGGCGGCGTCCCGGCACTCCGGGGCATCGATTTTGTGCGGGAAACCGTCTTACCATCCGGAAGGACGCTGCGGATTCTCCGGCCCTTCCTCGGATCAGGCGACGGCGGACCCGGTGACAAATCCGATAGCCCTGACGGCATAACCCCTGGTCAGCTCCGGGCCTTTCTCCGGTCCGAGGGAGTCCGTTGGCACATCGACCAAAGTAACCGGAGCGACCGGTTCCTTCGGAACCGAATCCGGCAACGCCTGGTTCCCTTCTTGCGGGAGCTTGCCCCGGACTATTCTCGATCGCTCCTCCGCCTTGCCGAAGAAGCCCGGGAGCTCGGAGAGGCGATAGAGGCGGCCGCCCGGGAGCTGCCGGTGGAGATAATGGGAGACGAGATCCGCTTTCCCGGGGCGAGCTTCTGGGCGGTTCCGCCCTCTATCCGTCGGCAAGCGGTCCTGACCGCCGTAAACCGGGTGATTCCGGAGGTAAGACGCCTACCGGATCGCTTTCTCCGTCCCCTCTGGGGACCGCCGGCGGAGGGCCGCAAGGCCGGCCACGGGGTAGAAGTGGTCTTCGACTCGGCGGACGTCCGGATTCGGCCTCTGGTTGTCCGGCCGGACAAAAAGGGCTATTTTTCTGTCGTGTGGGGGGAGAATTCCCCGCTCTTGGTCAGGCTCCGAGTCTCCTCGCCCGGCGCCGAACCCAGATGGAGGGACTTCCGGTGTCCGGGTCCTGTGCCCCCGCTCGTGCTGCGGACCCGGAGGCCCGGGGACCGCCTCGATCGGTCCGACGGGTCGATTCGACTCAACCGCCTCTTATCCGAGGCGGGAGTGTCAACCGGCCGGCGGGACGCGGTTCCTCTTCTGGAAGACCGGCAGGGAATTCTTGCCGTCGCCTCCCTCGGGGGCGCCGGTGACGTACATCTTTCGGAGCGCTGCCAGGTGGCAGACGATGGGCGGCAGATCCCTGACATGATAGTAGATATTTCCGATAATGGAATTAAGGTAGAGTATGCCAAACGACAATAATCAGGGTAACAACAACCGGGAACCGAATCAGCCGCAGTTTGACTTTCGGAATAATCGGTTTGCCCTGATCTTTCTGATAGCAATCCTGGGAATGTTCGTCGTTCTGGTCTTTAGCGAAAACACGACCCCGGGCCGGGAGATTCCCTATTCTCAGTTTTTGGGCTACCTGACCGAAGGGCAGGTCGAGTCGGTTCGAATTCTCGATCAGTACGAGATCCAGGGTACCCTCAAGAACGGAACGGGTGAGAGTCGTCTGTTTACGACGAACATTCCCTACTTCGACGACGGCCTCGTGGATATTCTCCGGGAGGAGGGGATTCGCTTTTCCGGCTCCCCCCGGCCGGTCAGCCCCTTCGAGGTGCTTCTGCAATTCCTCCCCTGGTTCATCGGGTTCTTCTTTATCTGGTTTATGTTTCGCCAGGTTCAGGGTAACGGGAACCGTGCCTTCGCCTTCGGGAAGAGCAGAGCCAAAAAGTTTCAGGAAAACGATGTAAAGATAACCTTTGCCGACGTCGCGGGGCAGAAGGAGGCCAAGTACGAGCTCGAGGAGGTCGTGGAGTTCCTCAAGAGCCCGGCCAAGTTCACCAAGATCGGCGCCCGGATCCCTAAGGGGGTCCTCCTGGTGGGGATGCCGGGAACCGGAAAGACGCTCTTGGCAAAGGCCTGCGCCGGGGAGGCGGGGGTCAATTTCTTCCACATGTCCGGCTCGGACTTCGTCGAGATGTTCGTCGGTGTCGGTGCCAGTCGGGTCCGGGACCTCTTCGAGCAGGGGCGCAAGAACGCTCCGTGTATCCTCTTTATCGACGAGCTCGACGCGGTCGGACGGACCCGGGGCGCCGGCTACGGAGGGGGCCATGACGAGCGGGAACAGACCCTGAACCAGATGCTCGTCGAGATGGACGGGTTCGACACCAAGGATGGGGTCATCATTCTCGCCGCGACCAACCGCCCGGACGTCCTGGACCCGGCGCTGCTCCGGCCGGGGCGCTTCGACCGACAGGTGGTCGTCGACATGCCGGACCTCAACGAGCGCGAAGCCATCCTTCGGATTCACGCCGCCAAGGTGCCCCTCGGATCGGATGTAGACCTTAAGCGCCTCGGGCGGGCCACTCCGGGAAGCTCCGGTGCGGACCTTGCGAACCTCGTCAACGAGGCAGCGCTCTACGCCGCTCGAAAGGACCGGGAGCTGGTGACCATGGAGGATTTCGAGGAGGCCCGGGATAAGCTGTTGATGGGAGTTGCCCGGAAGTCCAAGGTCCTCTCCGCCGAGGAAAAGCGCAAGACGGCGGTCCACGAAAGCGGGCATGCCCTCCTGCACTACCACCTCAAGAACGCAGACCCGTTGCACAAGGTAACCATCGTTCCCCGGGGAAGGGCCCTCGGGCTCGCGATGTCCCTCCCGGAGAATGACGCCTACAGCCGGGGCAAGGGATGGCTTGTCGACCGGATAACCATCGCCTACGGTGGTTATGTTGCCGAGAAGATGTTTTACGACGAGACGACCACCGGAACGCAGAACGACTTGAAGCAGGCAACGGAGCTGGCCCGGCGGATGGTTACCGAGTGGGGCATGAGCCGGATAGGGCCTATCGCCTTCGGCCAGGAAGATGAGCCGATCTTTCTCGGAAAGGAGATTGCCCGGCACAAGGACTACTCGGAAGAGACGGCCCAGGCGATTGACGACGAGGTCAAGAATATTCTCGACGAGTGCCTCAACTCGGCAACCGACATTCTTACCGAGAACCGTGGGCAGGTGGAATCCTTGACCACGGCCCTGGTAGAAAAGGAGACGCTCTCGGACGCGGAAGTAAGGGAGGTTCTCGGACTTCCCCCGGCGCGGTCCGACTCCGACGCCGCCACGGCATAGCGGGAGGGGCATGACGGATAGACGGATAGCTATTCCGGTTGTTCTGCTGTTGTTTCCGGTGCTCCTTCCGGCGCAGATCTCTCATAACGAGGCGATCGCTCTGGAGTACGCCCGTCAGTCCCTGTCGCTGCTCCAGGACGGCCTCGCCGACGAGGCTTTTCTCCTCGCCGGTCGCGGTCTCGGTTTCGATGAATCCTCCTCCGACCTACACTACCTTCGCGCGGTTTCCGGGGCGGAAGATCAAGAACGAACCTTGACCGGTCGTTCCCACCTCGAATCCGCCCTTGCCCTCGATAGCTGGCGGCTCATCCACCGGCAAGACGGTATCCGGTCCCTTCTCTCTATTCTGATGCGCATCGGTGACTACGAGGCCGCGAGAGACCTTCTCCCCTCGCTGCAGCTCCGGCGGCCGGCGGACTACCGTATTTCCGCCCAGGTGCTTCGGGTCGCCGGGGAGTTCTCCGAGGCGGACGAGGTTTTTTCCCGGGGGCGCAGGCTCTATCCCGAGGATGTCGGCCTCTTCCGGTTCGGCCTCTCCCTCGACACGGTTGCTGAACCCGTCGAGCGCCGGTGGCTCGACCGTCATGCGTCGAGGAGTCAAGACTACCTCGCGGCGCTACTGGACTTTATTCTACTGACCCCGTCGGTCTCCGAGCGTCGGGAGCTTCTCGACCGTTACTTCGAGGCCGGAGGGGAGCATCCGATGGCCTACGCCGCCGCCGCCGAGTGGGATATCGAAAGTTTCCTCGAAGCCGAAGCGTATCGCGACCGGAGCGCTCTCCGGTTGGCGGCCCGGAGCGTCGCCGGGACCCCGCAGCAAGACCTCCTCCGGGCCACCTTGGAAGACTTCTCCGGAACCATAATCGAAGATGCCGATCGGGATACCTTTTCGGAGAGCCGTATGGAGATGCGCGACGGAAGCCTGGAGTTCTGGGAGATTGACCGGAATACCGACGGCGTGGTCGAGTGGCGCCTTCACTTCGAATCCGGAATCCCGACACGGGGAGAGCATACCTTAGGTCAGATGAGCTATCGTATCGTGTTCTCCGACTATCCCGAGGTCGCCGCGGTCACCTTCTTGAGCCTCCCGGAAGAACCGACGTACCACTTGCTCCCCGGGGCCGTCGAGTCGGTCATCCTTCCGCCGGAGGAAGTCCGGGGTGCGGACACCCTGGATCTCGTCACCTCGCTCCGAATAGCGGATACTCCGACCCTCGTCTCTCCGGCCGTCGTGGCGCCTTCGGCTTACGTCGTCGATCTTCACGACGACGCCGGCGGTCAGGTCGCCCGGGTGGTGGTCGACGGCACGGCTCCGGTTCGCCGGTTCGAAGATTCGACGGGTGACGGTAGAATCGACCGTGTTCTCGATTACGAGGACGGAATTCTCGTGGCCGGGGTCCGGGACCCTGACGGGGACGGCTATTTCGAAGTGACGGAGCAGTATATCGGCGGGGAGCTTGCGCTGCTCCTCGTCGACGAAGACGATGATTTTTCCATTGAGTATACCGAAGCGCCGGGGAGTGCCCGGCTGGAAACTCCGGCTGTCTATTCCTGGGATCTCGATGGGGACGGCCGGGTGGACATTCAGGAAATCGTTCGCCAACAGGACCTGCTCCTGGGGGATTTTCCCTCTTCCGCACCCGGGGTCTTTGACCTTACCTTTGAAGAAGTGTTAAGGGTCTTTACACCATGAATCATCCGCTCTCCCGTCTCTTCCGGTTTGCCGCGTTATTCTTCAGCTTGGGAGCCCTCTTTGCGGCGTGTACCGGTATGCCGCCTTCGGAGCGCTTCACGTCCGACGACACGGAAGAGCAGGAGATGCCCGCCGGTCCGGAGCGCAGCGCCTTCGTCCGGGAAGAGCTCGAGGGTCTCCTTTCCGACGGCAAGCCGGCGGTAGTGCTCCAGAGGGTCGAGCGGATCCGCCGGGAGGACGGCCCCCTCGAAGAACCCGTTCTCTCCGAGCTCGGTGCCGAAGCAAGACGGCTGCTCCTCCGGCAGTTCGAAGAGGCAGTCGCCGAAGACGACTTCCACCGGGGAATAACCCTCTACTACTCTCTACGAGCCGAGGGATTGGCGGAAGAAGCGGAGGATTGGAACCTAAGCCGCCTCTACGTCGCCCGGGGGGCGGCGTATCTCGAAGAGGAAAACGAGGTGCTCGCCCTCCACACCGCCCTCCGGGCGCCGGACCTGGAAAGCGTCCCGCCGGAGGAGTTGCTGCGGTGGGTCGGCGTCGCCCAGAGTCTCCGGAACCGCTACGCCCTCGGTATTCTCGGCGACGCCCTGGAGGCGCAGAACGAGGAATTGCCGCAAGAAGCCCGAGAGATTATCGCCCGGCCGCCGGAGCCCCGGGAAATGCTTCAAGGAACGGTGACGGTCTGGGTCAACCGGGGAATACGTCTTGAGGGCAGGACGGGAATCCCGGATCGAGTCGTCGGGAGCGGCTTCTTTATCGATTCCCGGGGTTATCTTCTTACGAACTACCACGTAATCGAGAGCGAAGTCAGCCCGGAGTACGAAGGCTATTCTCGCCTCTTTATCCGCCTCCCGGGGCAGTCGGACACCCGAGTTCCCGCTCGTGTCGTGGGATACGACCGTATCTTCGATATCGCGCTCCTAAAGGCGGAGATCGATCCGGTCTACGTCTTTCCGGTCACCTCGATTCGGGATGTCGAAGCCGGCGCCCAGATTTACGCGATGGGCTCCCCCGGCGGTTTGGAGAACAGCATCTCTTCGGGAATCGTCTCGGCGACGCAACGGCGGTTCCTTCAGCTGGGAGACGCGATTCAAGTCGATGTGCCGATCAACCCGGGAAACTCCGGGGGACCCCTGGTCAGTACCGACGGGGAGCTCATCGGCGTTGTCTTTGCCGGGATCGAGCAGTTCGAGGGAGTAAACTTTGCGATCCCTTCGGCCTGGCTGCAGCTCTTTCTTCCGAATCTCTACGAAGAGGGCGAAGTCGTTCATCCCTGGCTCGGTGCGGCGGTCCGGGAGGATCGCGAAGGCCTCGAGATTGTCTACGTCGCCCCCGGGAGCCCCGCCCAGGACGCCGGCCTTTTCGTCGGAGACCGGATTACCGAGGTCGACGGCTGGGAGCCTCGGCGAATCGGGGATGCCCAGAGGGTTATTCTTTCCCATAATCCCGAGAGCCTTCTGCGGATCGCCGTTACGCGGGACGACGAGAGTTTCGAGACCGTCGTCGCCCTCGAAGAGCGTCCGTACAGCCCAATCGAGGATATCCTGGCAATAGAGCGCCCCGAAGATCTCTTTCCGCCCCTCTTCGGGATGCGGGTGCAGGATATCAGCGCGCTTCCCTGGCAGCGCAATTTCGTCATTACCCGGGTCTACCCCGGAACGATCGCCGACGAGACCGGCCTCTCGGAACAGGATCCCTTCAGCGTTCAGAATTGGCGGGTCGACCTCGAGCGAGACATCGCGCTTCTCCAAATCGTGATCAAAAAGCGCAAAGCGGGATTCCTCGAGAGCGGGGTCCAGCTCGCCTCTTTCCTTGAAATAGATAACTTTCTCTAATTTCACAACACCAGCGTGTACAAAAAATCCGTAATGTTGTATAATGTCCTTAGGACAAAAATCTGCATTATTGGGTCCTTTGGAGAAAGGTATGGGATCATCCCTAAAAGTAGTTACGATTGAGGGCCGGGGTACCGTCGAAACGGCCGGCGCCGAGGCGAAAAAGTTACGGGAGGCACTCGAGGAGAACAAACAGGTTCTCCTGAATCTCTCTCACGTCGAGCAGATCGATGCGAGCTTCGTTCATATCCTGTACGCCGCGGCGGCGGAGGCCGAAAAGAGCGGTGTGCGGTTCGGTCTGACCGGCACCCTTCAGCCGGCGGTCCGGGCCTCCTTGGAGATCGGCGGATTCTGTAACACAGCCCCGGAGCAGGCCCGGGAGCTCCACGGAGCGCTCATCGACTTTCCCGCGGCGCCTCGGCCGGAGGAGGAACCGGATGCTTGACCGCTTTAAGGAGAGCTTTCGAGAGGAAGCCTACGAGCTCCTCAACAATCTCGAGCAATCGCTTCTGGAATTGGAGGACGACCCTGCCAACAGCGAAGAGATATCCGCGGTTTTTCGTGCGATGCACACCGTCAAAGGTTCCGCGGCGATGTTCGGCTTTCAACAGATCTCCGACTTTGCGCATCACATCGAGA